>CAXXOQ010000088.1:0-91182 GCA_963664185.2 Caldilineaceae bacterium | reverse complement strand
GAGGGCCATTGCCAGCTTGCCGGCCTGCCGTGCGGACTATACTCGCGATGCATTTTCTACCGGTATGTCCCGGTGACCATTGCAGTCACGGGACAACCAACCCAGAAGAAGGGCTTGTCATGTGCCGTTCACTTCCTCCCGGAATCTCCGGTGTTCACCTCCGCTGTTGTACCCCAGGCCCTGGGAGTGAGGAAACGCCAACAGTTGTTGGCCACCGTTGATCAGTTTGAACGCGGCCTCATCGCCCGGCGTCGTTTCATGCAGGGCGTGAGTTCACTCGTGGGCACCAGTGCCGCGTCCGTACTGTTGGCGGCCTGCTCGGTCACCGTACCCGAACCTCCGGCTACTCCCGAAGGCGTGGGGTCCGAAGGCGACGAAGAAGCTTCCGCCACAGGCTTGACCACTTCCATGGTGGAATACGGCGAGCACGATCAACAGACCCTGCAGGGCCATCTGGCGCTGCCCGCATCCGGTCCGGCGCCGGCTGTGCTGGTGATTCAGGAGTGGTGGGGCCTCAATCCGCATATCAAGGATGTCGCCAACCGCGTCGCCCAGGCCGGGTATGTCGCACTTGCGCCGGACCTGTATCACGGAGAGGTGGCGACGGAGCCTACGGAGGCCCGCAAGCTGGCCATGGCTCTGGATCAGGCCACGGCCCTGGCGGAACTCGACGTGGCGGCCCGGTACCTTCTGGATCTGGAAGCCACCACGGGCACCCATGTGGGCATCATGGGTTTCTGTCTGGGCGGGCGCATCGCCCAGGCCTTCGCGGCCCACAATCCACTGAATGCCGCGGCGGTGTCCTTCTACGGAAACACCCCTGTCGGATGAGGAGGCCGCCCAGGTCCATGGAGCCCTGCTGGCGATCTGGGGAGCAGCGGATCAGGCCTATCCACTGCCGCGCACCGAACAACTGGCACAGGCTCTGACGGAGGCCGGTGTGCCCAATCAGCGCCTGGTGTATGAAGGAGCCGGGCACTCGTTCTTCAACGACACCCGCGCCTCCTATCATGCCGAAGCGGCCCAGGATGCCTGGCAACAGTCGCTGGAGTGGTTTGCCACTTATTTGGATACCTGAAAAAGGAGAGGCGTTGATGGATCAGGGTTCGATGCTTCCATGCCGTGTGTATTTCCCTGGAACTGCAATGGGGACCGGTCCCGTTGTCCAGGGCCCAAACCCTCTTCAATACCCATTTCAGGAACGATTTCAGCTTGACGTTGGTCATGGAAAGGCGCGCTACGGCCAAGGCCTCGTCCAACACCAACGGCATGGCCGCCACCTCGGCACGCGGCCCCGGAGGAGGGTTGCGGACGGGCATGGACGGGATGGGAGCCGGCCGGCACGTTCAAGGATATTGGCTCCGCGCTCATCCCCTGTCTAGTCGAACCTTGCCGGCAGGTCTGGCCTGTGCCCGACAACCGGATTCCAATGGGCGTGGGTGAGGGTGGCGCAAGGCATGGTCGCGATCGTCCCGGGGCGACGGCCCGACCGGTCGTTCTCAACCGAACGCATGGTCCTCAACCGCTTCAGAACGCCCAGCACGTCGGCGGTACCTGCCTCAAGTTCGCACTCCCAGACGGTCAGGACCGTCCAGCCCAGTGCCTGCAGGGCGGCCTGGTTCCGCGCGTCCCTGGCCACGTTGCCATCCAGCTTGCGGTCCCAGAATTCGCGATTCGACGAGGGCCGGCTGGTCTTGGCACAGCCGTGCTGGTGCCAGAAGCAGCCGTGGACGAAGACGGCCACCTTGTATTGAGCCAGGGCCAGATCGGGCTTGCCCGGCAGCGTGCGCGAGTGCAGCCGGTACCGGAAACCCGCGCGCCAGACCGCCTTCCTCACGTACATCTCGGGCTTGGTGTCCCGGCTGCGTATGCGCGCCATGAGGCGCGAGCGTTCTGCGGGGCTCAGGGTGTCGGCCATGCGGGTTCGGTTGTTGAATGCCTTGCAGGGAACGATGCGGCCGGCCCCAAGGCTTGGGGCCCGGCCAGGCAACAGTGGGAACTCCTGAATCCTGACACAATGCTCCATTCGCGCGAAAACCAATGCTGTTTCCTGAGAGGGTGTTTGGAAATGCCGCCGGGGGAGGCAAAGGGGGCCGCAGAGTAAGATGCTTCTTGCATCAACGCAGCTCGCCCTGCGTGCCCCATCACACTCTACACGGCCCCCTCATGGAACGCCAACCCTATGACACCGACCTGTCCGACGCCGAGTGGGAGCGGATCCGCACCCTGCTGCCCGACGCCTGCCCGCGCGGGCGCCCCATCGAGGTGCCCCGCCGCGAAATCGTGAATGCCATCCTGTATGTGCTGCGGGCCGGCTGTGCCTGGCGGCTGCTGCCCCACGATCTGCCCTGCTGGACCCTGGTCTACTGGTACTTCTGGACCTGGCGCCGACGCGGTGTGTGGGCGCGCATCAGCGCCGCGCTGCGAGGACAACTGCGCCGGGCCGAGGGCCGGGAGACCTCGCCCAGTGCGGCCATCATCGACAGCCAGTCCGTGAAAACGACGGAAACCCGGGGGGTGCGAGGGTACGACGCCGCCAAAAAGGTCAAGGGCCGCAAGCGCCACCTGGTCGTGGACACGCTGGGCCTGCCGCTGAAGGTGGTCGTGCATGCGGCCGACATCCAGGACCGGGACGGTGCCCGGCGGGTCCTCGAGGGCCTGCAGGACGACTGTCCCCGCCTGCGCGTGGTCTGGGGCGACGGCGGCTACCAGGGGCCCAAACTGGGCGACTGGGTGCAGGAGCAGGGGACCTGGCAACTGCAGATTGTGCGCCGCAACCCCGAGGCGGAGGGCTTCGAGGTGGTGCCCAAGCGTTGGCTCGTGGAGCGCACCTTCGCCTGGCTGGGCCGCCATCGCCGCCTGAGCAAGGACTACGAGGGCCGGGTGGAATCCTCCGAATCCTGGATCCACATCGCCATGGCCCGGTGCATGCTCAAGCGACTCGCCGCGGCCTGAGGACACTTTCCAAACACCCTCTGAGTTCGACTTTGTACAACTTGAGGTCGGAATAGGACAGGGAAAGCAGGCTGGCGGAATGAACCAAACCACTACAAGAGGTTCATCATGCCCAGCCTGCCCGACGTCATGGTACCGCTGCTGTCCCCCTTCGCGTCGCTCTTTGACGCCCGCACCTGACGCAAGGTGCAGATCCTGCTGACGGGGGTTGTACTGGCCCCCGGCCGACGCACGGTGTCCTTGGCCCTGTATGCGCTGGGCCTTCAGGAGGGGGGCGATTGGGCCCGGTACCACCATGTCCTCAGCCGGGCCTCCTGGTCGTCCCTGTCCGGCAGCACCCGGCTGCCGGACAGCTGGTCCGGCACTTGGTGCCGACAGGGCCGGACCAGCTGACCATCGATGAAACCCCGGGCGGCGTTGGGAGGCCGGGATCGAGGCTCTGGGGGTGTATCGGGACCCGGTCCGCTCCTCCCACGGCCACTTTGTCAAGGCCAAGGGGCTGCGCCGGGTCAGCCTGATGCTGTGGGCCGAAGCGTCCTGGGCCCGCCGGATGTGGGCCCTGCCCTCGTGTCGTCAGCGCCGATGCACCGTGAACGGCCGCGGCCCGGTGGACGGCCATGCCGGTTTCATTCTTCGCGCCCCTCGACAATCATGACCAGGGACGGCAGGACGAAGAGGATGAACAGGCCCGAAAGCACCATGCCGCCCAGCATGCTGACGATGAACGGCACGATGAAGATCAGTTCATCCGTGCGTTCGTAGAGCAGCGGCGACAGGCCGACCACGGTGGTGGCACTCGTGAGGAACACCGCCCGGAAGCGGTGGCGCGCGGCCCCGGCGGCGGCGGCGATCGCCGGGAGCATCGGGTTCCCGCGCCGGATTGTGTTGTAGCGATCCATCAAAACCAGGGCATCGTTGACGACGACGCCGAAGACGGCAATCACCCCGAAGAGCGACATGATATCGAAGTCCCAGTCCAGGATCCAGTGTCCCAGGACGGCCCCGGCAAAGGCGATGGGGAAGCCGACCACGGCCACCAGCGGCTTCCAGTAGCTGCGCAGGAAGGTGGCCATCAGGACGTACATGGCGATGAGCACGATCGGCACCAACAGCACCAACAGCTGCAACATGTCCCGTGTTTCGCGCGCCCCCTCCGCCAGTTCGATGCGCAGGCCGGGATACGCTTCCAGCAGCGCGGGCACCAGTTCCCCCTCGATTTCATGCCGTGCCTGCTCCGGGGTCACCACCTCCGAATCGACATAGGCATCCATCTGGACGGTCTGTGCGCCGTTGATGCGCAGGCGGGTGGCCTGTTCGCGGCTCTCGCTCAGGTTCGCCACGGTGGACAGCGGCACCTCCGACCCGTCGAGGCGGTGGATGCGCTCCTGGTCCAGCTCCCGCAGGCTGGCCCGCCGGTCGGGCGGATAGCGCACCATGACCTTGATCTCCTCGTGGCCCCGCTGGATGCGCTGGACTTCCACCCCCTGATAGTTGGCGCGCAACTGTTGACCAACGGCCAGCGGCGTGAGCCCCGCGGACCTGCCGGCCGGCGTGAGTTCGACCCGGAGATGGCGCTTGCCCGCTCCGAGGGTGTCGGCAATCTGGGTGATGCCGGGGATGTCCGCCATGAAGGACCGCATCCGGGCCGCGGTCTGGGCCAGAACCTCCTCGTCCGCGTGCTTCAGGGCATACGAGACTTGCGGATTGACACGAAGCGGTGCACTCCTGAATTCAATCTTCTCCAGTTGCGGGACCGGGCCCAAGGCCTGCTCCCAGGCTCTTGCGACCTCCGCGGGCGACGAGCGGCGCAGCGGTCGCTCGTTCAGATGGGCGCGCACCCCGGCCAGGTGACTGGCAGTGGGTGACTTTCCCGTCAACGGCCATCCCATCGGACGGCCGACGACGACGCTGACGGCGCCCACGGGTTCCCCCGGCATCCGCTCGTTGACGGTACGGGCCGCGGCCGCGGCTTCCTCGGCGACGGCGCGTGTGGCCTCGAAGGGCGTGCCCGCGGGCATGCTCAACTCCACATCCACGGAATCCGACGAGAGCGCAACCGTGAGAATGACCCGCACCGCCTCGAACCGCAGCAACAACACCGGCACCACCACCACCATGGCCGCGCAGAGGAGGGTAATGGGAATGTTGCGCATGGACCAGGAGACCGCCGGCACCACCGTGCGATCCCGAAGCTCGTCGAGCCACGCACAGACCCGGGCCTGGACCGCGCCCAGGGGCCACAGGCTCCAGCGGCCGGCATGGCCGAGGTGGGCCGGCAGGATGAAGACGGCCTCCAGCAGGGACACCGCCAGCACGAAGAACACCACCGGGAGCAAGACCCTGACAAGCGAGTACGTGGGGTCGGTAATGAAATAGAAGGGGACGAAGGCCAGCACCGTGGTCACGGCGGCCACCGTGATCGGGCTGACCACGGCCTTGATGCCCGCGACGGCCGCCTCCAGGGGGGCCTTGCCGAGTTCGCGTTCCGCGGCGATGCTCTCCCCCACCACCAGCGCATCGTCCACCACCAGGCCAATCGCCAGGAACAGCCCCAGCATCGTGCCCACGTTCAGGGTCAGGTCGGCCGGACCGAAAAAGACCAGGGCCCCGGCAAAGGAGATCGGAATGCCGACCGTGATCCACAGCGCCGCGCGCAGGTCGAAGACCAGCACCAGCAGGAGGAACACGAAGATGACGCCGAGGATGCCCACCCGGGCGAGACTCGCGAGCTGTCGCAGCAACGGCCGGGCCCGGTCGCTCCAGACGGCGACGTCCACATCCCGCGGCGCCTCGTACCCCGCCCGCCAGTCCCGGACTTCGTCGGCCATCCCGATGACGGAACGGCCCTCGGTGTGGGCCACCCGCACGAACACCGAGGGCACCCCGTCCACCTTGGCCAGGACCTCCCCGTCCACGAATTCATCGCGGATCGTCGCCACGTCCCCGAGGGTCACGAGCGTCCCGTCCAGGTGGGTCAGGAGGGGGATGTCGGCGAATTCCGCGCCTTGCGTGCGCTTGGCGATGGTGTGCAACACCACCCCGCCGGCCTCGGTGCGCAGTTCGCCGGAGGTGAGGTTGAGGGAGACGCTGCGCACGGTGTGGGCCACGCCCCCGAGCGAGAGACCGTGGCGCCGCAGCTCCTCCTCGCTCAGCTCAATCGAAATCTCGCGGTCCCGCGTGCCGGCCAAATCCACCCGGGAGGCCGACGGCAACTGCAGCAGTTCGCGGCGTACATCCTCGGCCGCGTGCCGCAGATCGGTTTCGTCCAGCACGGCGGACGACACGGCCAGCGTGATGGCTTCAAGGTTCAGCTGCACCAGTTCCACTTCGGGCTGTTCCGTGCCGAGCGGCGGAAAGTTCTCCAGGCCGTCCACGGCCTGCTGCACGTCCTCCAGGACCTGATCCGCGTTGGCGAACGTGGTCAGCTCAATCTCAATCGTGCCCAGGCCCTCGGTCGATGTGGACACGACCCGATCCACGCCCGGCAGGCCGATCACACTCTCCTCGACGCGGCGGACGATGTCCTCCTCCACCTCGCGCGGCGACGCGCCGGGCGAGACCACGCGCACGGTTACCCGGCGCAGATCAAATTGGGGGTAGTCTTCGACGACGAGCCGGGAACCGGCTGCGATGCCGCCGATCAGAATCAGCAGCATGAGCAGATTGGCACCCACGGGGTTGCCGGCAAAGTAGGCGAGCCATCCGGCCCGCGTCGGAGATTCGGAATCCGACGGTCCGCGGTCCGCGTGTTCGGCTGTGGTCATGGTCCGGCCTCCGTCAGTTCGCCGCCGGGACGGCCTGCGCCGCAACTGCAAGCCCTTCCCGGGCCCCCGGCAGCGGGCCCACCACGATCCCCTCGCCCGCATCGAAGGCCTGCACCACCCAGCCGCTGTCCGTCCAACCGTGCGCCTCCGGGGCCAACGGATGCAGGGCACCCTCCCGCACCACCCAGACGCGGTCCCGGGCCTGCACCGCCGCGTGGGGCAGCACATACACGTCCGCAAAGGCCGGACCCTCCATCGACACCTCCACGAAGGTGCCCGGCACCGGCAGCGCATCCAAGGGCTCGTCCGACGCAAACTCGACGAACACCGACGCCAGCCGCGACGCAGGGTTGACCACCGAGGACACCCCCGTCACCTCCCCCGACCAGGAACCCAGACGACCGGTCACCTGCACGGCACGGCCCAGGACCGGCTCCAGGTAGGCCAGCTCACCGGGCTCGAGCGGCACCCGCACCTGCAGGGCGCCGGCACGGTACACCACCCCCAGCGGCGCGTCGGGGTCGGTGTCTTCCAGACCCGCCCACTCGCCCACGGCCGCATCCGCCACCAGCACGCGCACGTCGTACGGCAGCACAATCTCCGTCCGCGCCAGACGCAGTTCCGCCAGCCCCAGGGCCGCCTGCGCCTGCCGCAGTTCCGCCCGCGCCAGGGTCTGGTGCGGCAGCCGGCGCAGCCAGGCCGACGGTGCGGCCTCGGGATCCTCAAGGGCCAGGATCCGCACGTTCTCCAACCCCTGCGCCACCTCGATGGCCACCCGCGCCGCCGCCGCATCCACCGCGGCCTGCGCCCCGTCCACGGCCAACTCGAACGCGACCGGGTCGATGCGCACAATGGGGTCCCCGGCCGCCAGCGACCCGCCGTTGGTGAAGGCCGGCGACACCCAGGCGATGCGGCCCGCCACCTCGGACTCGACGCTGGTCGTCTCCTGCACCGAGACCGTGCCCGTCAACCGGACCGTCAGGGCCTGTGTGGTGGCCGCGGGCACGACCACGTCCACGACCGGCGGCGCACTGCCTGCGTCCGGCGCGGCCTCGTCGCCCGAGGGTTGCCAGGCGCGCGGCGCCCGGGCAAAATAGAGGGCCAACGCCAATGCCAACACCACCAGCGCAAGCTGCGCATAGCCGCGCCAGGTGTGCTGCCGCGGCACGGCGACGGACCCGTTCCCGCCTTCCTGCATGGTGCTTGTCTCCGTTGACCGGCAGGGATTTCCGGAATGCATCCCCTGCGGTACTCAAAATACCCAAGGATGTCCTGTATGTATTTTATCAAACCAACACGGTCTCCTGTCGCAGGGCAACCGCATATGTTACAAATCAAGGCCAAGCGGATATATCAAGAAACTGTACATAAATAGACAGCTATTGCACTTAATAACAAAACAAATAGAGTAGTGAATACCGGCTTGCACGTCAAAATATCTATATGTTGTAAAACATGGTGGTTGCCCCCGCGGGGGCAACAGTGCAGAACGGCTGGACGCAAGCCCACGGCAAGGGCCGGACCGGCGGCGGACGGGATGAAACCGGACCGGAACCACCGGGTCCCCGGCGCGCAACCGGGTCATCGCGTTCCGGGGAGGCAGGATGTGCCGTCGACCGATTCTCCCCCCGCCGGCCGGTGTGCGCTGGACCGCGATACCGCCGCGGACGTGTGTCGGCTGCCCCAACAGCCGCCCGCATCGCTGCTGGCCGCCCTCTGTTACTCGGCCTGAAACACGCCCGACCTCTCAGCGCACGCACGGACTTTGTACAAAGTCGAGCTGAGTGCATGTCGGATCGGACGGCTTCCCGGCCTGTGCATCCGGTCAGGGCGGGGGGATATACTGATCTGCTTGACGCACCCCCGATCATCCGGATTCACCACAGGACTGCGCCGTGACGGCCGAAACGAGTTACCCCGCCATTGTGGATGGCCACAACGATACCCTGCTGCGGCTGGTGCGCGGACACGGCCAACGGCCAACGCAGTTCCACGAAGAGGGCACGGAGGGACATCTGGACCTGCCCCGCATGCGCAAGGGCGGCATGGCCGGCGGCTTCTTCGCCATGTACACCCCGGACAAGGACTATCGGGGCGATGCACCCCTGCCGTCCAGGGGACAGGAAGTGCCCCAGGACTACGCCCTGGACTTTGTCCTGCGCATGTTCGCCATCCTGCTGGACCTGGACCGGACCCTGTCCCCCGAGTTCTCCCTGGTCCGAACCGTGCCGGAAATGCTGGAGGCCCTGGCCAACGATCGCTGCCTGGCCATCGCCCACATCGAGGATGCGTCCCCGCTGGACCCGGAACTGACGCTCCTGCCCCTGTTGTACGACCTCGGCCTGCGCTCGATTGGACCGGTCTGGAGCCGGACCAACGCCTTTGGCCATGGCGTATCCTTCGACTTCCCCGGCTCCCCGGACCAGGGGCCGGGCCTCACGGAGCCCGGCAAGGCGCTCGTCAAGGCCTGCAACGACCTGGGCATCATGATCGACCTGTCCCACCTGAACGAAAAGGGCTTCTGGGACGTGGCCGAACTCTCGGAGGATCCGCTGGTGGCCACCCACTCCTGCGTGCACATCCTGTCCAACTCCGCCCGCAACCTGACCGATCTGCAACTCGACACCATCGCCGAGACCGACGGGCTGGTGGGCATCAACTTCAACACGGGCTTCCTGCGGCCGGACGGTGCCTCCGACACCTCCACCTCCTTCACCGAAATCGTCAGGCACGCAGCCTACGTGGCGGATCGCATCGGCATCGACCATGTGGCCCTGGGCTCGGACTTCGACGGGGCCACCATGCCCGGCGACTTGTCGGACTGCAGCAAGCTGCCGGCGCTCATGGCGTCGCTGGAGGAAACCGGCTTCGACGCGTCGGACCTGCGCAAGCTGGCCCACGGCAACTGGATCCGCGTCCTGCAGCAAACCTGGCATCACTAATTTGGAGACAAAGCAACCGCTATGGACCTGGCAACCCTTCTGGACGGCCTGAACAGCGTCATCGCCATCCCCATCGTGCCCCTCAGGGGCGGTGCCGTGGACTTCGACGGCCACCGGCTCAACATCCGCTACCTGATGGAGAACAACCATCTGGACAACGGCCGCCAACGAGTCGTCTCCGTGGCCGGCACCAGCCTGCTGCACCACCTGAGCCTCGAGGACCAGAACGGACTGTTCGCGGCCACCGGGGAGGTCATGGGCGACGACGGCATCCTCATGAGTGCCGTGGTGCCGAACCCGCTGGCGGACGCGCGCTGCCAGATCCGCGCCCACCTGGGCCTGGCGCGCCGGCCGGACGTGATCCTGATCATGCCCCTCACCGGGGTCTTCAGCCCGGACGGCCTCTGCCAGGGCCTGGGCGAACTCGCGGAGGAGTTCGGCGGCGAGGGCGCCCGGTTCCTCTACTACCTGAGGGCCTCCCGGGATCGGGACGCTGTATTGCAGCTGATGGCGGACTCCCCGCACTTCGTGGGGGTCAAGGTCGGCACGGACGTGGCGGATGCCGCCTATATGGCGGAGCGCGCCCCGGACGACACAATCGTGATCTGGGGCATCGGCGACCGCAGCACGGCCGCCGCGCGGGAAGGCACCAAGGGCCACACCTCCGGCACGGCCGTGGTGGTGACCCGCACGGCGGACGAAATCAACAATGCCCAGCGGGCGGGCGACTGGGACCGCGCGCTGGAGTGGGAAGGGTACATCCAGGCACTGGAAGACATCCGGTTTCGCAACGGACGCGCCTTCAACTACACCGCCGTGATCGAGGCCCTGAACCAGATCGGCGGCGATGTGACCGGCGGCGAAGGCGGATTCTTCAACCCGCCCGCCGACAGCGCCCTGCAGGCGGAGGTCAAGGAAGCCATCGCGACGATGGCCCCCCTGCACTGAGTTCCTTCATGGCTTCGGCCGAGGAAGCGGCGGCTTTATGACGAACAGCGGCAGACTGGCCGGAAAGACGGCCTGGGTGACGGGGGCGGCTTCCGGCATGGGCGCCGCCGTGGCGCGCCTCTTCGTCGAGGAAGGTGCCGCGGTGGCCGTGGTGGACATCCAGGCCGAGCCGGGCGCGCAGGTCGCGGCCCAAATCACCGAGGCGGGCGGCACGGCCGAGTTCCACGACTGCGATGTCACCGACAGCAACGCGGTCAAGGCCAGCCTGGACAGGGCCGCGGCCTCCCTGGGACCGCCCTCGATCATCGTGAACTGCGCCGGCATCGTCCATGTGGCCAAGCTGGACGAGTATCCCGAGTCGGACTGGGACCAACTGATGGGCGTCAATCTCAAGTCGGTCTACCTGTCCGTGCGGCACGGCATGCAGTACCTGCGGCAGCACGACCGCAGCTACATGGTCAACATCGCCTCCGTGGGCAGTTTCATTGCCCAGGGGGACACGCCGGCCTACATCGCGTCGAAGTACGCGGTCCTGGGCCTGAGCAACAACATCGCCGTGGACTACGCCCGGGATGGCCTGCGCTGCAACTGCGTTTGCCCGGGCATCACCGACACTCCCATGCTCCGCTATCACCTGAGCACCAGCCCGGATCCGGAAGAAACGCTGGCCATGCGGCTCAAGCGGGTGCCGGTCGGCGTGGTGATTACGCCGGAGCAGATCGCCCGGGCCGTGCTGTACCTGAGCTGCGAGGACTCGGCCGGGATTACCGGCACCTCCCTGGTCGTGGACGGCGGCTACATTGCTCCGGCGGAGTGGGAGACCGACACGACCCGTTTCATGGACAGCCCGGAGGCCTGAATGCGCGCCCGACTTGCCTGCGCCGACTTCACCTTCCCCCTGCTGGAGCACCATGCCTCCCTGCAGCTAATCCAGTTGATGGGCTTCCGGGGCGTGGACATCGGGCTCTTCGAGGGCCGGTCCCACATCCAGCCGTCCGGGGAGTTTGCGGATCCGGTGCGCTCCGGCCAGCGCCTGGAGCGGCGGCTGTCGAACCTGGGCCTGGAAGCGGCGGACATCTTCCTGCAGCTGGACCCGGATTTCGTGCCGTTTGCCGTCAACCAGCCGGACGATACCCGTCGGCGGCATGCCCGCGAGCAGTTCCTGAGGGCCCTGGACTACGCCGCCGCCTGCGGCAGCCGGCACGTCACCACGCTGCCGGGCGTGCGCTTCCCGGAGGAGTCATACCGGGACTCCCTGGACCGGGCCAAGGAGGAACTGGCCTGGCGGGTGGAACGGACGCAGCGGCTACGGCTGGAGTTCAGCATCGAACCGCACGTGGGTTCGATCGTCGACACACCGCGCAAGGCCCGGGCTCTGGCCCGGGGCGTGGATGGCTTGACCCTGACCCTGGACTACACCCACTTCACGCGGCAGGGCGTGCCCGACGAGGAGATCGAGCCCTTGGTGGAACATGCCAGCCACTTCCACTTCCGCGGGGCGCGCCAGGACCGCCTGCAGGCATCCATGGCGGAGAACACCATCGACTACGAACGGGTACTGACGCGGATGGAGGAGGTCGGCTATCCGGGCTGGCACGCCGTGGAGTACGTGTGGAGCGACTGGGAGCACTGCAACGAGTGCGACAACGTGTCCGAAACCATCATCCTGCGGGATTTGATCCGCAAGCACTGCACACACTGACCTGCCCGATGGGCTCATCTCCCGGTGGACACTCCCGGGCGGACTGAACTGCTCTGTCGGATTCCGGCCGGCACCAAGTTTCCGGGACAGGGCGATACGGTCTTGGGTACTCGAACGGCCGGCGGGTCGTTCCAGGCACAAATGCTCCCCTGAGTGAGGGAACGCATCTTTGGCCCGGCGAGAGCCATTGAAGGACTGGGCGTGAAGTATCCGAGGGAGGCCGAAGCAGTCGGTTTCCGGAGGTTCACAGCCAGGACGGCCCGTACCCAATCCGGTTTTGCTCACCGACGGGGCAGCATCGCCGGATCGCACGTGCCTTCCCGGCCTTCCTGCCAATCGCTGCCGAACAAGGCCGACGATGGCCAACTCAGGTCGCACGGTCTCCTGGCGGCAATAGGGTTGACCAGTCGCGCTCGCCGCTTGCAACTCGCAGGGCATCGGTGAAATCAGGTATCCAGCCGGCGCGTTGCCAGGCCTCGGCCAAGGTGTCCGGCACCTGAAGGGCCAATGCCCCCTGCGCTACCTGCTGTCTCAACAGGGCCAGGAGGTTCTCCATCTGGATTTGGGCAGCGGTTTCCTGCACTGCCAACCGTTTGGCTTCTTCAGCTTCCCGCTTGGCTTCTTCGGTCTCCAGGGCCTGGACCCGCATCGGGTCCAGCCAGGCCTGGCGTTCCCCGTCCCAAGTCTGGAGCGTGTGGACCTCCTCGTCCTCGGGCAGCATCCGGAACTCCCCCAGCACCCTGCTGCGGTAGACGGGCAGTCCGTCCGCCATGCGGACCGGTTCAATGTCCTCGTAGTCCCCTGCGGCTATCAGCCGCAGGCCCCACAGCAGGGGTTCGCCCTTCTGGCGGTGCCACCGCTCCGGGTCGTAGCGCCAGAACTCCCGCACCCCCATGGCCCGGTAGAGCTCGACCTTGGGTCCGAGGTCGCGGTGGAAGGTGGACTCGGACAGGACCTCCAGCACGAACAGGATGGGGTTGTCGGGGTCGAAGGGGACCTCGTGCCGGAGTTCGTCGGGGCGGGGATGCGCCTGGATGAAAACGTCGGGGATGACCTGTCCGCTTTGGGCATAGTGGTTGGTCTCGGGCAGGCCCAGATCGGGCAGCTTCAGGCATCGTTCCTGGAAGACATGGCCCCGGCCCAGCCGTCGCCGGGCTTCGTCGTGGCAGCCGTGGACACTGGTCTGGTGGACGGGGGTGGCCATGAAAGTCACCCCGTCCTTGCCGTAGGCGTCGTCGTCGGTCCAGTCGGGTCCATAGACGTGGTTGGGGTCGTAGGGATAGGCGGGGTCGTAGTGGTCGAGCGCCTTGATATGGGCCCACCAGGCCTTGGAGACCCTGCCGCCGTTGGGTGCCGCGGGGGGCAGGGGCGTTGTGGAGCCGGGCTCGAGGCTAGTGGCAAGGCCATTGCTCCGCGCGGGCACGGATACAGAAGTATCCGGGGTGAGGGTGGCATCCATGCCGGCGACGGGTTTCGTGATCCGGGTCATGTTCCCCATTGTAGACCGCTGCCACGGGCAGCCTTGGGCCGTGCCCGCGACACCGAGGTTGGAAGAAGAAGGCTGTTCAACTGATCAGTCGCACGGGTGCGGGAACATCTGTGGTTTCATTGCTCCGGCCCACATACAGGGGTTCATTGGAGTGGAGAAGGCATGCTTGCACTGTCAAACGGGGCGATGGCCGAACCTGTCAAGCAGGTCATGTGAAATTAGGCACTGGCCCGACATCGAATTAGCTTGAGCACGTCGGTGCCGACGTTCTCGACGGCATAGGCTTCGTCTGTCTCCAGCAACACGGCGCCGCCGTGAGCCAGACGGCCCGACTCTCCGCCGCTGGTAATCAGGGCCGCGCCTTCCCAGATGAAGATCACCGTCTCGCCGCCCCCCTGCTCCTCGCGTTCCATGCGTCCGCCTGGAGCAAGTTCCAGGCAGGTCAAAGTCATTTCGGCCATGCCGCGCGCGGGACTGGCCGGCACGCGGGCCTGAGCCCCCTGCACGGCTGCGGCTTCGGCATCCCACATGGACTCGATGCGCACAGTGGACTCCCTGTCCGCCGCGGGCTGCGGCATCACGCCCGTCCTGGCCGGATCCCGGTCGCCCGAATACAGTTCGGGATCGGGCGGCGACTGAAAGCTGATCAGCGTGGCCTCGCCGTCGGTGTGGTTGACAGTGCCGTGGACCTCGCCGGGGGGAATATAGGCGAAGTCGCCTTTCACGATGGGGGTGTAGCGTTCGCCCTGACGCACGGACACGCTGCCGTCCAGCACGATGAAAATATCGGCCGACACCTCGTGGAAGTGCTGGGGGAACTCCTGTCCGCCCTGGAACACGGAATAGTTCAGCGTGATGTTGCGGCCCCCACTGTCGGGGCTGATCAGGCGCCGCGAATAGCCCTGCCCCATGTGAAAAACGGCACCGTCTTCCAGATTGATGAATTTCGCCATGGCACCGCTCCCTGGATTGTGTCCTGTGCTGGGTGTGGGCTTACAGACCGAAATTAAGTGTACAGGGAACTTCGTTCCGCCTCGTCGTGCCAGTCTCGGACCGGCTAAAGCATTGTGTACGACTTGATTTTAAGACGGCAGTTGCGCGTTGACCTGCCGGAAGGCCGCCTCCACGGCCGCCGTCGGTGTCCCGGTGGCCGTTTCCGCAAACTCCGACCTTATGAATGCCCCGACCGGTGCCGTGCCTGCCGTCTGCATGCCTACCCACAAGGCAACGCGAACATCAGAACGGCTGCGCGTAGGTGGGCCGGAAGGCATACCGGTCAAGATGTACGGTCAGGTCCACCGAGCGGCCGGCCGGCAGGTCCACGCGCACCCACCGATCTGAACCGGCTTCCTGCAGGTCCTCCCGGTTTCCGTCCGCCTGCACGGCCGTGATGCGGTGTTCCCCGAACGCGCCGCCTTGGATGAGCAGGGAGCGACTTTCCCCGGGGTGGACGTTCACCAGGCTGACCGAAACCGTGTCGGCATCCATCGCGGTTACCAGGGCCGCCGTGTCCCGGGGCAGTCCCGGCCGCCGTTCCAGCGCGTCGTAGTACCTGAGCCGGGTGTGCAGGAGCCCCCCGTGGTACACGATCTGCGGCCCCCCGCAGGTTAGCTGCAGCAGGCTTTCGGTGTGGACCGGATTGCGGTTCTGCCAGTGGTGGACGTCCCAGGTCTCCGGATCCCCGTCGTCGCTGCGGATTAGATCCATGCGGCGTAGGACCTCGCTGTACTGGTTCTCCAGAATCAATGACGGGTAATTCGGCAACTTGCCTTGTAGGTAGAGGAACCAGGGGCCGGCATGCTGATCATCGCCCTTGCCGCGGCCTGGCGCCAGCCGACTCCATTCGCGGCTCATCTCCGGCACGCGCTCGAGGCGGGCCAGATCCTCCTCGGCAAAGGACATGAAGTAGAGCTGGAGCAGGTGTTGCGGCCGGAACGGCCGAAACGATTGCCAGCCCGAATCGGTGCGGCGGTGGGGCACCAGCCACCGGCCGTTGTCCTCCCGGCCCTGCGACTGCACGAAGTCCAGCTGGCCGCGCGGGATGTCCAGGTAGCCCATGTCGCCGGTCAGCAGGACCGCGTTCATGGCCGCCACGGTCAGGGGTTCGATGATTGTGGGGAAGCCGTGCGGCCACGACCAGCCGTAGTAGCCGCCCCACCACTTGCCGTCCAGGCATTCGCCGACGGCGCCGGAGGGGCCGACGTTGTCCGGACAGATGCCGTCGTTGCGCCGAATGCGGTCCGCCCAGGATTCCAGGTAGTCCAGGACCCAGCTCCGGTATTGGTCCTCTCCGGTGAGCGCATAGGCGTGGGTCACGAGGCTGGTGGCCGTCAGGTTGAGCGGCACGTCGCCGCGCATCATGCGCCGGTTCAGGGCATCCAGGATTACCTCGAAGACGCCGTCATCGCACCAGTCCGCCTTCTCCACCGTCTCGCCGTCGTGCCAGGCCTCGCGCCGGCTGGATACATCCAGATCCTCGTACGGCAGCGGATAGGCGGACAGGACCCAGCGATGGGTTTCCCAGTCCTCGACCGAGTTCTCGTACCGCGGGCCGCGGCTGCCGTTGATGGGGGAACGCATCTGCCGGAGTTCGGGATCCCAGTTCCGGGCCTCCGGATCCTCGCCCGTGTACATGCGCGCGAAGCGCAGGGCCCGGGCCCGGTCCGGCTGCCGCTGCGGGTCCGCCAGGCCGAAGTAGTAGAAGTAGATGGACGACTCCCCGTGGTGCATCCAGTCGTAGTAGCCGTCGAACTCGCGGTGGATTTGGCCGTAGGCCGTGAACTGCCGGGTCACGGCGTCCCACAGCATGCGGCTCCGTTCGTGCAGGTCCGCCGCTCCGCCCAGGGCGTAGAACAGGGGCCAGTTGTGGTAGCTCTCGTAGCCGTCGTCCGAACCGTCCATACCGGGCCAGCGATCGCGCCAGACGAAGGTGCCGTCGGCGCGCGTGTAGCGTGCCTGGTACATGCGCGCGGTCTCGTTCATGACGGAGATCAGATGGCGCTGGCGCAGGGCCCAGTCCGGGGGCGTGCCGACACGGCTGGCGATCAGGGACATGGCTTGGCCTCGGGGCGTGCGAATGGGCAATGCGGCGGATTCGGCCCCGGATGCATGGTCTTGGCAGGCGGGATGGCTTTCATCCGCGCCGCTGTCGCGAGGGTGACGTGCCCGCGTTTGCTTCCATGGCCGGGAACAACCCACCATGCCTACATCCTAACCTGACGGCCGGCAACGCCGACAGGCCTCCGGGGCACCCTGGTTGGGCGCGGCTCCGCGTTCGGTGGCAGCGCGTTTCCGAGTGCCGGCGGCCAAGCCCGGCCGCGTGCATGGCGTCCCCTGCCGGAGGAGGCCCGCGGGCTGTTGGAGTTGTCCTACGAAGACGCGGATGCGTGCGTGCGTGTCGCCGTATGCGCCGGTACGCGGAACAGCAGGACCACACCGACCGCCACCGCCGTGACCGCCACCACAACGGTGAAGACGTCGCCCATTGCCAGGACGAAGGCCGCATGCAGCGATTCGATCAGGGAGTCCACCAGGGCCGCGCCGTCCGCACCGGTTGCGGTGAGTTCGGAACGCAAGGCCTGCACCGTTTCCGGTTCGACGAGTGCCACCGGATCCTTCCGCAGCACGGCGAAACGGTCGTCGGGGAGTGCGGCTCGCGCCTGGTCGGTCACCGTCCGGTCGAACCGCGCGGTGAACCGTCGCGACAACAGGCCGCCGAGGATGGCGAGTCCCGCCATGCCGCCGATCGACCGGTAGAACTGCAGTGCCGAGGTCGCCGCGCCCACTAGGCTGAAGGGCACGGTGTTCTGGACCGCGATGGAGAACGTGGACACGAGGCCGCCGAAGCCGAAGCCCGTCAAGGCCACGTAGAGCCAGATCAGGGAACGGTTCGTGTCCGCGTCGATCGTGATCGTCAACACCGTGCCCGCCAACATGACGGCCGCATTGCCTACGGCTTGGAGGCGATAACGGGCCCCGGCCCGCGACAGCAGCTGGCCTGCGAGAATGCCGCCGCCGACCGTGCCCAACAGCATGGGCAGGAGCATTGCGGCGCTGTCGGTCACCGATGCCCCCAGGGCGATCTGGGCAAACGGGGGTAGGAAGAAGACGGATCCGTACAGGCCGAAGCTTGTGAGCAGTGCCGCGATGGAGGACAGGGCCACGACCCGGTCCGCAAGGACTTCCATGGGCATGAGCGGGGCATTGCTGCGGATCTCGATGTAGACAAAGACCGCGGTCATCGCCAAGCCGAAGACCAGCAGGCCGATGAGCAGGGACGGGCCCCCGGCGAAGTCGGTGTTGCCCATCGACATGGCCAGGGCCAGGGCCACCACGGCCGTTGCCAGTGTCACCATGCCGGGCAGATCGATGTTGACTGCTCCATCGGTCTGCCTCGGTGCGGGATAGAACCGGACAGCCAGCCCTATGACCGGTACGCCCGCGAGTGCTATCAGGTAAAACGGCCACTCCCACGTGAAGCGTTCGGCGGCGACGCCGCCCAGCAGCGGTCCCATGATGGAGGCGACGCCATAAACGGCCCCGATGACACCGTGGTACTTGCCCCGGTCCTCCGGCGCGAAGAGATCCGCGATCGCGATGTAGCAGCAGGTTGTGATCATACCGCCCCCGATGCCCTGCAACGCGCGGAAGGCGATGACCTGGTTCATCGACCGGCTCAGGCCCACGAGGGCGGAGCCCGCGGCGAAGACGATCAGGCCCAGGACAAGGAAGCGCCTGCGTCCGTACACATCGCTGAGGCGGCCCACGATGGGGTAGGTGACGGTGGCGGAGACCAGATAGGCGGCGGCAGCCCAGGCGTACCGGTCGAACCCGCCCAGCTCGGCCACGATGAGCGGCATCGTGGCAGCAATCACGGTCTGGCTGACCGCAGCCAGAAACAGCGCCGCAACGATGCACGCCATCGCCAGGGCCACTTGTCGTCCCGGCAACGGTGTGAAGCCGGTGTCTGCGGAGGAGAGCCTGTCCTGCACCACCTTCCATGCCCTGTCTTCAGCCTGTTTGTTGGCCTGACGCGGGTGGGAGTCCCCGGCCTGCCGGGCTGCGCACTGGCCGAGGCAGGCGGACCCGATTACCCGGCAATCCGGCCGCGCAAGCGCTGGAGTGCCAGATAGGCCGTGTATCCGGACCTGGTCAGGCTGGCATGCAGGCCGTCCCCGAACTGCCGCTCATTGCGATCGGGCAGGAACTCCATCGCGTCCAGGTCATGGATCGCCGTCACGGACCTGTGCAGCAGGGTGCCCACCGCCGTCCGAAGCTCGGGATCGGTCAAACCGATGCTGCAACCCAGCAGGCACAACATGAAGACCGTGAACATGCTCCGCCGATAGCTGTTCCGGCAGTCCTCGAAGGTGAAGTCCTGCGCACCCATGGAAACAATGGTGGTGTGGTACTCCTCCAGCACTTCCTGTTCAATGCTGCGGCGCACCGGGGTGTCCACACAAAAGACCATGAAGTAGGCCAGGTCCATCAGGCCGTTGCCGATCCCGCAGCCCTGCCAGTCGATCAGCGCCAGATCGGGGGTGGCGCCGGCGCTGAAGAACAGATTTGAAGCCCGGAGATCGCCGTGTACGAACGTCCTGGGTCCCGCCGTGTTGTTTGCCAGGTGATCGGTCAATCCCGAACCCAGCGTCTCCGCCCACCGGACCATGTCCGCCGTCATCGTGTCGGGGAAGTATTCCCGGGCCGAGACCAGACAGTACCAGAAGAGGGTTCGCATCATCCGGCCGTAGTTCGGGGTGAAGACGGTAATGCAGTGCCGCAGCCGCGGATCGTCCTCCGCGTTCCAGAATTGCCCATGCATGCGGGCCACCTTCCGGATGACCAGCCATGCCTCCGCAGCCCCGAGGAGAGCAAATCCGTCCGCGCCTGCGGCCGGACGGCCCCATCTGCCCAGATCCTCGAGAACCAGCACGAAGCGGTAGGTTTTGATGTCCAGGCAGCCAAAGTGGAGTGCCGGGGCCCGGATGGGGATGTGCTCCGCCAGGTGGCGGTAGAACATGTACTCCCGTTCGTACAGCGACAGTTGTCTGGCAAACCAGGTGGACACGGCTCTGGAATCTTGGCTTTTGACGATCACGGCCTCGGGTGTGGCCGGAGAGCCGTTGGGCAGATACAGGCGGCAGCGCGCAAGATCGCCGAAGCCACTGAAACCGGACTCGGGCATGTTGGCAACCACCCTTGCAATCGGAGGCGGACTGGCTTCGGACCCGGCTGCCAGCACCTCCTGCATCCAGGCCGGAGTGATTTCGTCCCCGCTCGTTCGCAGGTGGGAGGTCGTGGTCATGGCCGATCTTTCCGATGCTGGTGGCGATCCCCGCAGCGGGACGTCCGACGGTTGCCCCGTGGCTGCTTGAGCGCATCGCGGGTAGGGAGCGAACACATCATCGGCGGCGCACCAGGCGGAATTTCGTTGAGGGGTGCGGCTGGGCGCCGGGTGTGTAGGCCACCTTGATCGGGCGTTCGGGGCGCTCGAGGGCGAGTTCGGTGTCATGCACGATGGTGGCCAGCGTGATGGCAATCTGAAGCTCGGCGAAACCGCGGCCCAGGCATCGGTGCTTGCCCAAGCCGAAGGGGGCGTAGGCCCCGGGCTGTCGATGCTCGGCCCGTTCGGGACCGAAGCGGTCGATGTCGACGCGTTCCGGTTCGGGAAACAACTCCGGCAGGAAGTGCGGCACGGACGTGGCCACCCACAGTTGCTCGCCGGCCGGAATGTCGAAGCCTGCGAACTCGAACGAGTTCGCCACGGTGCGCTGCAGCATGGGAGCGCTTGGATACAGGCGCAGCGTTTCCAGTGCGACGCGATGTGTGACTTCCAGGCGGCGCAAGGCGGACAACGTCAACTCGCCGGTCGCGAACAGGGTCTCGGCCTCGGCGGTCATGCGTGCGTGGATGTCGGGATGGCTCAGGACCACATGCAACATGAACGCGCAGGCACTGGCGGAGGTTTCGAGACCGGCGATATAGGGACCCAGCAACGCCAGCGGGAGGTCCGTCTCCGGCAGGAGGTGGGGGCGTACACGATGCAGTTCCAGCATGTCGTCGATGAAATCGGGTTCCACGTCCTGGCGCATCGCCGGATCGTGCGCCGACCGCACCTCGGCATACAGTTCCATCAGTCGTGTGTGCGCGCGCCGGAAGCGGGGCAGGCGCACCACGAAGCCCGGCCACTGATGGGCCAGGTGGATCTTGAGCATCGTCCTGAGGAAGATTCTTAGATCCTGGAAATAGTCAAGGGTCGAGTGTCCGGTCAGAATCTGCCCGACCTGCTCGGCAATGATGCCTTGCATGGCGGGCATCAGGCTGATGGTTCGATCGTCCGGCCACTCGGCGATCGCGCGCCGCGTAATGTCGACGGCATCCCGCACGCGTCCCTCCATGGCCTTCGGCGAGTAGCCCCGGGCCATCGCCTTGCGCAAGTGCGTATGCTCGATTCCATCCACGGACACCAACAGGCGCAGCGCACGGGCAGTGTCGTTGAAACCACGCCAATCTTCGAATGTCCGCAGGTATTGTCCTCCGGCCTTGTTCATGAAGATGTTGGCGTCGGTTCCGGCCAGCACGACCTTGTTCCGGCCCAGGGCTCGAATCCTGAAGATGGGTCCCAGTTCCCGATAGGTGCGGACCAGGAATCCGGTCAGGTTGGACATGAGCTGCATCGAGCTTCCAAGCAGCGGCAGCCCGGAGGCTACGGGGATTTCGTCAACGGTCCGGAGGCGCCTGACGACCAGGGGCTCCGGCGGTTCGAGATCGCGGACGGCGTTGGTCACGGTTCTGCCGATCAGATCCAGGCGCGCCACCGTTTCGATTCGTTCCTGAAGTTTTTGCATTTCCTCCGGGGACAGCAGCTGCTCCAGGATTCCCGTTACCGAGGCGAGGCCTACCATGATGGCGTCGCGTGGACGGGGGATCTCGTCGGTGAAGAGAGCCCGCATGATCCGGGTGTGGACCGCATCGAGATCGAAGCGGGCCGCGGCCGGATAGATGCGGGCGCGCACGACCAGATCCGCGAGGGCGTGGTTGCCGTCGTCATCCAATTGGAGAATCCCGGTCTCGGTCAGCCGCGTGAGCGACTGGCGCAGGATCTCATCGCTTCGGGTCGCGGTCCGCGCGAGCCAATAGGCGGTGTCGCGGGTAGAGGGTTCGTTGGCGATGTCCGCAAGGACGGCATCAAGCACATCGTTGCCCAACGGGGTGGGATCGGTCAGCACGAGCTGCTCGGGATCCGTGTCGATCCGGTTTTCCAACGCCAGTTCCGTCAACACGGCACCGGCGATGGCCACGTTGCGGGGATGCTGGATCAGGGCTGTCAGCAGACCGCCTTCCTCCACGTCCAGCATCAACAGAATGGTTTCTTCGACGATTCGCATGTCAATGGCGTGAACAGTTTTCGAGGTTGTATGACGAAAATTTTATACTATTGACAATGGGCCATCGTGTCTGATAACGAAACAGGCATGGCAACTGTTTCGTTCTCGTTGCTACGGGCATCCCCTGTGACGAGCCGGCTTCCTGTCCCATCGCGTTCCGACACCGACTGTTTTCGAGGACACTTGGCACAGCATGCCCGTCGGTGCCTGAGGCCTCAGGCCAAAATCAACGAAACTGAAACAGTATTCAGGCCGGTGATCCAGTTCTGCACCATGCCGCGCGGCATGAATGTTTATAACGTTATGAAATATGGTGGCCGGCACTCCATGTGGACAGCAGTGCGGAACGCCCGGGACCGGGCGCAGCGAGCGGGGCCACTCAAGCCCATGACGAGAGGAAGAGGGCCTGGCCGGCGGTGGACGGGATGAAATCAGGCAGGAGCCACTGGGTCCCCTACCCTGCCCAGACCCCCGGCCACGGTCGCATGTCCCCGGATCGGTGCACCGCGTGTCATGGGGATAGGACGTTCAGTCGGCAGGCCCTGCTCCCGTCGGCCGGGGCGCACTTGGCTGCGATGCCGCTGCGGGTGTGTGCTCCCGTTTCCCAAGACGAGTGTCGGCGGCTCCAATCAGAATGCGATGGTCCGGGCTGTCTGAGGGGTTGGGGATATGGTGGTTTGCCGGTGGCGTCGGGCCAGGGTGGGACGCAGGGCAACCGAAAAGCCGCGTTCAGACCAGGATCGGGGCCAGCAGGGCGGGGTTGCGCCCGATCTTGTCCCTGAGCAGGCCCATGGACAAATCCGGTCTAAAATTCTGCTGAAGCGTGCGCACGATGTTCAGGGCGGCCCGTCCGGGGATGCCCATCACGGCGTGGCCCCGGCGCAGGCGGCAGTCGTCCTCCCGGAACTCCACGTCCAGGGTGCGGTGCAGGCCGTTCCCGCGCCCAGAGGGCACCCGCCAGTGGCCGCGCACCCGTTCCAGCAGGGCCTCGGCATCCACGGGCAGGCTGGAAATGTAGTAGCGCATGGACCGCTGGCGGCTGCAGGATCCGTTGCGTTCCGTGCGCACCCGGATCAGGCTGCGCAGGCCGGGCCACGCGGCGGGGTCCGCCACCCATTCGCAAAGACCGGGACCGCCCAGCACCGTGCTGGTGCGCCGCTCGCGGCGACCGCCGTTGCGCTTGACGGTCTCGCCGTGGTCCTGCACTTCGGGCGTGAAGGTGCCCCGGTCGGCCTCTTCAATGGCCGCGCGCACCTCGGCATGCAGGGTGGGCTGGTTGCGCTCGTCCAGGGGAAGATCGATCCGCTGGCCGCCGGCGCGATGGGAGGCATGGACGCCGAACGCGACCTCCAGGGCGTGGCGCGCATCGTCGCCCGAACAGCGCGGGCTGTCGCCGGTCTCAATGCAGTGAATCAGGTCGGAAATGATGATCTCGCCCATGCCTTCGATGCTGACCGGCCAGGGGTAGGGGTACTTGACCGGCAGGCTCGCCCCGCGGATCCCGCCGGGCACCAGACGGTGGAGTTCAAAGTCCAGCCCGTGGGTGGAAGAGCGGATCCGGCCCTCGGTGCCGATGGCCTCGAAATCCCAGCTGGCCGCGCCGCAGTTCATGCCCCGCATGTAGCCGCGCAGGCCGTTGGCGAAGGCCAGATAGGCATTGCCCTGCAGGTCCGCGTCAGGGGTGGCGGCATCCGTCTCGTTGAGTTCGCCGAACAGCCAGTCCACCTTGCTGTCCGCCAGGAAGCACATGGTGTCGATCAGGTGGCTGCCGTTGGACGAGAGCGGACAGGTCCCGTAGCCGGTCACCTGCAGCATCTCGCCCAGGTCGCCGGCCTTCATCATTTTGTGGGCTTCGTGGAAGAGCGGGTGCCAGCGCCGGGAGCAGTTGACCGCCATTCCCGCCACAGGGTGGCGTGACCCACCCCCGCAGCCCAGCCGCGCCAGAATGCGGGACAACCCCCGGAAGCTCCAGGTCCGTGCTGT
Source organism: Caldilineaceae bacterium (assembly GCA_963664185.2). Taxonomy (GTDB): domain Bacteria; phylum Chloroflexota; class Anaerolineae; order Caldilineales; family Caldilineaceae; genus Bin34. The sequence continues at coordinate 67,012 of CAXXOQ010000088.1, read as the reverse complement.
ACAGCAACATCCCCTCCTTCGTCTGCGGGTCGGCCCCGCGCGGCAGGATGTACACCGCCTGCAGCCAGCGCTGCCAGGCCTTGCTGTGCAGTGGGGCGTGGTAGAGGTCCACCTTCTCCTTCTTCAGGGTCGTGCGGGCCATGCGCCCCGGGTCGCGGCGGTCGAAGCCGCCGTCGAACTGCCGCTTGCGGCCCGGGCGCCGTTCGTGGGGGCCGGTGTAGGGGAAGCGCAGGACCTTGTCCTTGCGCAGCCGTCCCACCGTGTGCAGGCCCAGCTTCCGCACCCCCTTCACGAAGGTCTTGGTGCCGGGCCGCCGTCGGCGGCCACCCAGCGCACCTTGAGAATCTCCCCGGCCCCGGCGTCCAGCGCCTCCCGCAGCAGGGCCAGGCCCGCATCGACGGTCGTCTCCCGGCCGGTGGCGGCCCCGCAGGTCTGGCGGCGGGACGGCGTGGCGCCCGGGGACTGCCGGGCGCAGAGGGGGTAGGCGCCGCCTTCCTCGGCATCCACCGCGGCCAGCAGGGAGACCTCCAGGCCCCGGCGTGCGGCGCGGGCCATGCCGCTCCAAAACCAGCCCAGGCCCCAGGTTTCGTCCCCGCTCTTGGGCACGAAGCTGGCGTCCAGGGCCAGCAGCTCCCCGACCGGCTGCGGCTGCGCCGCCCCCAGGGCGGCCACGGCCAGGTGCGCAAAGGGAAAGTCCCGCGCAAACCAGCGCGCATGGGTGCGCGCCGACCGGCCGCCGCAGCGCTCGAGGGTGGTGAAATTGACGCGCTCCGGCTGCCACAGCAGCAGCTCCACCAGGTGGGCGAAGTGGTCCGCCTGCGGTTTGCCGCAGGGCGCCAGGGCGAGTATATTGTGCAGCAATCGCACGGCACACCTCTGTCGATGATGCGTTGAACTACATCCACGATAGCAGGTCCCGTGCGGTTCTTTTTGGGGCCGCGCCCCCCCCCGATTTACCTGCCCGTCATGCCGATGGCGTTGCCAAGCCCGAAAAAAGCGCGGAAAACCGGCTCAAAACTGTCCGAACCATAGACAACCGCAAATGCATGTTATTTGTGCTATCATGAATCTGGTTGCACTTCCGAACTGACTCGTGTCCGTAATAAATTGTTATAATGCTAGGGCTTTCCGGGGCATATGAATGTCAAAATCAAATAGGAGAACGCGGTGACCCATACATTCTCGTTTGCTCCCCTGCGCGTGTGGGCGCGGCTGATTCTGGAAAACCGCGGGGTTGCGAGACCGTACTGGGGCAGACTTGCCGGGGTTCTGGCAGCCAGTGCCGTAACTCTTCCTTTGCGTGTGGCCGAGACCCTGCTGCATTCGCGGACGGTGGCTCGGACCGAGATCCGCAAGCCTCCGCTGTTCGTCTTGGGATTCGCCCGTACGGGGACGACTCACCTTCACAACCTGCTCTCGAAGGATCCGAATCTCGGGTACGTCACGACGCTTCAGGCTATCGCTCCGAAGTGGTTCTTGGTTGGCCGGGGGAAGATCAAGAGCTTGATGGAGCAGGGTATGGACCAGCAAACAAGGCCGATGGACAACGTGAAGGTGTCTCTCGACATGCCGCAGGAGGAGGAAGTCGCGCTGGCGAACTCGACCCACATGTCCTTCATCCACAACTTCTCGTTCCCGAGGAAGACGCGGACGTACTTCGAACGCTACATCCTGTTGAGCGACTGTGGCGGCCTGCGGCCAAGGGAATTGCGCCACTGGGAGCGGGAGTACCTTGAGGTCGTGAGGAAGGCAACGATCCACTGGGGCGGGCGCAGAATCGTGCTGAAGACCCCGGCGAACCAGGGGCGGGTGCCGAATCTGCTGCGGATGTTCCCGAATGCCAAGTTCGTGCATATCGTTCGCGACCCGGTTGTCACCTACCAGTCCATGCTGCACATGTACAGGAAAGTTTTTCCTCTTTACCAGATGCAGGACATCAACTGGAAGGAGATCGACGAATTTGTGGTCGATTCCTATGAAGTGACGATGAAGCGGTTCATCGAGGACATCAAGAAGATCCCCAAGGGGAACCTCGTTGAAGTGAAATTCGAGGATCTGGAGGCTGACCCGGTCGGCGTGCTGGAAGGGATTTACGACCGGCTCGGCCTGCCAGGGTGGGAGATGGCGAAGGCAACCGTGCAGGACTACCTGAGCACGCTGGCCGACTACAGGAAGAACGACTACACGCCCAGCAGTGAGGTTATTGACCTTGTTCGTGAAAAATGGGGCTTCGCGTTTGAAATATGGAACTACCCGATACCGGACTCTGGTGCAGAGGATGCATCCTGAGCGCGAAGGGCTGTTCCTGAGGTTTGAGAAGAGGTCGTTGTGATACTTCGATTCGCGGAAGAGCTTATTCTTCTATTCCTGGATGAGAATGCCGGGGACTTGACGCATATTCCGGAATCCCGCCTGCATTTCGTGCTGGGGGGAGCGACGTTGATGGACCTCGCGATGGAGAACCGCGTGGACACGGATCTCGACGCGCTTACGCTCGTCGATGACACGCCGCTACGCGATTCGCTGCTTGATCCCGTACTGGCCGACATCGCGGGAGACTACGATCCAAAGTGCCGGCAAAGCCCTGCCTACTGGGTCCGAAGGGCCGCCAAACGTGGTGGGGAAATCAGGGCCGAGGCCGTGCGACGGCTTGTCAAGGCCGGCATCCTGGAATCGCCCGACTACGGATACCTGTTCCTGGCGAGCGGCGTGATGCGGTCCCGCATGTACCCCTCCAGCGAGAGCAAGGTCACGGAAGTTCGCCTGCGAATCATGCGGGTGCTCTTCGCCGATGAAGTTCCGGACCCCAAGGACATCGTGATCATTGCGCTCATACACGCCTGCGGCGAGTTTGAGCAGCTCCTGTCGAGAGAGGAGCTCGAGCAGGTGCGTCCACGCATCGAGCTGCTTGTCAAGATGGACTTGATCGGACGGGAAGTGGCGAGAAGCATCCGCGAAGAGAGCCGGAATCTCGAAGAGCCGGTACCCGGCCCGCGCGCGAGGGAGATTCCCGCCGTGAGGGGCCTCCCGGTCTTGGGAAGCGCGCTCGACTTGCGAAAGGACCTGATCGCCTTCCTGACAAAGGGATACCTCCAGCACGGTCCCGTCTTCAAGTTCAAGGCGCTGAACCGGCACTTCACCGCGCTGACAGGCCCCGACGCAAACGAGTTCGCGGCTCGACATGGCAAGGTGTGTTTCAGTACGCACTGGTCATGGCGGGAGTTCACCGAAGAGCAAGGCGCCCGGCGGGATGTCATTAGCATGGACGGTGCAGAGCACGTGCGCTTGCGCCGGGCCCTGGCTTGGGGCTTCTCCGGGGGGCTCTACCAAAGAGAGACGGAAACCGCGCTCTCCATCACGAGGAGTGTGCTCGAGGATTTCGAGTCGGGCGGGCCGGTCTCCGCGCACCGCCTGCTGCAGCGCATGGTGGTCGAGCAGATCGGCACAATCACCACCGGTTTCAAGGCGCGCGACTATGTTGACGATCTCATCGAGTACCTGGACATCATGTTGGCAACGCGTGTCGCTCACCAATCCCCGAGGTTCCTGCACGCGAGACGGCTGCGGAAGCTGTCAGCCCGTATGGACGACCTGTTCAGGGAAGTGTTCGAGCGCCGCCGCTCGGAACGGCGGACCGCGGAAAGTCGGGATCTAATCGACGACATCCTGGACCTCCACCGCCGGGACCCTCAGTTCCTCCCTGAATCGGATTTCCGGATGTTATTCATCGCCCCGTTCCTGGCCGGCATCGATACCGCTGCAGGCACGGCCGTTTTCATGCTGTACGAGTTGCTGCGCAATCCCGACCTCCTGCAGAGAGTGCGAGCGGAGGTCGATCCTGTATTCGACAAGGGTGCTCCATTGGGGAGCGATCTTCGCGGGTTCGACGTCACGCACCGAATTGCACTGGAAACCCTGCGGCTCTACCCACTGGGATCCGCGATGTTGCGCACTGCGGTCAACTCGTTCGACTTCGCCGGATACAGGATCGATGTCGGTACACAAGTGCTTGTAGGGAATACTGTTACGCACTTCTTGCCGGAGTTCTTTCCCAATCCGCACAAGTTCGATATCGAACGCTATGCTCCGGAGAGAGCCGAGCATCGGCAACAGTTCAAGTACGCCCCGTTCGGCCTCGGCGAGCACCGGTGCCTCGGCAGGGGGTTCGCAGAATCCCTGATAATGTTGACGATTGCCACCATCGTCAGGTATGCCGATCCGGTTCTCGCCAATCCGGATTACAAGCTCAAGACAATTTCAATTCCAACATTGCGGCCGGACAGCGGCTTCCTTGTCCGGTTGCCTCCAAGGCGACACTAATACTACAGTTGTACTTGTTGCAGTTTGAGGTGTTGCCGACGGTAACGGCAGCCCCGCGCGGCACGTGCAGGACCAGGCGCCACAGCAGACTATCGGATGCACCGGCAAGCTCAGCCCCCGGCCAGGCCGCGTGATCGCTTGAAGACCGCCAAGCTGTTCGTGCCCGGATTCTTCTGTGGGGCTCCGGCCGGTTCAGCTGGCGGGACGGCGGAAGGTGGTTCCAGACGTGCAGGAAACAGGATGTCTCAGCGTCGGGATTCCAGAAACTTGGCCTTGCGCCGGAAACGGGTCGGCGTGTGGTCATGCATCGATCGATTCTGAAGCCAGGATGCGCCGGTTGCGCTCGTTCAGCGGCAGATCGATCCGCCGCCCGCCAGCGCGATGGGAGGCATGGATGCCGAACGCGACTTCCAGGGCGTGGCGCGCATCGTCGCCCGAACAGCGCGGGCTGTCGCCGGTCTCAATGCAGTGGATCAGGTCAGAGATGATGATTTTCCCCATGCCTTCGATGCTGACCGGCCAGGGGTAGGGGTACTTGCCCGGCAGGCCCGCCCCGCGGATCCCGCCGGGCAACAGACGGTAGAGCTTGAAGTCCAGCCCGTGGGTAGAGGAGCGGATCCGGCCCTCAGTGCCGATAGCCTCAAAGTCCCAACTGGCCGCACCGCAGTTCATGCCCCGCATGTAGCCGCACAGGCCGTTGGCGAAGGCCAGATAGGCATGGCCCTGCAGATCTTCATCGGCGGCGGCATCCGCATCGTTGAGTTCACCGAAGAGCCAGTTCACCCGGCTGTCCGCCAGGAAGCACATGGTGTCGATCAGGTGGCTGCCGTTGGACAACAGTGGATAGGTTCCGTAGCCGGTCACCTGCAGCATCTCGTCCAGGTCGCCGGCCTGCATCATCCGGTGGGTCTCGTGGAAGAGCGGATGCCAGCGCCGGGAGCAGTTGACCGCCATCACCACGCCGTGGTCGGCACAGCTCTGCACCATGGCGTCCGCCTCCTCCAGTGTGAAAGCGATGGGCTTCTCCGCCCAGACGGCCTTGACGCCGGCCTCGGCGCAATCCCGGACAATGCGCGCTGGTTACGGGCCGAGGTGCAAACGCTGACAATGTCGATCCGTTCGGCGGTCAGCATGTCGCGGTGGTCGGCGTACAGGTGGCTTTCGGTCAGCCCGAACCGCGCCCCAAACTCCGCGCACTGTCCATCGTGAGGATCGGTGCCGGCGACCAGGTCGGTCTGGTGCGACGCCACATAGCTGGAACCTGGCAGTAGGGGAGAAAGAAGACCCCGCCCCGGGCCACCTCGTAGCGGATTTCGTCGTCGATCGTGTTGTCCAGGCGGCCGAGGCCGATAACCGCTGCCCTCAAACGTGCCATGACGACATGCCTCTCTGGTTCAGGTTGTGGAAAGTGCGCGCCGCGTTTGACGCCGACAGCATTGTGGCACAGGCTGGCGGAACGCATTTCGGCAACAAATAAAGGGGGCGGATCCTGGGGATCTGCTCGCCGGGGATCACCAGGGTCGGCGTGGTGCCTTCCGGCGTGATCAGCAGCTTTTTCGTCATGCATCCAGCAAAAAAGCTGGACCTCACCGTCCCGGGCCTGCGGCTTGAGCGTCGCCCGTTCCTCCCGGGCCTGGGCCACCCACCGGATCCTGCCAGTGCTGCAAGGTGTACTGCGTGCGCCGGTACCGGGCGCCCATCCGGTGCAGGTACTGGCGCACCGTGCACGGCGGCATGACGATGCCTTTCGCCGCCAGGGCCTCCGCCCGCGGTCCCGGTCCGTTTGCGCCGTAGCAACCCGTTCCGGACCCGCCACACCTGCTTGCGCCGCGCCCCGTCGGGGCCCGAGCCTCGCATCTTGTGGCGGATGGCCTTCAGCCCTTCCGCCTCCCATGGCCGGATTCCAGCGCCGCCGCGTGGCCTCCCGGTACCCGAAGTGTGGGCCAGCCGGGGCACCGTCAGTCCCTGGTCCGAGAACAGGTAAATCTCCACGCGGTCCCGTTCGCGGGGCTTCCGGGTGGGGTCATGGCGCAGTTCCCGCAAGCGGCGGCCGTTGCCGGGCGGAGAGATGGACGTGCAGGGGCGCAGGCATGGAGTATCGGGGGCGTGACAGGTTTAAGACCGTACCCGACAGAATACCCGATATCCTGTGATTTGGCCATGGCAAGTGCTTAGCCCTTGACCCCGGTGATCACGATGCCCTGGATGAAGTAGCGCTGTGCCACGAAGAAGATGATGATGGTGGGCATTACAGCCATCAGGGCCGCCGCCATCATGTCCTGCATGTTGGATCGCATATAGCCCTCAAACAGGCGCAGTCCCAGTGCGATGGTGTAGTTTTCCACCTGCTGCAGATACACCAGCGGATGCAGGAAGTCATTCCAGGTGAACGTGAACTGGTAGATGGCGGATACGCCCAGGACAGGCAAGCTCAGAGGCATGTGAATGCGTCCGTAGATGCCCAGATAACCGCACCCATCGATCTTGGCGGCATCATCCATTTCCCGCGGTATCGTCATGAAAAACTGGCGCATCAGAAAGACATGGAACGGGGGGGCAAACCAGTTCGGGACAATCAGGGGCAGGAAGGAATTGACCCACCCCAGCTCTACGAAAAGCAGATAGGTGGGAATCAGGCGGATATGCTCCGGCAGCATCATCGTAGACAGCACCACGATGAACAAGGCGTTCCGGAGCGGGAAATTGAGGCGCGCGAAGCCAAACCCCACCAGCGAGGCGGACAGTATCACCCCCAGCGAACTCATGACCGAGATGGTGGCACTGTTCACGAACCACCGGGAAAAGGGAAACGGACCAACGAAAGGGGAACGGAAATTGGTGAAGTGGAAGGAATCAGGCCACCATTGCGGGGGATACAGATTGACCTGGTAGGCAGGCATAACCGCTGTGCGAATCATCCAGTAAAACGGAATCGCGAATATGACCGCCCCCCACAGGACCACCAGATACAGCAACGTGCGTTGCAGCACGCGGTCCCACTGCACGGATTTCTGCCGCGTCAGGGCGATGGAAGGAGTACTGGTGGTAGCCATGTCCGGAGCCTGTATTTATCTCTCGTACTGCACCCAGGAACTTGCACTGCGAATCGCAAACATGACGAATACGAGAATCGCCAGGAACAGGGCCCAGGCCTGGGCCGAGGCATATCCGAACAGGAACTGGCTGAAGCCGGTATTGTAAAGATGCAGCACCATGGTGAGCGTCGCATTGTTCGGTCCCCCCTGCGTCATGATCAGGACCTGTGTGAACACTTGCCAGGAGGCAATGATATTCAGCACGACATTGAACAGGATCGTGGGCGTCAGCATGGGCAGGGTAATGGCAAAGAAACTGCGAATGGGACCCGCCCCGTCAATGGTGACCGCCTCGTAGAGCGCGGTCGGAATGCCGCGCAACCCGGCCAGAAAAATGAGCATGGCACCGCCCGACCCCCACAGGGCCATGATAATGACCGAGGGCATGGCCCATTCCTGGCTGAAGATCCAGCGGGGGCCCGTGATACCGAACACCCGGTCCAGAATGGCATTCAGCAAACCAATGTCCGGCTGGTAAATCCATTTGAACAGGATGGCGACTGCGGCGCCGGCCACCACCGACGGCAGGTAATAGATGGTGCGCCAGACACTCTGGCCCCTGATGTTCTGGTTCAGCAAGACGGCAATCAACAAGGCCAACGTAGTGCTGAGAGGCACCATGGCGAAGGCATAGTAGGCCGTGTTGAGCATGGCCTTGTGGACCAGCGTGTCCCGCATCAGTCCCTTGTACCACTGGCCGCCGACGAATTCCCAGAGTCCCAGCAGATCCGTCCGGAAAAAGGAAAAGTACAGGGAGGCCAGCATGGGGCCGGCCGTGAAAACCACAAAACCGATGATCCAGGGCGCAATGAAGGCATATCCGGCCAGGGCCTCCCGTACCACGGGACGCAGGACGCGGTGCCGGGTTTCCGCAACCAGGGTCTGGTCTTGTTCCAGGGCAGTCACAGGGAAGTCCTTGCCGATGCAGGCGAGATGGGCCAATCAGAAGGGACAGTACGGTGCCGGGTCAGACTGCCCGTCCGGACGGCCAGCAACCATCCGGACGGGCAAGGAAAAGACAAACGGATCAAGGGCTTAGCTTGCCGCCGCGTCCATGGCAGCGCCCAGATCCTCAATGGCAATCTCACCGTGGTTGAACTTGGTGGCAATTTCCGCATGCCGACAGATCAGGTCTACCGGGGCTTCACCCAGCTGCATAACCTGATCAAAGGCAGGCCTCAGGATCTGCGACTTGCAAACGAAGTCCTCGGCGAACATCTCCTCGGGACCGCCCAGCGAATCGGCAATGGACACCGTGAATACATCAATGTCTATGTCCGCAAAGCGTTCATCCCGTTCAATCAGGGCGGCATGGAACTCGGGCAATACACTGATCCGTGAAGGCTGCTTGGTGCCCCATTTGGCGTACAGTTTGCCATACAGGGGGCTGGTCAGCCATTTCAACAGTTCCCAGGATTCGTCCGGGGATTCCGTCTTGTTCCAGATCATGGTGCCATCCACGGACTGGTGGGTCGTGATTTCCCGGGGCCCGGCGGGCAGGGGGGCTACATCCCACCGGAAGGTGGCATTGGTCATGGTCTGGCCCAGACTCCAGGGCCCCATCTCCATCATGGCAATGCGCTGGCTCTCAAAGAGCTGATTCACGCCCATGCCAATGTCAGAACCATAGGCAAAGATGTGGGAATCCCAAATGATGCTGCGCATCCACTCCAGAGCCTCAACGGCTTCCGGTTCACAGAGACCGCAAATGCGGTTGTCGTCCGGATCCACCATATTGCCGCCAAAGCCGCGGATCCAGTACTGGCTGAGCCAGTTGGAATTCAGGCCGTAGTTGGAGGTGGCCCAGGTAATGGGCTGGTCGCGGGAGACAAAGTTGGCCCCGAGGGCTTCGTAGTCCGAGACATCCCAGGCGCCCCACTCGTGCGGCGGCGTGTCAAGCCCGGCGGCCTCAAACATATCAATGTTGTAGTAGAGGGCCATCGTGCCGGTAAAGCGCGGCATCAGGTGAATGTTGCCTTCCTGATCCTTCCAGGGATCAAACTGGCCATCGTAATAGTCGTCCAGATTGACCTCGTCGGCATCCTGATCAATGTAGGGCTGGAGATTCAGGGTCTCGCCCTTTTGCAGGAAGAAGGTGGAACTCCAGCAGCAGAACTCGATCAGGTCAGGGGCATCGCCGGCCACCATTTGGGCCAGCACACCTTCTCGCAGATTCACACCGCCCGGTTGCGGCAGAAACTCCACTTCAATATTGGGATTGGCTTCACGGAACTGGGGATAAAACTCGCTCCAGAGTTCCTGGACGCCTTCCGCTTCCTGCAACTCCCGTGACTGGTAGCGCAAATGGGTTACAGCCATGTCGGATGAAGTGTCCGTCGCCGGTTCAGATGATGCAGCCGGCAAACAGGCGGCCAGGGCCAGCCCGGTTCCTGCCAGCGCCGATGTCCGCAGGAAATTTCTTCGACTAATCTGATGCATAGGGTTTCTCCTTTACAAACTCAAGTACACAAGGTCTTCTCCTGACATCAGGAGAAGACCAAATGGCGGAAATGGGCAATACCATGGAGATTTTACATCTGTTGGAGAGAGAACCCCAAAATCCGCCCTGAATGGCAGAACCTTGTCTTCCATGGCGCAGTCAGGCCAGATTTCAAGTCCTGCGTTCTGGCTGTGCTACAGGGGAGACCAGTTGGGAAACACATCACTGATGTCATCCGTATGGCGATTCTGAAAGGCAATGCCCAGACGTTTCAGGTTGATGGCCGCATTCTGGTCCCGATTATGACGGCGGCGGCAGTACCGGCACGTCCAGGCCCGGGTCGCCTCAGACACGTTCGCCAGGCGTTCACAGGCAGAACAAAGGCGTGTCGACGGGAAGCGATCGCTGGCCAATATGATGCGCTTCCGGGGGTAGCGATCCATGAATGCATAAAACTCCAGCAGACCCCGGAGATAGGCATACCATTCCCCGCTGGCCTTCTCCAGGTTGTCCATCAGGAGATCCTCAAACACCAGGATGTCAAAGCGCTGCAGACTCTGCGCCAGAAGATCTTCCAGATCCCGGTCGCTCTCGGGACAGTGAATCCTTTGTCCCCGACTGGTAGTAAAGAGGGTAGTGTCGGAATTGGCAAAATCGAAGCCTTCGATTCGGGGTGGCATGGCAGGTTTCCGGTTTCGCCTCAGTGGATCGGAATGTCCAGTTCATCACAGATCGCGGTCATATACGCCAGCGACAGCTTCATTTCGTGATCGAACGCTGCGGTGGCTACGCCGTCGTTGCTGCCGGCGGTGCCGGGCACATCTTCCAGTTCAATGGAGATCACACCGTCAAAACCGATATCCTGCATAGCGGCCATGACCGCTGTCCAGTCGATTTTGCCTTTGCCCGGACGCCAGTGGGCATTGGTCTGGCCGTCGTTGTCCGAGAAGTGCGCATGAAACAGGCGATCCCCCAATTCATACACTACCTGCTCCGAGATTTCGCCGGCCGGAAACAGATGACTTGGGTCGAAGTTCATGCCCAGGCTGGGAGACTGGACATGGTCCACCAGCCGCATCATGGAAGCGGCATTGCGGACCCAACGGTAGGGATGGGGTTCCAGGGCGTAGCGTACCCCGGCGCTGTCACAGATTTCACAGCAACGCGCGGTAACCTCTACGTAGTCCTTCCAGTTGGCTTCCCAGTCGCGTCCCGTGGGGAGCTCGGCGCCCCATTGCTGGGCCAGCGGCTTTTCCGTGATCCGGGGCAGAGTCAGGTTGAAGGCATTCGGGGATACGGTATTCACCATCTGGGTCCCCAGTTCCAGGGCGACATCGACCATTTCCCGGAAGTGGTCGACGGCCGCATCGCGCTCCGCCGCATCGGGACTGGCCATGCCTCGGGGTGTGGAGACAAACTCGGACAACTCCAGTCCCAGATCGTCCAGCAGGAGTTTCAGGTGCCGAATGGTCTCAGGGGTGTAGTACGACTTCAGGACATCCCGATTCCAGGCAATCAGCTCGGCTGCCCTGTACCCCAAGGCAGCGATACGCTGCAAGGCGGAGTCATAGGGAGGATTCCACTGGAAGGGCCAGACGCTTGCACCAAATCTCATGACAAATACTCCTGCGTAATTGAGAAGGAAAGAATCACTTGCAGCGTTATTTCCGTGCAAGGCACACGGGCAACGGGCAAAATGTCCGATTCACATACCGGTCCTGCATGGTTGTGGGATACGTTCCCAGGGAGCTGTTGGATCAATCCGGCTACAGGTGTGAAGCCTGTTCGCCCCGTACGTTACCGCACGGCACAGACAGGAAATGGGCAGCGGATCGCATAGCTCTTTGGAAAGCGCACAAGGGAGATGCATCCACCGCGTACGAAAATTGCGTCTTTCCCATCATGTCGGGAGGCTCTATGCATGTCCTTGAAGCACGGGCAGAATCTCAGTTGTGCCAGACATGCTACACTGAAACCCATTTTACCCCTGAGAATTGCATGTGCATGAGGCCTTGTGATACAGACTGTCGCACCACAGGCTGTATCCCCCATGACCTTGGCGCACGGTACCCACGGGATGTTGCACAATCGCGCGCCTGCAACATCCCGTGGCGTATATCTTTGGGGCGCAGCGGCGCGGGGTCAGAGGGACGCTCACCGTGACGGGGACGTGTTCTGTCCCCCTTGGCAAGATCAAGGCTATACTCGGGGGTAGCATCAGGCCCGCGGCAGCAACTGCCCAGCCCGGACTCGCATGGGAACAAACAGGTCGAAACATGGCGGACTTGCAAACGATCAGAAACTATTTTCATCAGCATCAGGCCGAGATGGTGCAGTCCATCCAGGAACTCGTGGAGTTCGAGACGCCCAGTTCCGATCATGCCCGTCTGGACCAGTGCGCCCGTTTCCTGGAGGCGAAATTCCGCCGGCTCGCCGTCGAGACAACACGAGTGGAAACGGCAGGTGCGGGGGACCATTTGCGGGTCCGCTGGCATCCCCCGCAGGCGGAACGTGCCCCCGTCCTGGTACTCACCCACTTTGATACCGTTTGGCCCGTCGGCCGCCTGGAATCCCATCCCTTCCGCATTGATGAGGCAAACAGGGCGTACGGCCCCGGTATTTTCGATATGAAGACCAGCATCATCGTGATGGAGTATTGCTTTCGCGCCCTGCAGGAACTGCAGTGGGCCCCCTCCCGCCCCATAACCTTTCTGGCCACATCAGATGAAGAGATTGGCAGCCGCTCCTCCCGGGCCCTGATCGAAACCGAAGCATCCCAGTCGGCCTTCGTCCTGGTACTGGAACCCCCCCTGCCGGGAGGTGTCCTCAAGACCGCCCGCAAGGGCAGCCAGGCCTTGACCATGACGATCCGGGGCATTCCGGCCCATGCGGGGATCGAAATTGAAAAAGGGGTCAGTGCCATTGAGGAAGCCGCTCACCAGATTCTGGCTCTGCAGGGCATGACCAATCTCACAACCGGCATCACGGTCAATGCCGGTGTGATCACGGGGGGCACGGCTTCCAATGTCGTGGCCGACCGGGCGGAAATTCACATTGACCTGCGCGGCTGGCAGCAAGCTGAGATGGAACGTGTGTCTGGTGCCATCCGGGACCTGCGCCCCGTGCTGCAGGGCACAACGCTTGAGGTATCGGTGCCGCGGGCCCGTCCTCCCCTGGAGGAGGCCATCACCCTGGACATCTTTGGCGAGGCCCGGAAACTGGCGGCGTCTCTTGACATGGACCTGCAATCGGATCGGACGGGAGGGGGCAGCGACGGCAATCTGACCGGTGCCCTGGGCATCCCTACCCTGGATGGACTGGGTGTGCCCGGAGCAGGTGCCCACGCAGACCATGAGCACATTGAACTGGATCAGCTGGCAGAGCGCTCGCTGCTGATTGCTGCACTGCTGCTGGAGCTGTCGCTGCCATCCGAGTCTTGACCGAATGCCTTGTCATGGGCTTCCTGCAGGGCCCGACTTTCAAGCTGGGCGTAAATGCGCGTGGTCTGGGGGCTGGCGTGTCCCAGGGCCGTTTGCGTGATGGCCAGGTCATGTGTGGCCTGGTAAATGCGGGTCCCGAAGTAGTGGCGCAAGGCGTGGGGCGTAATCCCCCGCTCCTCCAGGCGCGCGGCGAAGGCCAAATCCTTGATGACATTCTGGACGCTTTCGGTAGACAAGGGCAACACCCTGTTGCTCACCCGGCGGTCATGCCGGGCGAAAACCGGCAAGTCCCCTACCGCTGAGGTAACGGCCCGATCGTATTCCCGGCGTTTGTCCAGGTAGTACTGGATCGATTCCCACGCTGCATCACTGAACAGCACCTTGCGCACACGATTGCCCTTGCCCGTTACCCATACGGAGTATTCATTCGGATCGAGCTCCCTGCGTTTCAGCTTCACCATTTCCCCCACCCGCATGCCGGTAGACAGCAAGGTTTCGATCATGGCGATATTGCGCAGCTTGGCCAGCAGATCCCGGTCGGTCTGGTGTTTGAGTTCCACCGCCCGGGCGGCCGCCACCAGAGCATCCAGTTCGTGTTCCTTGGGTGGGTGGGGTATCAGGTCGGGCGGTCGCTGATTGGCCCGCAGGCGGCGTATGCCGTCCTCCAGTCGGGCCAATTCCCGGGCTGTAAGCGGTAGCCAGTCCCGGATCTGCAGAAAACGTACAAAACTCATGATTGCTGTCATATACGTCAGCAGGGTCCGGTTGTGCACACCCTTGTGGGTGAGCAGCCAGGTCGCGAGGTTCAGCAGGAGATCGACATTGATCGCAGCCATCGCAAGCGCACTGCCGCCCAGTTCCTGTGCCTCCAGATACTCCAGCAACTGGTTGAGCGCCGTACGGTAGGTGCGGCGGGTATACCCGCTGCCGGTCCCCGCATCAAGCAGAAAATGGTCGATGGCTTCCCCAAGTGTCATACAGAAAATTATAGCGCAAATTCTGAAGGTTCATCGGGACTGCGAAACAGGCCGATCGCTTCCGAACGTTCTCTTATGGATATAGTCTGTTCCCGGGGACGTACGATTAGCCCAGCATTTGTCTGTTCCCCCATGACCTCAAACCAATTCCAATAGTGTCCGAGCACGCGCCATCCGTTTCCGGACATTGGACTGGCCCGTGGTCTGGCTCTGGGTGGCATCGCGAAACACCGGATCCTCTTTCAATCTTTCCAGCGATTTGGGAGTAATCTTGCCTGTGACTCTCTGTTGCTGGTGGAAGGGTTCACTACAGACGGCTACGAACACGGCCTCGAATATCATGGGACTGAAGCGGCTATTGCTGCTATGGAAGGCATCGGCGGGAAGTTTCTGGCAACTTTCCAGGAAATCCGTCAGCAGTCGTTGCAACCTTTCCAACATGGGTTCTGCGAAGGACTTGGCTTCGTGAGAAAACTGGTTCAGGAACTTGACCATGGACGGACGATAGGTTTCTTCACGGATAAGTATGGCAAAACCGCGCAGCAGGATCTCCGCATCCTTCATATGGAGGTCCGGCGGCATACCCACCAGTTGCCGCCATGGCTCCTGGGTATTGATACGGTAGAGCATGTCATAGAATGGGGAATCAAATACACACCGTCGGATCTCCTGCGGCTTCAGGCTGACACCACCGGAGTTGAGGCGATTGAAGATTTCGTACATTGCCTCATCGCTGGGGGAACCTGCCTGACGCACAATGACATGCCGCATAGTGCGCAAATCCATGGACCGCCGATGGCTGTCCTCCAGACCAGAGTAGACCTGTCCGTGGAACCTGCTTGCGGGTCCTGGTCTTTGCTCCGGCAGGTTGAGGCGAAAGTCCATGAAGTAGCTGTCGTCTTCCAGTAATTCCCGGGGAATGGCACCCTGGCTCTTGACTTCAAACCGCAGTTCCGCCAACTTTGCCTTCCGGGGAAATCTTTCCTTGACAAAGTAATAGATGGACATTAGCCGCTGTTGTCCATCTATGACCAGATAGCGATTCCTTGCCTGCTCGTAAAGGAAGATCTGTGGTACGGGCAGGCCAACGATAATGGACTCGATCAGGCGGGATGCGCGCTTGATATCCCATATATAGTTGCGTTGAAACCCAGGAATAATGACAACTTCAGAATCGATAAAGTCGACCAGGGTTCTGGTGTTAAAGTCATTCGGAACAGATACCAGATCGTACTGGTCTATCGGATAGGAATCGTCTTCTTCACTATCGCCTGCATCATTCTCGAGCCAGGCCACTTCCCTCTGTGCAGTCTGCTTCTTTGGCTCCCGTAACCTTGTCATCTGCTGTCCTCACATCAAATCAAGACATCCCCTATGTGGGCCTATCTCCTGGATTGGCTTCGCATGCAGGAGCGTAGCCGATAAATTCCCGGCTCCAAACTCACCATGGCTCGGGTCCGCAGCAGAATTGCTGCCTCCCAGGCTTGAGCGAAACCCCCAGGTCCCCCAGAAAGTACCTCGATCAGGACTTGTGCCTGTCAACGCGTCCAGGGAGGGCACGGATGAAGTCGCTGCCCATATCCGGATCGCTTTCAATTGTATATATTTGTTCGCATACGTATGTCAAGTCAGGAAGACGCACAGAAAAGCCGCAGGATTGAAGGGACAATACACCAGTTGCCGGATCGAAAGTTCCATCTGCTGCAGCTTAGGCTTTGGGAACGGGAACCGGCTTCCCCAGTACGCGTCTGTCACTCAGGGTTGCGGGGTGATGACAGCTTGACGATGGCATGCGGCAGAAGAGCTGTAGCATCCTGCCGGATCGTGGATTCACTACCGCTTGAGACGCCACGTTGGTCAATCCTGTACCCTGAGTCGCCCTCTCCCAGCCAAAACAGGATGAATTTCCTGATGCCCATTTGTGATAGAATTTCTGCGGGTCTCAAAGATTCCGCCACGGTATCGAATACCCATTACGCAACTTTGAGGAACGCTCAATGAGTATGAAAAAACGCATCACGGATGCCCTGTACTCTGCTCGACGCCAGTCAGATGATGTGGAAGACGAGCGTTCCCCAACCGCCGAGGAAGTGCAGGATATGGCACACACGACCGATGCTGTTGATGTAGTGAATCCGAATCAGGCTGAGCATTATGGCGTGGGCATCGAATCCATGTTGCCGCAAAACGCCGACCGCTACTGGCGGGTGCGCCAGGTCCGACATCTCGCCCCGGAGGAAAACCAGGGACGGCACCATCTCTTCATTCGGGTGCTGTTTGCCGACGATCTGGTGGAAGAGGCTCCGATTCTGATTGAATGGGAAAACGGGCAACAGGAACTGATGTATGCCCGCGACCAGCGCGAGCCCTTCCAAACCATTGCCATGTTCACGTGGCAGACTTGCCGTGTGCAAATACAGGATGCGCCCAGTGAAGCGGTTACGGGTCTCACCGCCAACCATCCCGACGAGTTGAATGAAGACGGCACCCGCAGCGGCAATACCCTGTTTCATCATTCCTTTGAGATCGAATTTGAGGAAGTGGTGGTGCAAAGGCAGGACAGCCAGATCCATGGCCATGTCATCAATGGCACGGATCTTCTCCTGCAACTGCTGTCAGACAACCAGGTACTGGGGGAAGGCGCCATTCCCAGCAGTGGTGAGTTCCGGTTTAATTCCGTACCTCCCGGCTCCTACGTGGTCCAGGTGACAAATCCGGAATCCGGGGAGGTTCTGTCGCAGTCACGGGTTCTGGACCTGGATGGTACCAATACCGAGGAAGTCGTACTGGAAGTGCCGGAACCCGGAGCCATGGCGACTCCGTCCCTGGAACCAGCCGTGCCTGCGGTCGAGCCGGTGGTGCCCACGGTCGAGTCGGCGGTGCCTACACCCGCCACATCACCAGGGGTTGAGAGTCAGGGTCAGGCTGCTCCTGCGGCACCAGTGACCGCACCTTCACCGCTGACCAAGACCATAGAACACTATATTTTGTTCGGACCCCGCGACCATTTTGCGACCCGCGTGTATTTGCCCTTGCTGCTGAATCAGCTCATGGAAGCGAACGTGACATTCGGGTTCAATCCCGACGAAGCGGTGCATGCCAAGCGCGTTACGATTCTGGCCAGTCCCGATGTACTTCCCAATACCCTGGAACAGACTCTGCAGCAACAGGGCATTGCCGTACAGCGTGTCCATGGCGATCTTGAGCAAATCAGGACTGCGATCGGTCTTGGTGCCTGACAGGAAACCGGATTTCTGCTTTCGCCAGGGCCCCCACAGCAGGTTGGCGTGCGTGTGCAAGCCAACCGCAACGCGGCGGGCATGGCTTGCCATCACGCCTTAGGGCAGTGTGCCAACGTCCTGTTTCCGGTTAACACACCGGTTCTGGACCTCTCCCGCCAGCGACAAGGATTGCCGGATCAGTTCCCCGGCAGCCAATGGGCCGCCACCCGCAGGCGTTCCAGATCCGCCATGGGCAGTTTGTCCTGATCCAGCCGCATCGGTTGGAGTCTGTATCCCTGGCGGTGGTTGTCTCCCACATCCAGAATCAGGTGCACTGTCCATAGCCCGGAGCCTTCTGCCTTCTCCAGAGTCTTGATGAGTTCCCGGTACCGTCCCTTGAAGCCCTCCAGTGCCTGGGAACCCAATTGCATTTCCAGCCCCAGGATACCCGCCACGGATTCTGGTTCCGCAGGGGGCGTCTCCAGGGCAGAAGCTTGTGTTCCGGCCCCATGGGCACGCGACGAACTGACGGGTTCCGGCCCACCATTGGGTTTGTCTTCCGGTGGCAGGGATGGCCTGCCTGCGGCCACGGGTGGATTCTGCCGCGCCTCATGTTCGGCCAGGATTTCCTCGACGCGCCGGACATCCGACACCACCATGGACATTTCGTCCCGGGCGGAGTTGTACTGCAGGCGTCCCTTGAACACGACCTGGGCGTCTGATTCCAGATTGGATCGATGGCGCTCCCAGGCTTCCGGGAAGATTACGCCCGACAGGCGTCCATGCATGTCCTCAATGGTAATGAACGCCATTTCATCGTTATTCTTGGTCGTATGGCGGCGCAAGTCTGCCACCAGTCCGCTCACCACCCGCTCCTGATTGTCCCGCTCCCGGGTGATGTCGGAGGTGGTAATCAGGGTGGGCAGGTGCCGGGCCAGCTGGGCATGCACCTGTGAGAAGGGATGTTCCCGCAGAAACATGCCCAGCAAGTCTTTCTCTTCATTGAGAAAGACCATTTCCTCTTCCGGCGTCGGTTTGGCCAATGGCAGGACAATGGTTTTGCGCGGCACCGCCATGACGTCCTCGCCAAACAGACTCTCCTGGGGCGCGATGGTATGGGCATGGGACGCGGCCGAGCGCTCCAGCATCGCATCTATGCAGTCCAGCAACTGTTTCCGATTTCCCCATCGGTCCAGGGCCCCGGCCCGGATCAGAAACTCCAGGGAACGGCGCCCTACCTGCTTGAGATTGCAGCAATCGCAGAAATCCTCCAGCGACGCAAAGCCCTGCGCGGGCCGTTGGGCAATGATCTCGGCTTCCATGCCGCGGCCTGAGATATTCTTGATGGCCGCCAGACCGTAGCGGATCGCGCTCCCGGGCGGGATGGCAAAATCATACGCCAGCATGGTGTCCCGGGTGACCTGGCCTGCAGCATCGGCATCCAGGGTCTGGAGGGAAAAGTCTGCCTTGCTGTGGTTCACGTCGGGCGGCAACACGGCGATGCCCATGCGGCGGCATTGATTCACGATGTTGGTTACCCGATCGGCATTGTCCCGCTCCACCCACAGCATGGCCTGCATGTATTCCAGGGGATAGAGGGCTTTCAGGTACGCTGTCTGTACTACAATCTTGGCATAGTCCGCGGCATGGCTCTTGTTGAAGCCATAGCCGGCAAACAGTTCAATGTCGGCCCAGATGGCTTCTGCCGTGCGGGCCGGGATGTTGCGCTTCCGACTCCCCTGCAGGAATATCGCCTTGGACTCGGCGATTTTCTTGCTGTCTTTCTTGCTGATGGCAATCCGCACCAGGTCGGCTTCCGAGGCTGTATAGCCTGCCAGATCCCGCAGAATGGTAATGATCTGTTCCTGGTACACGATGATCCCGTACGTCTCGGCCAGGATGGGTTCCAGGGTTTCGTGCTTGTATTCGACGTCTTCCTTCTTGTGCATGCGTCGGTTGTAATCCCCGATGTAATCCATCGGGCCGGGACGGTACAGGGAAATGGCGGCGATGATATGGACGAATTCGGTCGGCTTCATTTCGCCCAGCGTCTCGCGGAAACCCTCCGATTCCACCTGAAACACGCCCATGGTTTCACCGCTGGAAATCAGGGCAAACGCCTCTTTGGTTTCCTCGCCCTCATAGGGGATGGTGTCAATGTCCAGGTCGACCTGCTTCCGTGCCCGAATCAGGCGGCAGGCATCCCGCATGACCGAAAGAAAGCGCAGACCGAGAAAATCGATTTTCAGCAGACCCAGGGATTCGAGGATGGGAAACTCGTACTGGGTGACATATTTGGTTACCGTGTTCTTACCCAGGCTCAGGGGTGTGTAGTGCCACAAATCCTTGTCCGCCACAATGACCGCCGCGGGATGGGTCGTGGCGTTGCGGGCCACGCCCTCCAGGCGCTGCGAATACTCCAGCACCCGTTGCAGGTTCTCGTTCTCCCGGGCGATGCCCGCCAGGGCGGAGTTGTAGTGGGGATCGGTGGAATCCAGCATCTTTTTCAGATTGCCGCCGCCGGAGCCGGCCTGCTTGGCCAGGCGGTCCACTTCTGGCAGGGGCACATCCAATACGCGGCCAACATCCCGAATGGCCGCCCGGGATTTCATCCGGCCAAAGGACACAATCTGCGCCACCTGATTGTCCCCGAATTTCTGGATGGTATAGCGCATGAGGGCCTCGCGCTGATCATCCGGGAAATCCAGATCGAAGTCCGGCATGGTCTGGCGGCCCGGATTGAGAAAGCGCTCAAAGAGCAGATCGTATTTGAGCGGGTCCAGACAGGTGATGCCCAGCGCATACGCCACAATGGACCCGGCCCCCGAGCCTCGCACATTCCACCAGATGCCTTCTGCCCGGGCAAAGTCGCAGATATCCGCGACGATGAGAAAGTAGACATCGAACCCCATAGCCGCGATGATCGCGAGTTCGCTTTCCATGCGCTGCTGCACCTCGGCAGTTTCCGCCCGAATCCTGGTACGCCCGGCGCAGGCCCTTCTCGGTCAGATAGCGCAGGTACGTCCCATAGCCGTCGAATTCCTCCGGTATTGGGATGTCGGGCAGGTGGTACGTGTCATCTTCCCAGCTCCCCTTACCCAGATCCACGTCACACATCTCGGCAATCAGCAGGGTATTGTCAAAGGCCCTGGGCGTCAGGTCGGCCAGGTTCCGGAAGGCGTGTTCCAGTTGTTCGCGGCTGCGCAGGAAAAAGCTGTCCCCCTGCATGCGCATGCGGTTTTCATCGCTGAGCTTCTTGCCCATCTGCACGCAACTCAGAACGTCCTGGTACCGGCTGTCCGCCTGATGCACGTAGTGCACATCGTTGGTCGCCATGACCTCAACCTTGTGACTCCGGGCCAATTCCAGCAGCTGGCGATTGATTTCCGAGAGTTGCGGCAAGTCGTGATCCTGCAGCTCAATGAAGAACCGGTCCCGGGTAAACACATCCAGATACCAGCCCAGCCGTTCATGGGCGGCATCCCGCTGGCCGTTGTACAGCAGGGAGGGTATTTCGCCCTGCATGCAGCCTGTCGTGCAGATCACCCCTGACGCATGGTCCTGCAACAGCTCGTGATCCACCCGCGGCCGATAGTAGTGGCCCCGGATATGGCTTTCAGTGGTCAGCTTCAGCAAATTCCGGTAGCCCGTGTTGTCCTGCGCCAGCAGCAGCAGGTGGTGATAGGAGCGGTCTTTCTGCGGGTCCCGACCTTCCATCGGGCGTCCCCAGTTGGTCAGATAGGATTCGACGCCAAGGATGGGTTTCACGCCCTGGGCCCGGCAGGCGCGGAAGAATTCCACCGTGCCGTGCATGACGCCGTGATCGGTCAGAGCCAACGCGGGTTGGCCCAGCTCTGCGGCCCGCTGGACCAGGGGCTCAATCCGGCTCATGCCATCCAGCAGGGAATACTCCGAATGGGTGTGAAGATGTACGAAGGAATTGGACATGGACTTGCCTGCAATCAAGAGAGAGGGGGGAGGGATGACACGGGGTACAAGGGTTGGGGCCCAACCGGGACAGGCCGGTCACGCCCAGCAGGGTGGGAGCGGCAACGGGGCAGGGCCTGAAGGCCTGTATGAGTCTGTGTGCGCATCCCTACATTACCACAACGGTTTTGGTGCCGACACCTTCCCTGACCCGCGTTACGGCCGCCACGATGTCGTCCAGCGTACAGCGATGGGACAGAATGGAACGGATGGCGTCCGGATCTTCCTGCAGCCAGGCATAGGCCTGGTGGAAATCGGCGACGGAGGATCCGAACGTGCCCGTAAGCATGATTTCGCCATAATGCAGCCAGCGCGGGTCCAGGGTCATCATGTGCCCCTGGGGCGTGCCGCCGAAGATGTTCACCACACCGCCGTTGCGGACATAGGGGAGGGAGGCTTCCACGGCTTCCACCAAACCCACGGCGACGATCAGGATGTCGGCGCCGCGTTGCCCTGTTGCATCGCGAATGGTCTGCCGAGCATCGCCGTCCCGGGGATTGATCGTCATGTCCGCGCCCAGGGCCCGGGCTGCCGCGAGGCGTGCTTCATTCATGTCCAGCGCCAGCACGCGGGCCCCCAGTTTCTTGCTGGCATGCACATGGAGTTGGCCCATGGGACCACAGCCTACCACCGCCACCGTATCTCCCGCCCGCGTGCCACACAGGCGGGCCGCCGAGATCACGCAGGACAGCGGTTCGATCAGGACCCCGACTTCATAGGGCATGTCCCCAATGTCCACCACGCCGCCCAGCGCCAGGATCTGCCGGGGCACGCGCAGGTACTCCGCAAAGGCGCCGTCAACGCCGTGGCCCAAACCGAATTCCTGTTCGCACAGGCTATGCCGGCCGGCCTGGCAAAAGAAGCAGGAACCGCAGGCGGCAATGGGATAGACGGCCACCCGCTGGCCCGGCGTCCACGCCCGGACGGCCGAACCTACCTCTGTGATCGTGCCGGCCACCTCATGGCCCAGGATTGAGGGTATGTGCCGGGGTGGACTCAGGCCACCCAACTGTTTCACATCCGTGCTGCAGACTCCTGCAGCCCCCACCCTGACCAGGATTTCGTGTGCATCCGGCCGTGGGGTAGCCACATCTTCAATGCGTATGTCATTCAGGGCATGTACAACCGCGGCCTTCATACGCCCACCTTCCTTGTCTGGGGGATCGCGCCCCATTGCTGGAGCAACTGGGCCAGGCGCTCCGGATCACGCCGTCCCGGTGCGGCCTCGACGCCACTGCACAAATCCACGCCTGCCGGTGCGGTCGCCGCCACGGCCTCCCGCACATTGTCCGCGTGAATGCCCCCGGCCACAAAACAGGGCACAGGGTGCAGATGCCTGACCTGCTCCCGGACCTGCCCCCAATCCGCCAGGTGCCCCGTGCCGCCAAACCGCACCGTGCCATGCTGGCGAATCTGGGCATCAAACAGCAAACGGTCGGCCCCGGCCTCCACGTAAGCCCGGGGCGCAGCCTGGGCAGGCAGCCAGGGCAGGTGAATCGATTTCCAAAGTTCTGCCCCGGTGACATTCCGCAACCGATGCAGGAAATCCGGGGTTTCGGCACAGAGGAACTGCAGGGCAAAGGGCTGGATGGCGTCCTGCACCTGTGCACATAGCTGCAGGGAAGGATTGCAAAGCAAGATTACCACCTGCCCGTCAAACGCCGCCGCGATGTCCCGCGCCTGGGCCAGGGACACGGAGCGGGGCGAGAATGCCACATCAACCAGAATGCCACAATAGTCCACCACCGTGCCATTCAGCATGGCCGCATCCGTGACCGTAGCCGTGCCGCAGATCTTCAGTTTCAGGGCAGCCACATGCGAGTCTGTCACAGGAGCACCCGGTGTCCTGCATTGTCGGCCTGGGTAACGAAAACCTCGCCCCCTTCATGCCGGTCCAGCCAGGCCTGCACCTTGGCCTGCAGGCCTCCGAGATTCTGCCCGAACGCAAATACCACCGGGCCCCAGCTGCTCATGCCCACGCCCTGGGCCCCCTGGGCGCGCAAGAAGGCCATGATGGCCCGCACGCTCGCGGTCTGGGACTGGATTTCCGCCACCTTGAATCCGTATTGCTGATAGGTCTCGATGCCGGTACAGAATGTCTCCAGATCCCGCTCCAGGATGGCTGGCAGGATACGAGTCAGCAGAATGCGACTCATGATGGCCACATGTTCATCGGGCACGGGACACTCATCCGCAAACAGGGCTATTTCCCGCTTGCCGCTGATGTCCAGTCCCCGGGTATAGCAGATGAGCAACTCCCATTCCCGGGGAAAGGGGATCTGCAACAGCACAGGGGGTGGCGGAGAGGTACGGGAGGCGCTGGAAGGCGCATAATCCTGCTTGGAGTCCGGACCGCGCCGAAAGCCGTGTCCTCCATCCAGAATGAACCCGCCGCCATCTACGGCGGCCGTGCCTATGCCCGATGTGCCTCCGCGTCCTACCAGGCGGGCCAGCTGGGCCGAGGACGCGGATTTCCCCGCCAGCAAGGCCACAGTCTTGGCCGCACCCACAAGGATCTGGGTCGCGCTGCCGAAACCGCTGTGCGCCGGCGGCATCTGCAGTATACGGATGTCCACGCCCGGCACTTGCAGGTGCCGACATACGGTCTCCATGCCTGCCGCCAACCGCTCTTGCAAGGATGTCTCCAGTCCCGCCGGGACATGAATCCCGGAAGCGGCCACCGCCTCAATGATCGTAGGCGGATGCTGAATGGCCAGACCAATGCCGCCATCAACACGGCCCAGGGATCCATTCATGTCCAGGAGGCCAAAGTGGGAGGCGGGCAGGAAAACGGCACGTGATGCGCTGCATGGTGCAAGAAGGATGCAAGAGGCAAAAGGAAACAGGCGGGTGGTGGGTTGGGGGCCCAACTCCCAAGGGCCAGGTTCTGTACGCCAACGGGGGTGGACAGCTGGGGCGTTTTATTGTGACACCGCACGCCGCCTGCTTTCCCCTGGGGTTGCCGGGATACCACCAGGGGTCAGAGACAACCCCGGCTACTGCTGTCTATCGTACTCTCACCCTGGCCTCTGCGCAAACCCCCAACGGGACGTTGCGGGACCGTGCGGTGACCCTTGCCTCTGCCATGGCCGGAGCGGGTCAACTTGCGGCAACGGAGTCATCCAGGTTCCCGGTGCGGCAACGCAGTTTTTCCAGCGGATGCCCTTGGTACCGACGCCTGCGGAACACAACGACAGGGGCCAGGACAGGATCACCGTGTGACCTGCCAGATCTGGTCGGCCGACACGCCCGGATGGGTTTCGGTGGCGCCATCCGGCCAGACAATGGTCACGTTGGGCCTGCGGGGCAGAGCCCAGACCGAAATGCAGGGCCAGTTCGTTGCCGGCACCCAGGCTGGAACCACTGTGCACTTCCTGCATCTGTACCAGGCCGTCCTCCGTCTGCACCGTGACGCGGGCCCCCAATGGCATTGCGGTTCACACCCTGACCCCCGGTCAACTGCACCGTCAGCCAGTGGTGGCCAGTCCCTTCCTGTCCCTGGTTGCGATAGAGCGTGAATCCTTCGTTCCACTCGGTGACGATGAAGTCCACCCAGCCATCCCGGTCGTAATCCGCGTAGGCCGCGCCCATGGTGGGGCGCGGCTGTTCCCGCCATGGCAGGGGCGTCACATCCTGGAAGGATCCGTCCTGCTGGTTGTGATAGAGATAATTCTGCCGCTCAAACAGCATGTCCATCAGCGCTCCGGGCTCCAGGGCCCGTGGTTTCACGGTGGTCGCGGCCAGAAACAGGTCTTGCCAACCATCGTTGTCATAGTCGAGAAAACAGGGCGCCCCAGCCCACCACACTGTTCTCGTGCACACCCACGCCCGCGGTGGCCTCGGTGTCCATGAAGTGGCCAGTTCCGTCATTGGTCAACAGGGTCATGGGGCGCACCATGTTGGAGAAGTACATGTCCAGGTCACCGTCATTGTCGTAGTCGTTGACGGCCAGACCCATGCCACTGGTCACTATCCCGGCTCCCGAGTCCGTGGAGGCATCGTGCCAGCACCAGCCGTCACAGCCGGGCCCGTCGTTGCGCCACAGGACGTTGCCGATGGGATTGGCGTACTCGTCATTGACGACATAGATATCCAGGTCGCCGTCGTTGTCATAATCCAGGAAACTGCCGGCGAAACCGGCTCCCAGCAGCTGGTCATGCACCATGGTGGCGGACATGTCCGCAAATGTGCCATCGCCGTTGTTCCGGTAGAGGCGGTCCTGATGCGTCGCGGGATCCACCGGCTGGCAGTCCGGCAGGCAGGTCCAGTTCACGACATACAGATCCAGCCAGCCGTCATTGTCAAAATCACCCCATGCGGCCGACTGCCCCTTGCCGGTATCCCCTACGCCGGCCTCCACCGTAACATCCACGAATCCCTGGCCCTCCCGATTGTGCAGAAGGGTGTTGGCCTGCTTGTTCAGGATATACAGATCCAGCCAGCCATCGTTGTCATAGTCGGCCCACACGGCGCCGCCGCTGATCTGCTCCGGAAACGCCAGCTGCTCGGACCATTCGGATACGACAAACCGGCCATCCTGCTGGTTGTGATACAGCACGTTGGGCGCCAGGTTGCCGGTAACGAAGAGGTCAACCCAGCCGTCGTTGTCATAATCGCCCCAGGCCTGGCCCACGCCCAGATAGCCCTCTTCGCCGTCCATGGCAAATTCGCCCTTGTGGATGGCCTGGATACCGGCCTCCTGTGTGACATCCACATAGGCGCGCGCCGGCGGACCGTGGACGATACCGAATTCCGGTTCCGGTGTGGCAGTAGCTACAGGCGGCACCACGCAGGCCGCCAGGCCCAGCAGGGCCACACAGGCTGTGATCAGGGGCAGGGACCATTTCATGTTGTTTTTCCTTCCTGTACTTTCTCCGGAACCTGGGGCCGGTACATGCGCGGGTGCGCGGGCACCGTCCCTGTGTAATGGGCCATCACCGCCTGGACCTCACGCCGCAATGCGGGATTCCAGCTGGCAGGCAAGGTCTGCGACTTCTCCACCATCTGCCGCTTGGTGGCCTCCGGCAACGCCGGAAAGTCCGGCTGGTACCACAGGGTGATTACCGTCCGTTCCGCATCGCTCTGGTTCGCATGCGCGGCATGCAGCAGGCGCGCATCCCCCAGTACCAAATCCCCCGCCTGCACTGGGACATCGATTTCATCCGGCCGCGGCTGGAATTCCGGCCGGTGCGCATCTGCCATGCGGTGCAGTTCCTCCGTGTGAGGCTGTCCGATCACCTCATGCAGGGGATTGTGCCGGTAGTGCGAGCCGGGGATCACGCGCAGACAGCCATTGTAGCGGGACGTGTCGGTGAGGTAGTACATCGCGAACACCTGCTGGGGCGCCGGCCGGAAATCCTCCGGTTCCACCCAGGTAAACCAGTCGTAGTGCCAGAACAGCTGCGGGCTCCGCGGCGGCTTGCTGATCACATACCCATCGGTAAAGGTCACTTCCGTATACCCCAGTTGGCGCAGACAGGCGAACAGCCCCGGATGCAATACCAGTTCTCCCCAGATCTCATCCGCCACTCCGGAAAAGCCAAACATGCTGCCCGTGGAACGGTGCCGGGACCGATCGGCCGCGGACATGGGTGCCACCAGCCTGTTGGTGGCGTCGCGCAAGCCCTGCAGCAGTTCCTCCTCCAACACCCGGGGAAAGATACAGAACCCGTCACGATGCAACTGGGTTCGCTTGTCTGGGGCCTGGATTTCCATGTGTGTTCTCCTTATAGCCAAAAGACAGGATGGTGGGTGCTGACCGCCCAGGGGTTACCCCTTGACCCCGCTCACGACCACGCCCTGGATGAAATAACGCTGGGCGAAGAAGAAGAGCAGCAGGCACGGCGCCATGGTCAGGAGGGATACGACCATCAAATGGGCCCAGGTGCGCACCGGTCCCCAGCCGGCCCCGGAAGCTGACTGCCGGTAGAACTGCATCGCGATGGCCAGGGTATGCTTGTCGTTGGTATTGAGGTAGATGATCGGCGCCAGGAAATCGTTCCACTGCTCCAGGAAGGTAAAGATGGTGACGGTGGCCAGGGCAGGAATGGACAGGGGCAGTATCACGCGGACAAAAATGCCGAAATGGCTGCAGCCATCAATGCGGGCGGCGTCGTTCATTTCGGCCGGGATCGACAGGAAAAACTGGCGCAGCAGGAAAATGTAGAAAGCGCCGAGACCGAGCCAGTTGGGCACAATAAGCGGCAGGAAGGTATTGACCCATCCCAGCTTCGTGAACAGGATATAGGTGGGAATCAGGGTGACATGGTACGGAATCATCAGGGTGGACAACACCAGCAGGAACAGGGGCGTGCGCAGCCGGAAACGCATCCGGGCGAACGCATAAGCGGCCAGCGAGGTACTCAGCAACCGGCCCACAATGACAGAAACGGTGATGATCGCCGTATTCAGGAGAGAGCGGAAAAAGGGAAAACTCGCCATGGCATGCGGATAGTTCTCCCACCGAATGCGTTCCGGCAGCCAAGTGGTGGGAATGCTGAAGATCTCATGCTCGGCTTTCACCGAACTGGCCAGCATCCACAGGAAGGGAACCATGAGCAGGGCCCCCAGGGTAGTCAGCAGAAGATAGTACAGCGTATGGGTCGCCACAAGGTGCACGCTGCGCCGCTGTTGCCAGGTGGGAATCGTTTGCACGCGCGTTCTCACGTGGCGGAAATCCTCTCTTTCCTGAAACAGGGCAACCACAGCCCAGTCGTCTTCTTCAGGATGACGGGTTTTGTCTCCGGGTGCGTGGTCATGGGGAACGGTCCGACTGGTCCCCTTCGTAATACACCCAGCCCGAGGACTTGAAGACAATGATGGTGAACACCAGAATAATGAAGAACAGTACCCAGGCCAGAGCGGACGCGTAACCCATCTTGTAGTACTGCCAGCCCTGGCGATACAGGTACAGGACATAGAACAGGGTGGCGTTGGCCGGGCCGCCATTGGTGATGACAAAGGCGCTGGTAAACACCTGCCAGGAACCGATGATCCCGATCAGGAGATTGAAGAAGATCACAGGCGTAGTCATGGGCAGGGTCACATGCCGGAATCGATTCCAGGCCCCGCCCCCATCCAGTTCGCACGCTTCGTACAGATGCGTGGGCACGCCCTGCATGCCGGCCAGATAGATGACCATGCCGCCCCCGATGCCCCAGAGACTGGTCAGGATCAGGGTGCCCAGAGCCCAGTCAGGGTCTGTGAACCAGCGGGGTCCCTCAATGCCCAGGGACCGCAGCGCACTGTTGACAATCCCACCGTCCGGGTGGAACACCCACAGCCACATCACAGCCACAGCCACCCCCGACACGACGGCCGGAAGGTAGAAAATGGTACGCCATACGGAGAGCCCCCGCACCTTCTGGTTCAGCAACAGGGCCACCAGGTATCCCAGCGTCACGATGAGCGGTACGCTGACAAAGGTATAGATGGCGGTGATGCGCAGGGATTTCAGAAACAGCGCATCGTCCAGGAACATCGTCCTGAAATTGGCGAATCCCACAGGTTGGGGAGGCAGCAGGATGTTGTAGTCGGTCAGCGCATAGTAGAGGGAAGCCACCAGCGGTCCGACCAGAAAAATCAGGAAGCCCGCGATCCAGGGCAACAGAAAGAGATAGGCCTCCAGTTCTTCGCGCAAACGCATGCTCATAAGCCACGCCTGAACTGCTCAAGTCCGCCCTGCCCCTCTTCCCGGCTGCGCACAAGGGAAGAAGGGACAGGGCAGGGAAATCGGCTTGCGGGATTTAGCTCAGCAGCGAATCGCCCTGGTCCTTGACCTTGGTGAGAGCTTCTTCCACGGATTGGTCACCGTTGAAGACGAGCGCGATCTCGGCGCGGAGAATGTCCTCGATTTCGGCGCCGTGTGCACCGAGAGAATAGGGACGGGAGACCCCGTCGGCTATGGCGGCTTCCTGGCGGGCGATGATCAGATGCCACACATTGGACTGGGCTTCGCTTTCGGCTTCCGGGATAACACCCTGCGGATTGTATGTAGGAATCGTTCCCACCTGCACAAACTGTTTCTGGCCTTCCAGCTTCGTTGTAGCCCAGCTGACGTAGGTATACGCCTCATCCTTGTGGTCAGACGCCGCACCGACCACCCAGCTGTTGCCCCCATATTTGTTGGCCCGGCCCCCCTGGAAGGGAGGTGCTATGATGCCCCAGTCGAAATTGGCCAGTTTCATCCGGCCATAGATGTTCCAGTTCCACGTATAGGCCACTTTGCCGCTCAGATAGGCCCCATCCGATCCAATTATGGATTCATCATCCGGGCGTGTCGCGACGTTGTGCGCCAGTTCAAAGTCCACCAGATATTGAAACGCTTCCATGACCGCGGCGTCCGTAAATCGGGTCTCCGTAGGATTCTGGTGGGTAGGATCATCAAAGAAGTCACCGCCATTGGTCCAGACCATGTCCCTGAAGGCACTGCTGTGAATACGTCCCAGAGCCAGGCCCCATTGCTCAAACATACCGTCTGCGGTGCGTTTGGTCGTGGCCACCGTAGCTTCCAGGAAATCATCCCAGGTCCAGGTCATGACATCGGGATGTCCCCATTCCGGGGTCTCCAGGCCCGCTTCACTGGCCAGGTCCTTGTTCACCCAAATGTTGGCACTGTCCGGATGCCATTGCGGCAATCCAAAAGGCACGCCATTCACACCCGTGTCAAGACCCGGATCAATGGCCCAGAGATCGGCGTCAATGTCCGGATCCCCGTTGAGATATTCCGTAAGGTCCGTGCCTACGCCCTGGGGCAACAGCACCAAGAACTGACCGGCATCCATGAACATGGCATCCGGCGCCGTTCCGGCCGCCACCGTGGTGGGGATCTTGGCATGATAGCCATCCCAGGGCGCCGGCTCATTCGTGACGTCCAGATGGGGATGCTGCTCGGCGAAAGCGTTGATGGCGTTGTCGAAAGCTTCTCCCCACCAGTGGGCGATGCGGAGCGGGACGGGTTCCATGGCGGCTTCTTCACCTGCCGGGGCTGTGGTCGGTACAGCACAGGCCGCCAAGGCACTTCCCACAACACCCAACCCGGTCAATTGCAGAAAATGACGGCGCGACAGTACAAACGGATTCTTCATCTTTCCCTCCAAATGGGTGCATACAATAGTCTAGGGATATTGGGTCCATTATGCCACCACACAGTTGGAGTGCCAACTTGCCTTGGCCGGAGTAGGGCGATGGTATTTTTGGTGCGCTGGCGCCTCAATACCGTGCTTGCCGAGACGCTCATCCGCCATGAATACTCTGCCAGGGCAGAAAGCGTAGCGTGAGCGGTCATGTGAGCGCCTCCGGGGCAACCGCAAACGATAAATGCTCAGGTTACGCCCTTGGCCCGCGGGAAACTGTTATGATGTGATTGCCCTGTTTGCCGGAGCAGGACTGCACCACCGATCATCCAGACCTGATAGAATTGCCGATGCAAGGCGCAGGCACACCGGAGAATCAGTGGGTCCTTTGGTGGCCGCGATTGTTTGTGAAATTGCCGCCAGGCGAGATGCACGGCCATGGGGCAATCCGCCTTGCCTTTGGCTCTTGTCGTTGACTACCCGAGAATTCGGT
The DNA here is from genome assembly GCA_963664185.2 of Caldilineaceae bacterium. Classification (GTDB taxonomy): domain Bacteria; phylum Chloroflexota; class Anaerolineae; order Caldilineales; family Caldilineaceae; genus Bin34. Next base: position 35,965 of record CAXXOQ010000088.1, on the reverse strand, counting down.
ATATGTCTGCCATTTCCCATCCCCCCAACGATCAGGAAGATCGCGCGTATTTGCAGGTGGCGGGTTTGGTCATGCATGCATTGACCGATTTGTGTGCCCGGCACGCGTGGACTCCTGCCCAGGTCACATTGATGGGCCTGGAAACGCATACCTGGCCCGATGCAAGTCTCGGGGTCCCGGTACTTGGCCAGATGTATGCCCAGACCCGGACCCCTGGCCTCATCATCCGCTTCCAGGCCGCGGATGCCATCCATACCTACCATACGTCCATGCAAGGTCCCCCCCGGTGCATTTCCCCGCCACCTGCAGCCTGCATGGACGAAGATCATCCCCTGATAGCCGGTGCCATGCTGGATCTGGCCCAGCATCTGGGCGTTGGCTTTTCCCGGATAGAATTCGACAGGACGGAATCCCGGCACCCTGTCCAGGCACTGACACCGTCCCCATCTGACACTGCACCCAGGGAATGGGCTGTCTTCCTGCGTCACGGAGGTCACGCCTATTGCTACCAGGGACCTGAGGAAGGCCCCTTGGTTCTCGTCAAGGACTTTACCCCATCATCTTCGGCAAAATGACATGGCCATTGCATCCCTCACGCCGCTAACTGTTGCGTATCCGGAACCCCACTACCACAACACCGAAAGATATCTCACCCTGGTGCGGATCGAGGATACTTCGGGCGCTGTGGGGTGGGGGGAATGCATCTCGCAGTTTCCGGAAGCGACCCGGGCCGTCAAGGCCCTGATTGACGGTGGCCTGGCCCAGTTGCTGCACGGCGCCGATCCGATGAACATCGAAGGCTTGTGGCACCGGATGCGGGAGCGGGCCTTCTGGTATGGCACGGAGGGCATTGCCGCGTTTGCGATCAGCGCCATTGACATGGCTTTGTGGGACCTGAAGGGCAGGCTGCTGGATCAGCCTGTTGTTTCCCTGCTGGGAGGCCATGTACAGGACAGGGTAATGGCCATGGCCTCCTTCATATTGGATATGGATAATGTGGCGTGGACCGTGGATGAGTTCCGGCTGTTCCAGGATCAGGGCTATCGGATTCTCAAGGCGGGCTGGGGCATGAGCCCGGATTCCCAGTTCGGGATGGACCGGGATCGGGATCTCCACCTGGTGGAAAGTATCCGTGCGGCCATTGGCTTTGAACCGGATCTGATCGTGGACGTACCCGGACATCGCCGTTTCTGGGATTTGCCCACCGCCATCGCCCGCTTCCAGGATCTGGAACCCTACCGTCTGCGCTGGATTGAGCAACCCTTGCCGCCACAGGATCTGGAGGCCCACGCCCGCTTGCGGGGGCAGGTCACCACCCCAATCGGCACGGGCGAGGACGAATGGAACGTCGAGAGCTACAAGCGCCTGATCGACTCCGGGGGTGTGGATGTAGTGCAGATGGATCCGGGGCGCTGCCTGGGCATTACCGGGTGTCGGCATGTCATCAAGCTGATTGAGGCGGCCAACCTGGAGGTGAGCGCCCATACCTGGAGCAGTGCCCTCAATACGGCGGCCAGCCTGCATCTCCTGGCGCATACCGCGCATGGCGTGGGAATGGATTTGAAACCCCATCCCTCGTCCATGCAACACGAACTGGTCCGTGATCCCTGGCATCAGGAAGACGGATTTCTGGCCCTGCGGGACCGACCGGGGCTGGGCGTGGATGTCAATGAAGACGTGGTGGCCCAATACGCCTTCACCTGAGTCGCTACTTCAGAAAGGCATAGGGTTTGCGCATGCGCCTGCCGGTCACCCTGTGGCATCGGCGGCACCGGGCCTGGTAGCTCTCCACGCCCCCCACCAGGATCAGGGGATCGTCGATCCGGGCCGGCTTCCCGTCAATGAGTCGCTGCGTGCGGGTTGCGGGCGCCCCGCATACGATGCAGATCGCCCGCAGCTTGTCCACCTGTTCTGCCAGTGCCATAAGCCGCGGCATGGGCTCAAAGGGATCGCCCCGGTAGTCCTGATCCAGCCCGCTCACAATGACGCGTTTGCCCTCCCGGGCCAGATAAAGGCATACATCCACTATTTTGTCGTCAAAGAACTGCACTTCATCAATGGCGATCACGGACGTGGCAGGCCGCAGTTTCCGGCACAGATCCTGTGAACCATCGGCAATCTCGGCGCTGGCGCTGGCCTGGCCGTAGTGCGTGACCACTTGCTCCTTGTCATACCGATCGTCCAGGCGCGGCTTGAACAGCTGCACGCATTGGCCGGCGATCTGGGCCCGCCGGACACGGCGCAGCAACTCCTCCGTCTTGCCGCTGAACATGGAACCGCAGATGACTTCAATGGAACCGGAATTTCTTGCCATTTTGCCGTACCGACCATTTCTCTGTGTGCAGATCTTCTGTCCCACCGGGGTTGCAGCAGGCACTCTCCCATGGCACGGCACAGAATCACGCAGGATAGTTGTCAGACCCGAACATTGTCCCACACGCTCTCCGTACAGGCGACTGCCCGGTCACGGACGGAATATGCCAGGCAAGTTGCCGACAGGCCAGATGGGTGCCCTGTGCCCTGCAACAGGCAAATCGTGTGCCATGACCCTTTTCTGCGCCCCGCGCCTGTGCGCGTGACCGGTGTCAGGTCCCAGAGTCTGGGCGCTCCCCGCATTGCCTTTTCCTGTACGAGTGAGGCTACAATCTTATGACAGGCCTTGTCAGTTTCAGCATCATCGGTGATGGGGTTAACCCCAGGGGAGTACCAGCCGCATGTCCTCCGTCATGCAACACGTGGAACAAGAGTATCGCCAGCGCACCCCCAAATCGGCTGCCCTGCACGCACAGGCCATCAAGGTCATGCCGGGCGGAGAAACCCGCTCTTCTACCTATTTTGCCCCCTATCCGGTCGTGATAGCGGAAGCGGCAGGCCCGTACGTCCAGGATGTAGATGGCCATCGCATGCTGGATTTCATGAACAACGCCACGACCCTGATCCACGGCCACGCATTTCCTCCGGTGGTGGAAGCGGCCCGTCATCAAGTCGAAACCGGTACGGCCTGGGGCGCGCTCAACGAACACCAGATTGCCCTGGCCGCACTGCTGTGCGCACGGGTAGCCTCCCTGGATCAGGTGCGGTTTACCAACTCCGGCACGGAAGCTACCATGATGGCCATCCGGGCCGCACGGGCCTTTACCGGTCGTGATATCGTCATCAAGGTGGAAGGGGGCTACCACGGCACCCATGACGCCGTAAGCGTCAGCATCTCCCCGCCACTGGCGCTGGCCGGATCCGGTTCCGTCCCGAACAGTGTACCCGCCAGTCCCGGCGTGCCCGCCGAAAGTCTGGCGAGCACATGCATTGCGCCCTTCAACGATACGGCCGCCCTGGAGCAACGCGTGCAGGAGCATGCAGGGAACATTGCCGCTGTCATCGTGGAACCGCTGCTGGCTTCCCATGGCATGGTCACCGCCACACCGGCCTATCTGCAGGCCGTCCGCCAGATCACCGCCGCCCATGACATCCTGCTGATCCTGGATGAGGTGCAGACGTTCCGTCTGGACAGCGGGGGCGCCCAGACCCTCTATGCCGTCCAGCCGGATCTGACGTCCTTCGCCAAGATCATAGGGGGTGGTTTCCCGGTAGGCGCCTTCGGCGGCAGGGCTGACATCATGCAGCAATACAGTCCCGCCTCTGCCCACACCATTGATCATGGAGGCACCTTCAACGGGAATCCGGTCACCATGGCCGCCGGATTTGCCGCCATGCATCACCTGACCCCCGCGAAAATCGCCTACATCAACGGATTGGGGGACAGGTTGCACACGGGGCTGCAGGAGGTCTTGGCGGAACAGGGAGTCCAGGGCCAGATTGAAGGCAAGGGATCCCTGCTGGGGATTCACCTGACGCCGGAAGCCATCGGCAACTACCGGCATACCCGCTCGTTCCCGGCGCCGCTGAAGCACACCCTGTTCCTGGCCTGCCTGAATCGCGGTCTTCTTATGTCAACTGGATGCAATCTGAATACCTCGACGGTGATGACGGAGGCGGAGATAGATCAGGCGATCCGGATCTTTCAGGAGGCCTTGATCGAAATGTATCCCCTGATCGAAGAGGAATTTCCCCAGTTGCTGTTGGCATAGACATCGGCATTGGCCTTGTGCCAGTCAAGAGCAACGCTCCCCATGATGGATTCAGGCAAGCCCCTCATGGCACCGGCATGGCCAGCAGGTTGAGGATGAGACGGATCATCAGGTCCTTGTTGGCGGGGGCACTCTTGGCCAGAAGCAGGGTGAGCATGATCAAAGCCTGGGGATTGAGTCGATGCGCCATGCCCTCCTGCTGCAGATGCGGCAGAAATGGCAGGGAGCCAATGCGCTTGTTGCCGTCAATGAAGGGACGATCCTTTACGATGCAATAGAGCAGATGAGTCGCCTTCTCTTCCCACGTTCGGTAGCGCGGCTCACCGCACATGGTTTGCGCAATGTTGCCGAGAATGGCTTGCAGCGCATCGCCCCGGGGGTGGCCAAAGAACGATGACGCTTCGCCCTGCGCACTCAGGTGGCGCTTGAGTTCCCTGATCGCACGGGTGGCCCGGTCATGGTCGATAACACAGATGGACGACCTGTTGCCCGGCGGCGCAACTATCTGATCCTCGTCCTATTCCAGAAGCAATCGCCAAGTATCGGTATAGCGAATGATGAGTTCCAGCACAGCCTGCCCAGCACTATCGGCCGTTGCCTGATTCTGCAATGTTCGGGCAAGCAGATCGAGTGTCTCACGGGCCTCGCGCAGACCGCGTTCGGTGAGATGGCGCTCGTTGAGAGCGTAGCCGTGGATCAGGTATTCGCGCAGGGTTTGGGTAGCCCACTGGCGGAAGCGCACACCCTCCCTGGAATTGACCCGGTAGCCGACAGAGACGATGGCGTCCAGATTGTAGTGTTTGATGCGGCGCCTGACCTGTCTGCGCCCCTCCGTGCGAACTACTAAGAAATCCTTAGTAGTTGCTGTTTGCTCCAACTCCTTGCTGGCGAACACGTTGCGCAGATGCATCAGGACATTCTCGGGTGTCGTGTTGAACACCACCGCCATGTCGCGCCGGGATAGCCAAACGGTTTTCTGCTCCAGCTGCACATCCTTGTGATGGGCTGATGTGGGTGGTGTACCCCTGGCACAGCGAACAGCATGTTGTCGTTAACCCTTCTCAAGGCAAGTTTCGGGCTGTGGGGTATCTCAGCCAAGAACCAGTTTCCACAATGAGGTATCACACCAGGACCTGACACAGGTATCGTCGCCGGTCCTGAAACAATGCATGACGGATGCAACGCAGGCAGCGCGTCCAAATCCGAATTCCGATCTTCCTTTTGCAGGTGAAGTTCGTTCTGCTTGTCCAGGCCCTTCAGGGATAACCAGAACTGGCGGCAGTCCATCATGCTTTTCCCGTGGTTGTCTTTCATCCATGCGGCGTGTGATGGAGAACCAATGCATCCACGATGCCTGCAAGTTCTGGCAGATGACCAAGCGTAGTGCGGGTCGCCGTGCAGCCCTCCTGCTCGTGAATACCGAAGCACCGCAAAAGAACACCGTACCAACCCTACAGTAGTAGTTTTTGCTTCGCAATGAAAGGTGCTGTATCGGGTATGTTTGTCATGGAGAAATCAGGTATGCCTTCCCACCATACAGGCCTGGTTCCGGGCTTCAATTTTCCCACCGATCAGCACCCATCCAAGACGAATGTCACACGGCAACGGCAGTGCCAGGTACTTTCCCTGGCTGCATGTCAGCCCCAACACCAAGAGCCGTCGGGGTTACTTCCTGCTATCAACTGGACAAGCTACGTTTGGGCCAGGATGGAATCCCGATCCAGCAAATTTTTGTTCACCAATGTGTGTTCTATGAGCACGGAAGATACACAGAAGTGCTGGGCAGCATCTTCAATGACATCCGGGTCAACGGATTCTGTGCCAATGTATTCCTTTAGGTCCTGGAATGGACACAGGAGTTCCCGGGCGAATGCACGCTGAAACTTTTGTCGGCTGGTCAATGCACTGGTTCCGGGCAAAAGCGTGTCTTCCTCGCTGGCATCAATATGGTCTGCGACCAGGCGTGCCAGGGCGAAGCGGCGCGAAGTATCATGTCGGCCACAAAGGGAAGCGGAAAACTGGTTGGGGTGTTCCGCACTGCGGAAACCGGCATTCAAACCTTGCAGGCTGCTTGCGTACTCCCGTTTTGCCCATTGGGGACCAAGACCGTACAGTTCAGTCAGTTGGCTTGTGTGCACAGGCCCCTGCAAATTCCATGTTTCCCGTGCTATGGAGGCGGCTTTTTCTCCCCGCGCCCAAGGAATTTTGTCCTCTTTCGTAGCATGGGATATTTGGATGCGCAATGCGTCACATTCCGGTACATGCACTACAAAATCGTTTTCCTGTGCATGTTGCCTAAGGTTGCGCATGCGGGATATAGCTTTATCCGTGCAAGCTGCTGCCATTTCCTGAACCGCATGCCTGCCATTCGCCTGCATCTGTTGAAACAGGCTTTTCACAAGACTGGGCGGTGCTTCGTCAGGATCAAATCCCATACAGGCCTCCAGGGAGCGCCAGCGGGAAATATCCTCATCTTGGCGTTCCCTGGAGATCTCGCTCCATAATGTGTGAAGTGCCGAGTGGCTTGCGCCGGCAAGTGTCAGCTTCTTGAGTGCTTCACGGAGGAAGTGTTCCAACCCGGATTCAAATTCGCCCAGGGGAACCGTTTTGTCGAAATGATTCAGGTAGCGGACCGGTTCGGCATCCCACAGGGATGTAGGGCGGGACGAGACTTTCACGGATTGCCAGTCTGAGCTGAAGGACAGGTTAGGCCATATGTAACCATGGCCTGCACTGCCTACTTTGTGGCTATAATCCCAGCTGGGTGTATCTCTCTGCGGTTCCCACGGTTCCCACAGCAGACGCCACCAATGGATCATGGCCCACTGTACCAGGGGCAAGGCAGAAACATTCACAGCGGTATGCAACGCGTGTTTGTGGTGGTCCTCCACCAAGGTGGCGCACTCTCCCTGCACGTACATGGACAGAGAAGCCAAGAGATTGTGTTCCATTGAACTGGTGGCTGTGGGGTTATCCAACCATTCACATTCAATGCGAAATGACTGGTTCATGATTGTCTCCATCGCTTCAGGACTTGGGTACGAAAAATATCTGTGGAAGGCATGGGATAGCCATGGTAAGTGCCTTGGTCCTTATTTTCCAGTTGCGCTTCCAGCGGGGTCTTATCTTCCGTAACAGACCAGATATTTTGCGGGAAATCACCTCGGACCTGTTTACTTACCAATCCTTTGGCAATGCCTGCTACAAGCAATCTCTGAGCCTCTGCACGGCTTGTCAGCCCTATTGTGTCACACAGCGTCTTGTTGAGCCTTGGTTGTGCGGGCGGGGAAAGGTCGAAATCCCCCGGATTGCGTTTGTGAAGAGGACTTCCTTTGTATATTGCGCGGGAAGCCAATTTTTTCAACTCATCCGGATCGCAGTCTTCCCGAATGCGGCGTTTGGGATTGAAACTCGTGCGCTGTTTGGGCGGCCTCATCTGTGTTGTCTCCAGAAACAGATAGAAACAGGCAGGGATGGCAGAATGTGAGCAGCACCAATGGTCCTCTTCTGCTGGTTGAGGTACACAAGAATAAAATGTGCAGAAGTGACAGATCGTCGGAGCCTTCCTCGCAACCAATGCCGACCATGCACAGGCCGACGGGACAGCACACCTGGAAGAATCATCATTTCGCTTACGGTCATTGACGTTCCTTCGTTGGCATCAATCCCACCAGTGCCTTCAGATTCTGGACGCTGCGTCGTTGAGCTGTACCCTCTTGGTATTCTGCATGTTCCATTCCACAACCAGCCGCGGCATCTTCATCTTGAATGGCTCACCACCTATCTTACGAGTGAGTCTACAATCTTATGACAGGCCCTGTCAGTTTCAGCATCATCGGTGATGGGGTTAACCCCAGGGGAGTACCAGCCGCATGTCCTCCGTCATGCAACAAGTGGAACAGGAGTATCGCCAGCGCACCCCCCAATCGGCTGCCCTGCACGAACAGGCCATCAAGGTCATGCCGGGCAGAGAAACCCGCTCCGGCACCTGAGGGATGATGCGTGTTGTCGGATCGGACAAGGAACTATCTGGCTCTATGCAGGATGGGCGGCCATTCTTGCTGCCTGCTGGCTGCTTGCTTGGCGCAACGTTGTACAACGTTGTAACAAGAAGTGGGTAGTCGAAAAACCAATATCCGACGGTGGCGCGTCTGTTTACGGGAAACCTGTGGGTGGGGTACCGCCAGGTACCGTCACCTCCAAACGTCCTCCCGGCTTTCCCAATAGGTCTGCACTTCCTCAAACCGACCTACGCGGTCGGATATCTTTTGCATTTCCCTGGGATAAAAATCCAACATGGTGTCACACAACTGAAGCATCCACTCTTTGCGGGAATAGCCGTCGTTGATCTTGATATAGTTGGCATTGGCAATCTGGATTTGCCCCCATCCCAGCGCCCCAACGGTCAGACATTCCCAGTCCAAGTACTCAATAGGGGCAAAGAGGACTTCCGTAGCCCGCAATTGGGTCCCGTGGACGACATACTTGACCATGATGACCGCGAAAACATTAGTGTCCGATTCGTAAAACCGGGCCAACCGTTCCACAGACGTCAGGTTCGGCATATTGAATTTGGTATCTTCCCTGTGCGTTTTCACGTCGACAACCGAATAAAAACCTTCCTTGTCCGTGAAGGCCAAGTCCGCCATAGCCCTGCGCGCAAAATCACTGGAGTATTCTGCGCACCAGCCATCCAGGAATGTTTGGAATGTTTCTGACAGAAGAGACTCTATGGCATCACCGGCCGCTCGCGTACTGCTTGCCGTTTGGGGGGAAAGGAAATCCGGCGCGGCATTGATGTGATCCTGGATTTGTTGGGCCACACCTGCGCAATGTCCCGCATAGTAGAAAGATGACTTCATAAAGCCAGTTGCCCTTGTCTCAAAGACGTACTCTTCCCTGCCTGCGGGTCGTGCCCGGCATTTCTGTCCCAGAACACTCCGTCCACATATCCCTGAATCGTGGTATCCGAGGCCGCCATCTCCAAACGCTTCAGGGCCCAGCAACAATACTCCGTACTGATCTCAATGCCGCCAAACACCCGGCCCAGCTTGTGGGCGACCACCGCCGAAGTGCCACTGCCCAGGAAGGGATCCAACACGAACTCGCCCTTTCGGGAACTGGCCAGGACGAGTTTGGCGATCAGCTTCTCCGGCTTCTGTGTGGGGTGGTGGGTGTTCTCCGGCATGGACCAAAACGGAACAGTCACATCGGTCCAGAGGTTGGAGGGATGCGTAAGACGATAGTTGCCGGTCTCTTCGGCGGTCCAGTCCTTGGGCTGCCCGTTCACGCGATAGGGGGCCAAGACCCTGCGTTTCAGTTTCACCGCCTCTACATTGAAGTAGTATTCCGGGGAAACGGTACAGAACCAGATGTCTTCGGCATTGTTCTTCCAGTTCGACTTGGCTCCACGCCCTTTTTCCCTCTCCCATGTGATGCGGTTGCGCACGTGAAATTGGGCTTCAAGAATTGGTGCAACAAGCATAGATGTCTGCCAATTGGAACACACATACACCGACGCTGTGGGTTTGAGTGTGGGTAACAGGAGATCAATAACCCGTGCAAACCACGCCTGGTAATCTCCTCCGCCCTTCCTTTGGAATAGACGCCCATCGAAGTTCTTACGAAGATTATAGGGAGGATCCAGGATAAGTAAATCGACGAAGCATTGGGGAAGTTGATTGGCTATTTCCAGCGTGTCACCGGCAATAATCTTGCCACTGATATCCGCGTTGGGAGTCAGAGTACGGGCGTGGCAGATACGGGCAGAATAGTATTCGACTTCCTCTTGGCTACAAGTCAGCGTACGGTTCCTGGGCGCTCTTTTTGTCATATCGAGCTCTCCTTCCCCTTATAGGCCAACATCCTATCATCACCGCATTGTATCCTTGTATCGAGATCAGAGTACGGACAGCCGTCCCCGGCTTACCACGTGGTAGTCGCGTCTTGGCTTGCTGTCAATGATATCTGAGGCCTTCGAATGAGCCTGGGGAACAAACCTCTTGTCTCGATGGCCACAGGTATCAAGACATAAACAAGCCATTCGTATGCAGGGCCTGTCAGCACCAGGAATGGGGTCTCATGGACAGGATGGCAGAGCTATGGCCATCTTGCGCTTACCCGGGGTTTAGCACCCAGACACACCACGCTACCCCGAATGTCCACCCTGGTCTGTGGACGGTCTCACAGGACCGGAGGCAGACCCCGGTGCGGTACTTGCTGTGGTTGCAGTGTCGTGACAGCAACGCCACGCATGGATAGCCCGGTGCGGAATCTGCCACCTGGCCCGTTGCCGATGCAGTACTACTCCGAGACTTCCCGCACGGTAGCTCTCGCCGCTTCCACATCATCGCCCCGGGCACGTGCCCGGCGCACCGCAGAGGCTTCGTCTTCACGTTGCTGCCTTACCCGCTGGCGCTGCATGTCCATGGATTGTTTTTGCTCAAGCCTCTTCATGAAGCGCTCCACCTGCCCGGCAGTGTCGATTATCCGCTGTTCCCCGGTATAGAACGGGTGGCACTTGCTGCAGACATCGGTGCGGATCTCAGGTATGGTACTGCCTGTGACCCACGAAGCGCCACAGGAACAACTGACTTTCGCTTCGGTAAAGAATTCCGGATGAATGCCCTGTTTCATGTTATTCCGTACTCTCCTGGACCATCACACTGACATTCTTGCGATTCTTGCGGGCCCACCCGTAGGTAACTACCCCATCCTGCATCGCAAACAGTGTGTCATCCTTGCCTCTTCCCACATTCTCGCCGGGATGGATTTTGGTGCCGCGCTGACGTACCAGAATGGAACCGGCACGCACCACTTCACCGCCATATCGCTTGATACCCAGACGCTGTGCATTGGAATCACGGTTGTTGCGGCTTGAGCCGCCACCTTTCTTATGTGCCATTGCCGTTTCTCTCCGTTACTGTCATGCCATCCAGGTATACAACCGGACTGATCAAGTCCGGCTAGGGGCCGCTGGTTATACCTTCGACCAACAGGCGTGTCTGGCTTTGACGGTGACCGCGTCGCACCCGGACCCGTTTCTTGGGCTTGTACCGGAACACCCGGATCTTGCGGCTCTTGTGCTGGCCCGTAATTCTGGCCTGTACAGAAGCCCCTTCCACCAGGGGTGTTCCCACCCGAATGTCTTCCCCATCCGCCAGCATGAGTACATCGGTCAGGGCAACGGAATCGCCGGTTGCTCCCGGCAACTTCTCGACCTCCAGGGTCTGACCCTCCGTGACCCTGTATTGCTTCCCACCTGTACGCACTATTGCATACATGAACATTCCTCGTGGCGTGTGAAAGACGCGACACCAGATGTCGGCACAAGCAGGCATTATATCGCGGTGTGGGCCATGTCCCAAAAAGCAGATGGCTGCCGGAACCGTTGCAGCGGGTATGGGCCTGGGAACCGTGCATCTGCCGGGCGGCAACTGCCATGTACCCTTGTCGCTTTGTGCGCATGCCGAAGGGGGATACAGGCAAGGGCATTGCCGCAGGAGGCAGCTTGGCGGTGCGGCAAGGGTGAAAGTGCATCCGAATTCCCGCGTTCAACGGTGCGGCAACCGCCCTTCGGGACAGGCACAGCTTGCGGGATCATGGCCCAATGGCCCGGTTCGCCTGCATGTCTGTGGCAGTCCCAGGGGACCAGACGGAATGCATAATCTGAAAGATTCTGGCAACGGAATTGGTATGATGCTTGCGCGCAGGACTGCGTGCGTTGTATGGCAACACCATGTCTGCAGGCAAGTCCTGTCCAGGGAAATCCGGCATTGCAGGAGCATGCGATGAAACACTATTTGGTCACACAGCTGGAATTTGCCCGGGACGAATTCCAGCGGGTCATGCAGGGCGTATCTGCCGAGGAAGGGGAAAGAGTTCTGCCGCCCTTCAACAGCCTGGGATATATGGTGGGGCACATGGCTGTCCACGAACATACCATGTGGATTCTGATGGGCCAGCAACGAAAACTGTATTCCGGCATCGGCAGTCGTTTTGGTTCCGGGGGCGAGGCATCGGTCCCGCCGTGGGCTGAAGCCTGGGACATCTGGCACAACGTCACCCGGGAAGCCAACAGCTATCTGGGAACCATAACCGACGACATGCTGGATACGCCCCTGATCTATCGAGACCGACCGATGCACGAATCGCTGGGGCACACGTTGCTACGGGTGATCAATCACTACTGGTTTCACATTGGGGAAGCCCATGGCCTGCGCCAAGCCCTGGGACACAAGGACATTCCGGATTTTGTCGGGGAAATCCAGCGTACGCGCTACCGTTAACCGCGTTGCCCCATCCTGCCAACCACCCGGCCCAGGGGCAGGATGGGAGTCGGTAACACCAAGCGTCTGGCGGCAGGGAGCATGGGCAGGGCGATTGCATGCTATAATGTTGCTGTCAAGTGTCTGGGGAGCATGGAGCGGGATCGGTGGCATCCCACCCGGCATCTGCCTGTTTCACGGCTGCTGGAGCTCTCCCATGACCGTCTTACGCTCCCCGTCACCAGTCTCTCGGGATTCTGTGCCTCGGAGGGCGGCGGTGGAGTCTACCGCCGCCCCCTGCACGATCCTCCCAGTTCTTGCGAGTACCCCAAGAGTCGCATGTCCCCCAGTCCTGTCACGAGGCTCGTGGTTGGGCCGTGTGCAGGCGCACGCCGTCCCTGCTCCAGGAGGAAAACAGGACAACTTGACACAGGATTACAACATGCATTCGCCCTGGCCTGGAAGTGGTAGTGGCACTCGCCCATGTGATAGCATGTACCAATCGGTATCTTTTGCCTTGGCATAGGGTTGTGAGTGGTTCTGCCCTGAACTTGCAAGGCAGGAGCACTCGCAGGTTTTTGCGGTCGTAATCCAGACGCCACCGGCTTGTGCAGGAAAGTTATAATGAAAGTTGGAGATCATTGGTTCAATTCAGCTATAAAGTGCCCGTTTCAGGTAGACATTGTCGTTCTGATACCTCTCCATAGCTGTTAAGCTATGGCCCCATTGAAGCTATTCTGGCATGGTGAGCAGCCGCACTGGTAACGACTCTCCATAGCTGTTAAGCTATGGCTCCATTGAAGCGACTGATAGTAGCTCCGCCGGTGAGAGTATTGTCGGCTAGACGTCCCGTCAGGCGACGGGACGTTTTCTTTCGGGATAGATCAGGCCATGAACCCTCAGTACCAAGGGGTGGAACGTTCCCACGCATAGCCACTTTCTGTTGCCACCTGATCCGGCAACTGGCTGTGCCGGAATTTCTTGCGTCCGATGGGAAAACTGACGTGGGCGGCAACCACCAAAACATCAGAATGACAGCGCGGGGGAAAGGCTACCCGTACTTCCTTGGCAGGGAATCGTTTACGAAGAAAAGCCCACACCCCGTCTGCAGGCCCTCCGGCAGCCCCGGAGTCTGGCCTGGATGGCCTGGCGGCACCACCCGTGGGTGGCCCAGTGCTGTCATTACCACCGCCGGGAGAGGGCGACTTTCCGGACAGTTACGACTGTAGCGCTAACACTGCACAGAAACGGGGGACTCATTTCTGTGTACAGCTGGATCTATGCGTCCGCGTCTCCCTGGTGCAGGTAAATGGCATACAGGGAAGCATCTTCCGGTCGGATGCCCTGAAATTCGATCCGCACCCGCATGCGTCCCTGTTCAAACGCAATGCGTTCCTGGCCTTGCCAGCAAACCATTTGTGACAGACCCGACGCAGTGAGCGGCAGACACTCATCCACGCCATACCCTGGTATGGGACGGAGCTGCTCATCCAGGATGGAACAGACGATCCGGGAGTGGTCGCCCAGACCATCCACATTCAGCGCCAGGGAAGCTGGCTGACCCTCCAGGTCAATGGGCGCCGAGATGATATGCGACTCATTGCGGTTGCGCATGCGCCCATCCAGGTAGGCAGAGAAAGATCCCAGGCGATCCCGGGACCAAGTCGCCACACGTACGCCATCACTGGCCTGTTCCGGCCAGGGGGCAAACCAGAACAGAGTCTCATCCCCCATGTTCACAAATCCCTGGCCCTGAATCAGGGACGGAAAATTGTCACTGGTGCGCGTCTGGGGCAACACTTCCCAGCCGTCCTCGGCCGCCGATACAATGGGATAATCGGGTACGGGTTCGCGGAAATGCAGGCCATTGTTGGTTACTGCCAGACCCAGATGCATGACGACCAGGCGGCGGTCATTGGAATAGTGGCCGTCCCACATCCCATAGAAACCCAGCGTCACGGCACCCCGGTTCCACAGGGCCGCCCCCAAATGAATCTGCTTGCCGGCCGTGCTTTGCCAGGGCGCAAATACCTGGTCCACGTTGGACCGCTGCATCCCCATGACGGAAGCGGTGCTCCAGGTTTCAAAATCATAGGAGGTATAGGTAACGAGATTGCGCAGTCGGCGGGCATGATTCCCGCCCTGCCCGGACAGATAGTAACAGTCGTTGAACTTCATGCCCCCGGCCATTTCCAGCCAGTAGCCGACCGGGTTGTGCGGCGAAGGTGTCCAGACCAGGCCGTCGGGGCTGAAAGCCACGGCAAAACGCGACTCGTAGATGCGGGTCTGATACGCCATCTTGAACCGGCGCTGCGGATCGGGATCGTCCGGATCGTGATACACCACGCAGGACTGTACATGGACATTGCCCTGGTGGAGATCAACTAGATTGTTGTGGCGGTTGCCCTGGTACTCCACCAAACCCAGGTCGGGCTTCTCCCAATGGTAGCCATCCCGGCTCCTGGCAAAACAGACGCGGGAGAACCACCCTTCGGCGTGATCCTGGCCCAGATACCACATGTAGAGTTCGTCTCCCACCCGGTGGGTCGAGCCATAGTAGATGGCACGCAGGGAATCCGGATCGCCCGGCGCGCCGGGTTCCAGCACACGGCGCGTGGAGCCACAGGGGGCGGTATACCCGTGCAGAGTCAGTTCCACCCCATTCTGATAGGGCAGGCTGTAATCGTCGAAGGGAAACAACACCAGTTCGTCATGACTGATGTAGGGACCGCCGTTTTCAATTCTCATGTTCGCTTGGATCCTTTGCGCGTACAAGACAGATGCAGGTGCGTCCAGACATCCTCCCGGCCTGCATCGGGAGGCAGCCTTTCGCCGGACGCAACTGCCGCTTCGATGGAATCCATTATGAGGCCACGATGGGTTCGATCAGGATTTCCTCGTTCCAGGTTTTGACCGGATCCGAAGGTTCGGTGTAGGGCACAGTCGGCAACCGGTCCGCATGATGTTCCAGCCAATCCGACCACTGCGCCTGATCCTTGCCGAAGTCTTCCCCGGTAACGTTGATCAGTTCCGTGTGGGCGTGTTCCGCATGAATGGCCCGCACGTCCGCCAAATAGTCAATCAGGAGTATGTAACCTGCCGGACTGCTGCAACGGGCCAGGCAGCGGCCAATGACAAGCTCCAGGTAGGCCAGGCGCTCGTCCACGTAATCCACTTCCAGTTCCATCGCATCTGCCGTGGACTTCCGGTAGAAGGGCTCGTAGCTGCGCAGTGTTTCCAGCATAGCCACACAGTCCGGATCCCCCAGGCGCTCGATGCCGAAGCAGACCGCCGACACGTAGTAGTACATGGCCCGATCCTTGTCCATGACGTCAGTCGGCGTTTCGTGGGCCATCAGGTCGATCACGCGCTGCCAGACAGGCAGGGCCCGGCGGTCCCGGGTCAGGCCCAGACTGTAAATCAGGAAGGCAACGTCGGAGGCTGCATTCTGGTCCGGGGGTATGCCCGTGTACATGATGGTTTCATCCTGCACCGGCAGGCGGTCGCCCTGCAGGTCCGCCAGGCAGGCATCCACCAAGCGGTCCACGCCCTTGGCGGAACCCAGCACCGCCAGTACCTGCGCCAGCAACAGCTTCATGTTGTCCGGCGCATGATCATACCGGTCTTCCAGGTAGGGAATGATGTCCGGTCCCGAACACATCATGTCCGCCAGTTCCACCCGGCCCTCATAGCGGACATTGTTCTGCATGAAGGAGTATTTGTGCAGGGGCGTGTCCGGATCGATCCGGTCCAGCATCCGGTCCAGTTCCGCCCGGGTGAACTGCAGGGGCGTCAGTTGCCTGTCCAGGACACGCGGGGGCAGTACATCCCTTGCCACCAGGCGTTCCTGCAATTCCCGCACCGGCAGGTCCCGGGGCTTCGTGTTGCGTTCCACGGCCATGGCCGCGGCGATGGCCGCCACCCCACCGAGGTTTTCCATATCCGGCTGCATCCTGGGTGCCGCCAGCGCATCATGGGTCGCCGAAAAGGCCTTGCCGGACACGATCACGTTCTCCACGTTCCGGGGAATCAGGGCACTCCAGGGAATTTCAATGTCCAGATGCGGGGACTGCAGGCCCATCAGGACCCAGTCGGATGTGCTCTGGCCCTTGATGTCGTTGTTGCTGAAGGCCCGCATGACGACATCCGGAAAAGCCCTCTGCACCAGCTGATCACTCAGGGTCAGGATAATGTCTCCCTGAATGTGCCGGCTCTCGCGGGGTGCCATATAGATCCCGTGATCCACATCCCCCTCTTCACTGTTCCGCCGCTCGGCCATGATGCCCCGCGTGTAATCCTCGACATTGGTAATGTCCACCGAACGGGTCTTGACATTGCGGGGGCGTCCGGGCTTGATCACCTGTGCCATATAGCTGTACATCATGGAATGATCCCGGTCCGCGCCCAGCACATAGGGGGCACCGGCACAGGCCGCCACATCGCCATCGCCTGTGGCGTCAATGGTGATCCTGCCCCGGATCGCCAGCGGCCCCAGCCGGGTGGCGATGACTACGCCGGTCACCGCCCTGTCTTCCACCAGGGAACCGATGAACATGGCGTTGAGCAACAGCTGTACATGGCTTGCGTGCGAGCCTTCCAGCAAGGCATGGATCTTGCACTCGATGTTCCAGCGGGGAACGGGTCCCTTCTGTTTCGGATGGCCCGTACGTACGTGCAGGTCATCCACCATGGCCGTCACCTGACGGGAAAACCCGCCCCGGTGACCAAACCAGTAGGCATGGATGCCGCCGTAGGTACCTGTACCGCCGAGGCCCGGGTTCATGTCAACCAGAATGGTCTGCATGCCCGCCTGCCGCGCGGTGATGCCCGCAATGCCACCGGCGGTGCCGCCCCCGACCACAATCACATCATAGGCTTCGCTGGCCGGCAGGGGCTCCGCCCACGTGGTCACGGTTTCATAGGCAACGCCACGTTGCGGCAGTGCCTGTTCCCGGAGTTCCGGTCCCTCTGCGGCCACCGGGCCGTCCTGGCGCAGGGCAATCGGTTGCCGGGGCAGTTCCACCAGCCGGGCCACCATGGTGCCCAGCGCACCGGCCCCCGCAGGACTGCACCACTGCTCCCTTTGGCTCTCTGAAACCCGGGCGGCGCCACTGGCTATCAGTACCCGCGGTGCACGCACCCGAAATTCCTGGCCGGATGCAGGCAGTTGGGCCATCTGCCTGAGCGGGGCGGTGGCAGGTCCGTCCAGCTCATGACTGGACGACGCCCAGACGGCCTTCCGGAATTGCGGGTGATGGTTCTTGAGATATTCCACAATCGCCAATCCCTGCAGCCGCGCTTCCCTGTCGCGCCGGGTCTGATCCAGGGCCGAATCTGAGCCCCGGGCCAGCTCCATGGCATATTCCAGAAAATAATGACCATCTCCCCCCAGGCCCGGATACACCGTCAGAGTCTCCAGCACGCCGTCAAGCGGTACGGCAAGGGCGGTCTCTGCCAGTTCCGCCACGCTGACAAATTCCAGCCGCCTCCGGAACAGGGAACGGGAGGGTGGCGTTTCGAATTCCTCGTCCAGCAATCTGGCGATCAGGGCGGTTTCACTCGCGTCAATCACATACTGGCACCGGATCACCTGCCGGCCCGACTTGTTGCCGACAATGACGCCACCGATGCCACCATCCTCCGTCCGGATCAAGCCCACGGGCAGGGAGGCATAATAGACCTTGATACCGGCTGCCCGCAACGAGTCTTCCAGGGACTTCTTGAACTTGTCTTCGTGCACCGGTATCCCGTTCCCGCGCACTTCGTCCCGGGCAGCGTCCCATGCGGATGCCAGGGGTTCCGGCAAACCGTCCTGGCCAAATTCGGGTTCCGTCACATATGGTTGGCCCTTCGCAAACATCTCGCGGCCCGGATAGGTCCGCGGTTCCACCAGGGCTACGGCATGGCCGTTCCGGGCCAACTGCACTGCGGCCGTCAGACCGGTGAAGCCGGCTCCCAGGACAAAGACGTCACACTGGTGCAGAACCGGCAGGTTGCGGACAGGAAAGGCAGTGGCCATCTGGGAAGTCCTTGTTGCCAGGAGCGGAAAAGACGCGTTATTTCATGCCCGTCAGCACGATGCCCTGGGTGATATACCGCTGCAGGAACAGGAAGACGAGCATGATGGGAATGGACGCCATGGTGGCCCCCGCCATAATCAGGCCATGAAAGGAGCCGTTCTCCCCCAGGAAATCGGCCAGCGCAATGGACAGCACATACTTCTTGGGCGAGGTCAGGACGATCAGGGGCCACAGAAAGTCATTGTAGTTCCACATGAAGTAGAACACGGCCAGAGTTGCGAGCACTGGCGTGGAAAGGGGAATGATCAGCCGGTGCCAGATATACCATTCGCTGGCGCCGTCAATGCGACCCGCATCGATCAGGGCATTGGGAATCGTGAACATGAACTGGCGGAACATGAAAATGGCATAGGCACTGGAAATTTCCGGGATGATGAGAGCCCACCAGGTATCGGCCATGTTCTGCTGCACAATCATGAGGTACAGGGGGATCATGTACACCTCGAAGGGAATGATCCAGGTGGCCAGAATGAGATAGAAGAAGGCATCCCGGCCCCGGAAGGCAAACTTGCCGAAAATGTAGCCGGCCAGGCAACTTACGTAGAGATTGACGAACGACTTGGTGATGGCAATAAACAGGGTATTGCGATAGAGCCGATAGACATCCAGCCTTTCGATGGCCACCTGAAAATTCTCGAGCGTGGGGGCTTTCGGCAACAGCTGGGGCGGAAACGTAATCCATTCCGACTGCGGCTTGAACGCCGTGGACAGCATCCACAGAAACGGCACCAGCATCGTGGCGGCCCCCAGCGCCAGCACCAGGTAGTTGAGCACCAGGGACGTGCCACCGGTGGCCGACGCCGGGGAGAGGGCCTGGGACTTTACGGCCGCAGTGTCGGCTTCCACCTTCAGAACTCCCAGTTCTCGCGCGTCAGGCGCAGCTGCAGAATGGTCAGCACGATAATAATGGCGAACATCACAAAGGCCATCGCGGAGGCCAGGCCGATAAACCGGAATTCAAACGCATGCTTGTAAATGTAGTAGGAAATGGTCATGGAGGAATTCAGCGGTCCCCCCCGGGTCAGAATGTAGATCACGCCGAAGACATTGAACCCTCCAATAATGCCCGTCACGGTGACAAAGGTCAGGACAGGTTTCATCAGGGGAATCGTAATGAAGCGGGCCAGATGCCAACGACTGCCGCCATCCATGCGGGCGGCTTCATAGAACTCGATCGGGATGCCCCGCAGTCCTGCCAGGAGGATGACCATGGTAAATCCCAGGCCCCCCCAAATGGCCATGACGATCAGGGTCGGCATGACCAATGTCGTGGATCCCAGGAAATTCAGCCGTTCCAACCCCAGGGCCACCAGACCCTGATTGACCAGACCAAAGCGGGCCTGCAACAGCCACCGCCACACCAGCAGGATGGCCACCCCACTGGTCATTTGCGGCAGAAAGTAGATCAGCCGAAACACCAGGCTGCCATACCGAATGGGATTGATGACGAGAGTCAAAAGGAGGGATACGGTTACGCCCCCCAACGTGGCCCCCAGCGCGTAATAGAAGGCGTTGACGATGGAGAGTCGGAAGACGGGATCCTGGAGGGCCTGCTGGTAATTTTGCAGGCCGCGGAACGAATATTCATCCCGCAGCAACTGCCAGTCGGTCAGGCTGAGCCAAAAGGCATAGCCTACCGGAAAAAAGCGGTACACCGCATAGAACACGAAGATGGGGATCAGCACCGATACGATGAAGCGGTGCTGGGTGCGCTTAAGGCCCGATTTGGGACGCGGGGCCGCACCGAGGCCAAGCTGGTTCAACATATGACGGGGTGGGTGCGAGGCCTCCAGCGTGAGGGCGCGGCAAAGGCAGACCCGGTGAAATCGCAGGCTGGGTGCGCTTTCAGGCGCACCCAGCACTGGCATCAAACAGACGTTATCGCATTTCCTGGCCTATGCCCTGATCGAAGAGCGCCTGGGCCTGCTCGTTGGCTATCGCCATGGCTTCCGCCACCGGGACACCTTCTTCCAGAATGCGGAAGTAGGCGTCCCCATACACGGTGCCGAGTTCCGGCGGCGGTTCAACCGGATCATGTTCCAGGGCCTGCATCTGGGCCGCCATGGCCAGTCCCGCATCCTCCTGCAGCCGGGGATCGTTCAGGAGATCGGCCCGGACCGGGGCGATGCTGATCATCTTGGCCAGGGCCCAGTAGGCTTCGGCGCCGGCATCCACATACAGATACTTGAGGAAGTCGTACACGGCGTCGTAGGCCTCTTCATCTCCCTTGAAGGCGGATACCGACAAGACGGTCGACTTGTATCCGTAGAGGGGATCGGGCTGGCCCGAGGGGGTAGGTGGCGGTCCAAAACCGAGTTCCGGGAAAATATCGGCGAAGGTACTTTGCAGTTCCCCTACGATCCAGGACTGCTCCTCCGTCATGCAGGCCAGGCCCGTGCCCAGGGCCTCACCGTTCCACGGGAACTCGTTGTCCCATACCTCATGCTTCAGGACCAGATCCGCAATGTACTGGAAACCCGCGATGGCTTCCTCACTGTCAAAGGTAGCCTGCACGACATCCCCTGAGCCATCCACCACATTGCCGCCCAGTTGCAGCACCTGGTTGTATCCCAGCCATTCGCCTGTGGGCACCACACCGCAACGCGTAAGGCCACCCGCATCGCGCTGGGTCGTGGCCTCGGCCGCCACCAGGAAGTCGTCCCAGGTCGCCGGAGACACATCCGGGTCCAGGCCTGCTTCCTCGAACATGCGCCGGTTGTATACCAGCAGGGTGCTGCTTACGCCCGTGGGGATCACATAGCGCCCATACACATCCCAGTTGACGGAAGGATAGGTCTCTTCGTACCATTCCGTGGTGAAAATCTCCTCGGGGAATTCCAGCAGCAGGCCTTCCCGCCGCATGGGGAAGAATTCTTCCCCCATCTTGAAGAGATTGGGATGCGTACCTGCTTCCAGGGCCGCGGCGATTTTCTCCATACGACTGGAAACCGCCAGCACTTCGATGGTATACCCATCCCGCTGGGAAGCCCATTCCTGGGCCACCTGGTCATATACATCCATGCGGGGTTGCCACCATCCCCACATCACCAGATGAATGGGCGCCACATCGGCTGTGTCTGCGGTGCCGGCAGAGGGGGCAGGGGCAACACAGGCCGCCAGGGCCAAGCCGGCACTGGTCAAGCCAACTCCCTGCAGAAAAGCACGTCTACTGAGTTCTCTGGACATTGGATTTCTCCCTTGCAAAAATGGACATCTGCCGGATATGAATGGATCCTGACCGCCTGCACGGTGCAGGAAAGGAACCAAAGGCCTACAACAATACGAATCCCTTGCCAATAACGATCTGAGTATGCTTCACTTGTCTGCCCTGTGTCTGTCCAGGGCATGCCTGGCGCCCTTTGCCGAATAGTACAAAATCCCGGATTCAGATCCCACGCAGGCAACAGGAACGACAGCGGAGCGGAAGGGCTGCAGAGCCCCTCCCAGACCGCGTGTACCGGTGAAAGACCAGAAATACAGAGTGGCGCATACGGGATTCGAACCCGTATCGCCGCCTTGAGAGGGCGGAATCCTGAACCGTTAGACGAATGCGCCGCGTCACCCTGACCGGGGAAACCCGGATGACCCGATGCTGAATTTTATCGTGATCATCGGAGGCGTGTCAATATGTGCCGTCCGAGACGTCCCACAGGAAGTGCGTTCCCGATCGGCACGAGACCTGGCCACACTCCAAACCGGGGCAGGATCTCCCGGCATAGGGACAGGCAAGCACTCCCAATTGCCTGCCATTGAGGCTATTGTCCGAAATTGAACGCCCCAATGCATGATATAATCGGCCCTTACCTGACTTTAGGGAACCTGCACACCGGATCTGCTTCCATGTTGACTACGCCCCGGGAAATCACGGCTGTCCTCAATCGTGTCCTGCCGAAGGTAGAGGTTCCGGCCCGGTACACGGGCGGGGAACTCAACAGCATTGCCAAGGATTGGCAGGATCCGGGCAACCGCGGCAAGCTTGCCGTCGCCTTTCCGGACATCTACGAACTGGGGGGCAGCAATCTGGGCCTGATGATCCTCTATGACTTGATCAACAAGCGGGAGGATCTGCTGGCGGAAAGGGTCTACTGCCCCTGGCCCGACTTCGAGGAGGTGATGCGGGCCGAAGGCCTGCCCCTGTTCAGCCTGGAAACGCGCCATCCCCTCCATGAATTCGATGTCATCGGCTTCAGCCTGCCGTATGAACAGCTGTATACCAATGTCCTGACCATGCTGGATCTGGCTGGCATCCCCTTGCAGGCTGCCGCACGGGATCTGCAGACACCCCTGATCGTGGCGGGCGGGTCCGGTTGCTACAACCCGGAACCCATGAGTTCCTTCTTCGATGCCATGATCATCGGGGAAGGGGAAGAGGTGATCTTCGAGATCATGGAGGCCCATGCCGTGTGGCGCCAGCGCGTGGCTGCCGGCGAGGTGACATCACGTCAGGAGCTGTGGCAGCAACTGGCGGCCATTCCCGGTGTCTATGTGCCCGCACTGTATCGGGTTCTCTATCATGAGGACGGTCGGATTGAAAGCATCAAACCGGCGGACTCGGCCGCACCGGCCGTCGTCATGAAGCGCATCGTACCCGTCTTGCCGCCCCCGGTCACCAAATTCATCGTGCCCTTCATCGACACCGTCCACAATCGGGCGGCGATTGAAATCATGCGGGGCTGCACCCGCGGGTGCCGGTTCTGCCAGGCCGGCATGATATTCCGGCCGGTCCGGGAGCGACCGGTGGCGGAGGTCCTGCAGGCCGTAGACGAGATGATCGAACACTGCGGGTTTGAGGAAGTCAGTTTTCTGAGCCTGAGCAGCAGTGATTACACGTATGTCGAGGAACTGGTACGGGCTGTGGTGGAGAAACACGGCCACCGCCGCCTGACCATCGGTCTGCCCAGCCTGCGCATCGAATCGTTCAGCGTGGGGCTGATGGAACTGCTGGAAAAGGGGCGCCGCCGTCCCGGTTTCACGTTCGCACCGGAGGCCGCCACGGATCGCCTGCGGGATGTGATCAACAAACCCATTGCGTCCGCCGATCTGTTGCAGACGGCCAGGGAAGTGTATTCCCGCGGCTGGACCACCATCAAGATGTACTTCATGATCGGACATCCGACCCAGACCGACGAGGATGTGGAGGCCATTGCGGAACTGGCCAAGGCCGTATTGGCCACAGGACGGGAGCAAATCGGCAAGCGGGCCCGCATTCGGCTGGGTGTCAGTACCCTGGTGCCCAAACCCCATACCCCCTTCCAGTGGGTACCGCTGGAAGCCGAAACGCAAATCTGGCGGCACATTGACATTCTGAAGTCCGCGCTGAAGGATCGCCATATCGCCTTTACCTGGAACGATCCCAGGGAAACCATGCTGGAAGCCTTCCTCACCCGGGGCGACCGCCGGCTGGGTCCCGTAATCCAGCGGGCCTGGGAACTCGGGGCCAAACTGGATGGCTGGGGCGAATACTTTGACTTTGGGGTCTGGCAACAGGCCTTTGCGGAATGCGGCCTGGACATGACGTGGTATGCCCACCGGGAACGGGATGTCACGGAAGTGCTGCCCTGGGATCACATTTCGGCGGGCCTGGAAAAGGAATTCCTCCATGCCGAGTACGTGAATACCTACAAGGGCGGTGTGATCGACGATTGCCGCGAACACTGTTTCAGTTGCGGCATTCTGGGCCATTTCAAGGAGGAACGCCGGCACACGGAGGATGCCGCCTGGTGTTGTCCGCCTCTCGGCAAGGACAAGACGCGCCAGCCGGTGGACATCGTACCGGTACCCCTGTACTTCAATGATGAAATGTCCCCGGATGAACAGGGCCAGTTCGCGGAGCGCGTACCCCAGCGCCGCCAGGGCACCGTCGTGCGGGACATTGCCGTGGGGGATCCAGCAGGGTAAGGCAGCCATGGTACCCCAACGCATTCGGGTCACGTATGCCCGCGGTGAAGCACTGCGCTTCCTTTCCCATCAGGACGAATTTCGCATGTGGGAACGTGCCCTGCGGCGATCCCTCTTGCCTCTGGCCTACAAAAACGGATTCAATCCGCAACCGCACCTGCAGTTCGCCGCGCCCCTGGGACTCGGTTTCAGTGGTTTGCAGGAACTGGTGGATTTCCGTCTGGAAATCCCGTTGGACCTGGCGCAGGTGCAGTCCCGACTCGCCGCCACGATGCCAGCCGGGGTGGATATACAGGACCTGCAGGAAGTCGCCCTGAAGGCTCCCGCCCTGTCCTCCCAGTTGCTGGGAGCCGATTACTCCCTGCTGGTCCAGGCCCCCAATCTGGAGGACAGCGGCCAGCGCGTCCGTCATTTTCTGGCCCGTGCGGAGATTTGGCGCAAACGGCAGCGCAAGAAGCGGGAATACCGGTACAACCTGCGGCCCCTGGTACACGAACTGGCCTATGCCGGCCCGCACCCGGACGGCATGCACCACGAATTCCATTTGCGTGTCCAGATGCTGGATGGCGCCACCGGCCGGCCGGATGAGGTACTCAGTGAACTGGACCTGTCGGACTATGCCCATGTGCTGCAGCGCAACCGCATCTATTTTGCCTCCCGGGCTGAGGATCAGGCCCTCTTTGCCCCTTACACTCTGGCCCGGCAAGCGGACATCGATCATCCCGACAATGAGCCGCCCGGCCGGTCCCGGCGCCGGCGGCGGCGCAAGCAGGCCCAGCGTGATGCCCCCGCCACGGATCGGAATGCGCGGTCCCAGGCCTTCAGCGAGAAAGCAGCGGAGGAATTCCGGTAGGACTTTATCTGGCCATCCCCATGGCTGCCTTGTACCATCAGTTATGAGAAGTTAGTGGCATGTCACAGCGTCGAAATCACACCCGGAATGTCTTGGCCGGCATGGGGCACAGGGACGAGATTGCGCCCAAGGTGTTCGTGAATACGCAATACCGCACCTGCACGACAGGGTTTGTGGTGACCAAGGATTGTGTGGTCCTGATCGACACCCCCCTGGTGCCAAGCCAGGCACAGGATTGGCGCCAGCAGATCGAGGAAGAAGCCAAGTCCCGAACCATTGACTACATCCTGCTGACCGATCACCACCGTGGCCATGCCCTGGGCTGCCAGTATTTCATGCCCGCGCAGGTCATCGGGCACGAGCGGGCCCACAAGGAAATGCAGGGCTATACGGACAATTTTCGCCAGCGCATCCGCAACAGTTTCAAGCGCGAGCCGGAGATCCAGGCCCAGTTTGAGAACATTGAAATCATTCCGCCCCACATTACCTTCACCGATCGTGCCTCCTTCATCCTGGGCGACACCCGGATTCAGATCATCTATGTAGGCGGCCATACCCCTGCCACCAGCATCGTGTGGCTGGAAAAGGAACGCGTCTGCTTCGTGGGTGATACCATTTGGACAGACCAGCATCCCTTCATGGCCCAGGCCAATTCCCGGGAATGGCTCCAGGCCCTGAACCTGATCCGGGAGCTGGATCCCGAAATCATCGTGCCCGGTCATGGAGGATACCTGCGTTCCACCGAACGGATCAAGCTGATGGAAGACTATATCAGTTGCCTGCGGGCCGAAGTGGCCCGGTGCCTGGAGGAAGGCAAGGACAAGGTCGAGACCAAAAAGGAGCTGGTCGGCGCAATGCTGATCAAGTTCAGCATTCCTTCTACCCGCAAGTCGAAAATCGAAAGCCAGATCAGTTCCGGTATCAACCGGGTGTACCGGGAACTGCAGCGGGAGATGCAGGCCCAGGCTGCATAAGGCCCTGACAGGTGAATGCGAACCATGGCACATTCCATTGAAACGTCGCCTCCTTCCAGTCCCGGCGCCGAGTTGCGGGCCGATCTGCAGGAACTGGAAAAGCTGTTGATCAAAGTCAACGGCAGGACGATTGAACGTACCCTGAAACTTCTGGACAAGGCCCATTTGCAGATGGCCGCCATGCGCGACCAGGGCGTTGACCTCAAGGCCGAGGAAGGTTTGTGGTCCGGCTTTGAGGTCCGGCTGCAGGAAGCGGCCGGGGAATTCGTGCGCGCAGCCCGCGCCCACGGCGGGCTCGCCACCCTGCGTCAGCACCACGCCCAGACCGATGGTCTCTGGTGGCATGTGGATGACGTATACCGTGCGCAGAATCGGCACAGCCTGTTCAAGGCCTTGCGCTGGACGGGCATTGTCGGCGGCCTGGTCCTGGCCGTCTGGATCGTTCTGACCTACGTGATACCCCCTGACGAGACCACGGTGCTGCTGACCGACATCACCTACAACCTGGAAAAATCCATTGATGTCCGGGATTTCGCCACGAGTCGCCAGGTTGTGGAAGACGGATTGGCGCGCACCGGCAACGCCGTGGAACTGCTCCTGTGGGCCAGCGTGATTGCCGAACAGGAAGGTGATCCAGAGACGGCGGCCGCCTATCTGGCCGAAGCCCTGGATTCCGATGTGCCGCGGGCCCGCCTGTGGGTTTCGCTGGGGAACAACCGGCTGCGTGCCGGCGACATTGAAGGCGCCGAATGTGCCGCCCTGACGGCCCTGGATCTGGAAGAAGAAAATGCGCAGGCCCATTTCCTGATTGCCAGCATCGCGGAGATGCTGGGCGAGATCGACCGGGCCATCGAGTATTTCAACAAGACCTATGATCTGGCGGAACAGCGACAGCCCCAGCTGGCGGTGATTGCCCGCGTCCGGATGGGAAACATGCTGCAGTCTCCCGGCTCCCTTTCGGGCACCGAGGCCGAGGAGGATCGGGAACTGAACTGCGCCTAGAGTCGGCTAGCTCTGGTCCGGCTGCCAGGTATTGGGCGTCGCGGATCCCGTACGATCCACCGGAATGTCGTCCCGCCAGGTGGAGTCGGCAATGATTTTGGCCGGATCGCACCGATCCTGGTAGCGCCGGGCGACATCGATCACCTCGGTCAACAGGCCCTCGCTCAACTGGACCGGCTGCAGGCCCAAATCCAGGAACTGCTGGTTCTCCACCCGCAGTTCATTCTCCAGCGACTCGTTGCGGGGATTGACATAGTACCGCACTTCCGCGCCTGTCAGGCCGGACACCATCTCGGCCAGATCGCGGACCCGGTGGGTCTCGGTGGCCTGATTGAAGATCTTGACCCGGTCGCCATGGGCCGGCGGGTTCGCAATCGCCAGACTTACGCACTGGACCGTATCCCGGATGTGGATAAAGGCCCGGGTCTGGCCGCCCGTGCCGTATATGGTCAGGGGATGTCCCACCACCCCCTGCATGAGGAAACGGTTCAGGACGGTACCGTAGTCGCCTTCGTAGTCAAAGCGGTTGATCAGCTGCGCATCCAAGAGAGTGTCCTCGGTATTGGTGCCCCAGACGATCCCCTGATGCAAGTCGGTGATGCGCACCTGGTCATTCTTGTTGTAGTAGAAGAACAGCAGGGCATCCAGGGTTTTGGTCATGTGATAGACACTGCCGGGATTGGGCGGATACATGATTTCCAGGTCATGGGATTGTCCGTCAATGTCTACCTGCACCGGCAGATAGCCTTCCGGGATCTTCATGCCGGCGGTACCGTAGCCGTAGACGCCCATCGTGCCCAAATGCACGACATGCACATCCACCCCCGACTCGACGATGGCCGCGAGCAGGTTGTGGGTGGCGTTGACATTGTTGTTGACGGTATAGCGCTTGTGGCGTGAGGATTTCATGGAATAGGGCGCAGCCCGCTGTTCCCCGAAATGGACCACCGCCCTGGGCTTGCGTTCCTGGAGGAGGCGCACCAGCCGATCGTAGTCCTCCGCCAGATCCATGTCCACGAAATCCAGTTCGTTTTCGGTCTGCGTGCGCCACGCCGTGATGCGGGCATCGATCGGGGCAATGGGGGTCAGGGATTGCGTGCCCAGTTCCACGTCAATCTTGCGGCGGGACAGATTGTCCACGATGGTGACGGCGTATCCCTGGCGCGAAAGGTACAAGCTTGTCGGCCACCCACAGAAGCCATCTCCGCCCAGAACTACTATATGATCCTGTATATTCATAGGATTGTTGGTTGATTGCCTTTTCTGCCAGATGACGCCATTGGATTCGCCCGTGGGTCAAAGTCGTCCCTGCATTGTAACAAGCATCGCGGAGACTGGAATGAATTCCCTCATGCTCCCGGCCCCCGTGCGGTTCCCGGCAACGTCCCGGCGCCACAGCCCAATTTAATCCCTGTCCGCCATGTCCCACTCCCTTTCCCCTCTGCGCATTGGCCTGTTCACCGAAACTTTCCTGCCCAAGGTGGATGGTGTCGTCAACATCCTGCAACTGATGCTGCGCCATCTGGCTGCCGAGGGACACCACGCCATTCTGTTTGCGCCGGCCGGCGGGCCGACCGAATTCGCGGGCTTTCCCGTCCTGCCTGTGAATGGGGTGACAGCCCCCTGCTACAACGAGCTGAAGCTCAATTACCCCATGCGCACTACCTACCGCAGGCTGGCCCGCTTCCGGCCCGACCTGGTGCACACCCTGCATCCGTTTGTGCTCGGACCCTTCGCCATGCGCATGGGACGCCGCTTGCAGGTACCGGTTGTGGCCTCCTACCACACGGACATTGCCCGTTATGTTTCCTTTTATGGGCAAAGTGCCCTGACCAACGCGATCTGGGCCTACGAACGTCACCTGCACAATCAGGCCACCCTGACCCTGTGTCCTTCCAGCGTCCTGCGGGATGACTTGCGCCGCCAGGGATTCCAGCGGGTACGGTGGTGGCACCGGGGCATTGACACCCAATTCTATGCGGCCGGGCCGGCCGACAGGGCGGTGCGCGCGGAACTGACCCAGGGACATCCCGACGATTTCCTGGTACTGAATGTGGGGCGGCATGCCCCGGAAAAGGGCCTGTTCAGCCTGCGTGACAACCTGTTTCCGCTGGATGGCGTGCGCCTGGCCCTGGTCGGGGCAGGACCCAGTCATGCGGCCCTGAAGGAATGGTACGCGGGTACCCCCACGGTCCTGACAGGATACCGCTTTGGCGATGATCTGATTGCGGCCTATCGCGCCGCGGATGCCTTCGTCTTCCCTTCCACGACGGAAACGTTCGGCCTGGTCGCCCTGGAAGCCATGGCCTGTCGCCTGCCGGTTATCGCCGCCCGCAAGGGGGGCATTACCGACTCGGTCCGGCACATGCAGACGGGATTGCTGTTCGATCCTGAGGTCCCGGCCCAGATCCGGGACTACGTCCGCGATTTGCGGGACGATCGTGCGTTGGCCCACCAGCTGGCCGGGGCCGGATGGCATCATGCCCAAAGCCAATCCTGGCAACGCACCATGGATCAGTTGATAGGGTTCTATCGTACCGCCCTGCGCCAACACCGCATTTTCGGTTGACCCTTGCCCCCGCATCCCCTCGGATCGGGCAAGGCCGGTGTGGTACAGACGATCGGCAGCGCTTGCCGGCAGGGATCGGATTGGCCACGTCTGACAGGGGCACCGTTGCGTGGACTGGCCGCCAGCCGACCAGGTCCGGCCCGCTGGTACCAGGGCGTGGGTACATGCTTCCCCGAAGCGGGTCTTGCGCCAGCCCGGTTCTGTTTCCGGGAGAAATCCGACTTTCGACTACAATCCCGTACGTAGGGGCATGCAACCTGAAACAGGACAGGAGGAGTTGTCGTGAAACTGGGCATTTTGACAGGTGGCGGGGATGTTCCCGGCCTGAATTCCTGTATCAAGAGCATTGTTACCCGCCTGACGGATGCCGGACATGAAGTTGTGGGGTTTCGTCGGGGCTGGGCAGGACCGCTGACGGTCAACCCGGAAGATCCTGATTCCCTGGCGCAGTACACACTGCCTCTGAATCCACTTGCCGTCCGCGCGGTGGACAGGACGGGAGGCACGTTTCTGCATTCCAGCCGCACCAATCCGAGCAAGGTCAAGGCGTCGGATGTTCCCGCCCATCTGGCCGCGGCCGATGCCGTGCCCAACGCGGATGGCACGCTGGATTTCACGGTGCAGGTCATCCGGAATCTGGAGGCCCTGGGCATTGATACCCTGGTACCCATCGGTGGCGACGATACGCTCAGCTACGGTGGCCGTCTGCATGCCGAGGGGGTGCATGTCATCGCCTGCCC
Source organism: Caldilineaceae bacterium (assembly GCA_963664185.2). Classification (GTDB taxonomy): domain Bacteria; phylum Chloroflexota; class Anaerolineae; order Caldilineales; family Caldilineaceae; genus Bin34. Next base: position 5,497 of record CAXXOQ010000088.1, on the reverse strand, counting down.
CAAGACCATGGACAACGACGTGTACGGCACGGACTACTGTATGGGATTCAGTACGGCCGTCACCCGCAGTGCAGAGGCGATCACCAACCTGCGCACCAGCGCCGGATCCCACGAACGCATTGCGGTGGTGGAACTGTTCGGCCGCAATTCGGGCGAAACGGCCCTCATCAGTGGCTATGTGGCCGATGCCGATCGGGTCCTGATCTGTGAGGTGCCCTTCGTGCCGGAAAAACTCGCTGAGCTGGTCGCGGCCGACAAGCGGAACAACCCCAGCCGGTATGCGATGGTGATCATCAGTGAGGGCGCCACGATCGAGGGCGGCGAAATCATCGAGTCCGGCGAGGCTGATGCCTACGGGCACCGGAAGCTGGGCGGCATTGGCGAAATCACGGGCGACCTGATCAAGACCCTCACGGGTTCCAACATCATCAATCAGAAGCTGGCCTACCTGATGCGCACGGGGGCTCCGGACGCGCTGGACCTGATGGTGTCCCGCACATTCGGTCACCTGGCTGCCGATTTGCTGTTGGCTGGCCAAAGTGGTCGCATGGTAGCGTTGCGTGAGGGCAAATACACGCACATTGATATGGCGGAGGTTACCAAGGGGGTGAGACGGGTCGACGTGGATCGCCTGTACAATCCAGACACCTATACGCCGCAGATCAAGGACGCGCAGGGATTGCCGATGTACCTGTATTAGCCTGCCGGCGTGAGCTTGGTGGTTTAATACTACAGCCGTAACTATCTGCGATATGCCACCGGGACCGCTACCCGCTGGTGTCCCGCTACCACGGCGGTGATCAGGCGCACCGCGAGACGCGACCGGACCGAGGTTGAGGGACGGGCGGCGGCACCCGTGGGGGCTGTTATTGACATCGTAGGGAGGAGGCGGTCTTCCAGATAATTACGTCTGTAGCATTAAGCGGCAAGAGGCACTGACAGCGGTCCTGCTCCCGGGGACCGGCGTATCCCTGTTTCTGCCGGTATACATTTGCAGGTATGCAGCCAATTTCATGCTGCCTTTGCCCACACATTCACACTGCACCGTTCACCGGGGGCGGGAAATACCCAGCCCATACACTAACTGCCTTTATCCGCTTTCCTGACATCTCGCGGGGTTCCCGAAAGAGAAGACCTGTCTACTGGATTGTGAGGTCCCCAGAAGACTGGGGCAACTGCAGGATGGGGGAGATTGTGCCTCCGCGGGCAAGTCAGCAGTTTCACCGGCTACAAAACCGGCAGAGAGATTCCGTTGCGGCCATTCAGAATGCCAACTCGTTGGCAACGGATCATGCATGGTTAAGGACTGAATAGTACTACAGCGGTAAATATATGGTGCAATAATCAGGCCTGATGCTGAAGCCACTTCATGTCCTTTGCCCCTACTACGCTCACGCTAGCCCCCATGGACCTGACCACGATCACCTCCTGGTTGACTGCGAGGAAGTCGCCGGCGCTGGCCGGGTCGTACAGGCGACAGCACCGCCCGTACGTGGCCCTGAACTGCCCCTACCGACGGCTGCAGGCGACCATCCTGTTATTTACCACTGTAGCAGAAAGTCATCTGGCGGTTGCCCTGCCCACAGGCCCTGCCTTGTAGTACAATACGAGGCATCTGATGCGTCACCCGAGGTACAGCCATGACACTTTCCGGTCCCTTGCCGCGCCTGCGGGAACAGGAGCGGAAAATCCCGTCTTCTGCCTTACAGGGCCTCTGGCACTATGACGCGGGTTATCCCTACGATGCGGATATCTACACCTATGACGACTGGTCCACGACCGACCCGTATTATTTGCAGGATGGAGTCCGTCTGATTGGCAATGTATTCCATGTGCAGTGTCTGGACCAGGCGCTGCCCAATTTCCTGCGTTTCCTGCATGCCCGGCCGCTGGACCCGCAGGGCGCGCCGTTCCCGTGCCTGCGGGAAGGTACGATACGCCACCTGAACCTGCACCTCGGCGACCCGGAGTGGTTCCGGCTCGGGGATATCGCCGGTCTGGACCTCAATGTGCTGCTGGAGGCCTGGGACAGGATCCAGGCCCGTCAGGCCGCCGAACCGGATGTGGGGATCTGGGACGGCGATGCCAACCTCCCGGTGCAGGGCGAGATTGCCTGGCCCACGGTGGCCGGCAAACTGCGGATGGTGGTGGAATTTCTGTCGGACTCCACGGCCTTGAAGGATCTGCATGTCAATCCCGTACTGTACTGGCTGCTGGGGGTGCAGGAATACTGGATCTGTGATCCGGCGACGCAGGGCATCTGCCATGTGTGGCGGTTCACAGCGGACGGCCAATGGGCGGATGTGCTGGCGGACCTGCCCCCGGAGGCCGGCCTGGAAGTCTATTCGGAGGTCTTGCAAACCGGGGTCCGCTTTGACGCGGACTATGGCCTGCAATGCCAGGACCCGGACACCGGGCAATGGATTGCCGGTGACTGGCAGACCAATCGCCGGGAAGGGCAACAGGAAGGCGAGCAGAAGCGACACGTAACCCTGGTGATGAACACGATCCACCGTGTGGTGGTGCCCCGGATACCCCCGCACCGTCAGCAGGCACTCCAGGCCCTGCTGATGCAGACCCCCCTCGAATCCCTTCCGGACCCGATTGACCTGTGGACCCATATGACCGCGTTGCCGGTGGCGGCGCGGACCGCGCAGGCGGTCCGGGAGTTCCTGGTCCAGGCCCAGCGCGGACCGCCAGAGGCTTGAATAGCGCAACGGGAGAGGCTCCCACCAGACCGGTCACGAGTACCCGGACCCACAGCGGGATTTATACAGCCCCTGTGCCTTGGCACACAAAGCCGCCAGCGGGCAAATGCGTGCCTTGACCAGACTGGACAGCACAGGTCAAACTTCATGCATTGCGGCACCTGCCGTGCCCAAAGATTGGCAAGCCTTGGCAGAAAGTGTACAATCTGCTCCAGAAATGCCTCCTTAGCTCAGCGGATGAGAGCAACAGTCTTCTAAACTGTGGGTCGTAGGTTCGAATCCTACAGGAGGTGCTTTTGCCGACGGCAAGTACACCGTTTTCTCATGCCTGTCCCGCCTGCGGAACAGGCCATCCTGGGTAAGCAGGCACAGCCGCCGAGGGGGCATTGCCCTCTTGCCATGCCCAGGGCCTCCCGGGAGGCTTGGATCCCGGATTCACGTTGATCCGTTTCGTGTACCATCATGGCGGGACAACGGGTCAAGCCGTTGTCCCGCCGTGCGCTTCAGTTCGGCCTGGGCATCCTGGGCACGTTGCAGCCACGAAGGATTCCCGTCCGTCCCGGCCCTCTGGCCCACACTACGGTTTTCCGATGGGCCAGATCGGGGTCATGCCAGCACAGGCCGGATGCCGTGTCTGATCGGCATCCGGCCTGGCGGCTTTCGTATCAGCCAACCCGAACGCGTTCCGCTTCTTCCCCGGCAATGGGTTCCAGCGCTTCCTTCTCGTTGATGGCAATGGGTCGGGTGGTACCGGGAGCAGAATAGGGGTACGCGGGACCGCCCTGGGGCCTGGCCCAGTTCACCGCATTGGCGAGAACCTGGTGGATGACCGGCTCCGTATAGATCGGGAAGGTTTCGTGGCCTGGCCGGAAATAGAATATCCGGCCGTTGCCCCGATGGAAACAGCACCCGCTCCGGAATACATTGCCCCCCTCAAACCAGCTGATGAACACCAGTTCGTCGGGTTGGGGGATATCAAACAGTTCGCCGTACATCTCACAGTTCTCCAGTTCGAAGTACGGCGGCAAACCGGCGGCAATGGGATGCCCGGGACGCACTACCCAAATACGTTCCTTCTCGCTCGCCTCCCGCCAGCGCAGGCTGCACGAGGTGCCCATCATCTTGCGAAAGATCTTGGAGAAGTGACCGGAATGCAGCACGATGAGGCCCATACCCTCCAGCACCCGCTTCTGCACCTTGTCTACGATCCCGTCCTGGACCTCATGATGCGCCATGTGGCCCCACCACAGCAACACGTCCGTGGCCGCCAGCACCTCATCGGTCAAACCGTGTTCGGGCTCATCCAGGGTCGCCGACTGCACATCCGTGATACCGTGTGCCGCCAGTCCCTGGCGCATGGCCTCATGCATGCCATCCGGATAGATGGCCTCAATCTCGGGATGGATCTTTTCGTGTCTGTACTCGTTCCAAATGGTTACGGTCATGGTTCTGTCCTTGCCTCAAGAGGTAAGTGAAACGAAAAAAGGGAAAGCCGGTTTCAGCAGCGTACAGGCTGGCCGCCCTGGGCAGCGGATGCCTTGATGGCATCCCACAGCTTCAGCATCCGCAGGCCCACCTCGGGCGGTGACGGATTGGCAATGACGCCGTTGCGCACATCCAGAAAGCGGTGCCAGGTCGTCTTCATGGTCGGCAGGTCCACCGGTTCCAGTTCGGTTTCCCCGGCTTGCTGCACTTCCAGATACCGCCCCCACATGCAGGCCCGAATCCGGGCTTTCTCCGTAAACACCAGGATTTCCGAAGAACAGCTGGGTTCCATGGCGTCCCCGCAGGCATGTATGGTGACATAGGCACCGGAAGCCAGACGCGCCATCACGGTCGTCATGATATCCACTCTGGTGCCCGCGTTGTCTTGCCAGGCCGCCACTTCGACGAAGTCTTCCCCCGCCAGATCGGCGATGGTGTTCATGATGTGGGCCCCGGTGTCAAACATGAAGCCCCCGCCGGAAATCTCCGGATCGGAGCGCCAGCGGTTGTCCCCCAGCCGCCTCCAGTTTTGCCAGACCGTGCCGCTGATGGCGCGGATCGGGCCAAAGGTGCCGTCGCGCAACCTGGCGGCAGCCCACCGAATCTGGGGCGAAAGACTCCCCTGGAACGCTACCGTCAGCAGCTGGCCTGAGGCATCCCGCTTGGCCATGAGCGACTTGGCCTGTTGCTGGTTGACCACCATGGGCTTTTCTACCAGCACATCGACTCCCGCTTCCAGACACAGGGATACATGGTCGTAGTGCATGGCATGGGGCGTAACCACGAATACCGCATCCAGATCATCGGCCCACTGCGTCAGCATCGTTGCCAAATCCGGCACATTGGGCGGGGCTTCGCGCCCGTGTTCCACAAAGAGTTCCTGCATGAGGGCAAAGTTCGGGGCGAAAGGTTCACACATGACGTCCAGGGAAGTGCCCCGGGGATCCTGCAGAATGGTATTGACATGGCTGCGCGCCATGCCACCGCATCCAATGATCGCCGTGCGGGTCACGGGATGGGCGCCGTTACTGCTCTCTGCATCAGAAATTGGGTCAGGGGACAGGGCCATGGCAAGTTGCTCCTCGATCTCAACGCGAGCCTGACTGGTACAATGATGTCGACCGTAGTGGCCTGACAATAGGACAAGGCGCATTATACTAGGTGAGACCGGAAGTCCGGCCATTCTGCCCGCAGACCGCCCTGCTCCCGGTCCCCGCTGATCCTGTCCATCCTTCTGCCCGCATGCAACCGGCACCGATCCTCATACTTGCCTCTGCCAGTCCCCGCCGGCACCAGCTTCTCCA
>CAXXOQ010000087.1:0-6413 GCA_963664185.2 Caldilineaceae bacterium | reverse complement strand
TGATCTGCGTGACCAAAATGGATCTGTCGGATCCGGCCACGGCCCGGGCTACCTTCGCCCTCTACGAGGACCTGGGGTATCCGGTCGTATATACCGGCCTGGATCACAGTGCCAGCCTGGCTACGCTGCGTGAGGCGTGCCAGGGCCGGATATCGGTCCTGGCGGGACCGAGTGGCGTAGGCAAGAGTACGCTGCTCAACCGCCTGGACCCCCGGCTGAACCTGAAGACAGGTGCCGTGCGGACGATTCAGGGCAAGGGGTCCCACACGACTCGTGCCACCCGTCTGCTACCCCTGCCCGACATGGCGGACACGTACATTGCCGACACGCCGGGCATTCGCGAATTTCGCCTGTTCGGGTTTGCCGCCAACGAATTGCCCCACTATTTCGTGGATGTTGCGCGGTTGCACAACAATTGCCAGTTTGCCGGTTGCCTGCATGTCCACGAACCGGGATGTGTTGTCCGCCAAGCCGCGGAACAGGGAACGTTGCATCCGGCCCGTTACGAAAGCTACCGGCGCCTTGTCCAAAGTCTGGAGGATCCCTGGCCCAGATGACCGATATCCTGGCTTCCCTCAATCCCCAACAGCGCGCAGCGGTACAGTTGCCACTCGGTCCTGCCCTCATTTTGGCCGGACCCGGTTCCGGCAAGACGCGGGTCCTGACCCATCGGCTGGCCTTTCTGGTGCAGGAACTGGGACTTCCCCGCTGGAATATCCTGGCCGTCACGTTCACCAACAAGGCGGCCAGCGAGATGAAGGCACGGGTCACCTCCCTGCTGGATGCGCCCCATACGGGCACAACCTATGGCACGCGGCTGGCGGTGGGTACCTTCCATTCCATGTGCGCCCGCATTCTCCGCCTGGAAGTGGAACACACACCCTACGCACCCAACTGGACCATCCTGGACCGGCAGGATCAGGACCGGATTCTGAACGAATTGCTCAAGGGCAGTTCCACGGCCGACATGAACGTGTATGAACTGAAGAGCAAGATCAGCTACCTGAAGAACCGCAGCATCACCCCGGCCGCCCATGCTACCCAGGTACAGGGCTTCAGGGAGGAGCGCCTGCAGGCCTACTACGCGGCCTACCAGCAACGACTGTATGAAAGCAACGCCCTGGATTTCGACGACCTGCTGATGCAGGCGCATCTGCTCTTCCTGCACAATACGGAGGTGCTGGCCAAATACCGGCAACGCTGGAGCCACGTGCTGGTGGATGAATTCCAGGATACCAATGGCGTGCAGTACGAATTCCTGAAGCTCCTGACCCATTACCCGGATTCCCCGTACCATCTCTACGTTGTCGGCGACGAGGATCAATCCATCTATGCGTTCCGCGGGGCCAACTACGAGAATCTGTACCGGTTCCGGCGCGATTTCCCCGACGCCCGGACGCTGCTGCTGGAACAGAACTACCGCAGTACGCCCCAGATCCTGGATGTAGCCAACGGGCTCATTGTCCAGAATCCGGGTCGGGCGCCCAAGACCCTGTTCACCCGGCGCCAGCCCGGCCAGAAGGTTCTGCTCTGCCAGACTCCATCTTCCACGTCGGAAGCGGACTGGATCAGCCAGAGTGTCAAGGCCCTGACCCAGGCAACCGTCTACAGGCTCGACGACATCTGTCTGATGTATCGGACGAATGCCCAGAGCCGGGAACTGGAAGAAGCCCTGCGGCGGCAGAATATCCCGTATCGGGTGATCGGCGCCCTGCAGTTCTATGAACGGGCCGAGATCAAGGATGCGCTGGCCTTTCTGCGCGCTATCGTCAACCCGCGGGACAAGGAGTCCCTGATCCGCATCATCAACCGCCCGACCCGGGGCATCGGTGCCACAACGGTGCAGCGCCTCCTGGCCTGCAGCCACCAATGGCAGCTGGATATCGCCTCCACCCTGGATGTGATATGCCAGGGCCCTGAACACGTACCGGATGTAGACATGGACCGTCTGGAGGCCTTCCCGGTTCCCTTGGCCAAGCGGGCCATCACGGCGTTGCAGGGCTTCCATACCCTTTGGCAGCAATGGCGTGCGGAACTGGAGACCGCGGAAGATGCCGGGGCCTTCCTGCGCCACGTCTGTGAAACATCAGGCTATATGGCCTATCTGCAGGCACTGCGCCAGGACGATCCGGTGGACCGGGTGGAAAATCTGAATGAACTGATAGCCTCGGCCACCCACCTGCCTGGCGATCTGGAGGACGAGGAACTGGCCCTCAATCCGGTCGAACTGTTTCTCGTGCATGTCAGCCTGGTATCGGCCCAGGACGAGATGGAGGACGACGAACCCAAGGTCAACCTCATGACCCTGCATACATCCAAGGGGCTGGAATTCCCGGCCGTGTACATCGCGGGCCTGGTCGAGGACTTGCTGCCCCATTCCCGGAGCCTGGACAGTGGTTCGCCCAAGGACCTGGAAGAGGAACGACGCCTGCTCTATGTGGGTGTGACGCGCGCCATGGACCTTCTGTTTCTCACCCGCGCCAGCACCCGTTCCATCTACTATGGAGAACAGCCCTGCACCCCCAGCCGTTTTCTCGCGGAAATCCCGGAACAGGCCCTGATGCAGGAAGCCTATCCCGAATGGTATGCACCCTCGCCCGTCCACGGCCCGCGGCCCGCGTCCCCCCGTGATCGCCCTTCCCGTTCCCGGTATCAGTGGCCTACGGCCTCCGCCCAGACGGCCCCGATGGAACTGCGTTTCAAACCCGCCATGAAGGTCGTGCACCCCCAATTCGGTCCGGGTACGGTGATCGGTTCCCGCGAGGACCAGGGTGAGGAAGTGGTGGCCATTGCCTTTCACAATACCCGGCATGGCCTCAAGAAAATCCTCGCTTCCCAAACCCAGCTGGTTGTCACAAAAGAGTAGCCGCCATGAATTCGCCCTCGGCCGTGCCGGCACCGCCACCGCCCAGCGGTACCTGGAGTGCCAACACGAAATTGCTGGCGTCCCTGCTTTTTCTCCTGCTGGTCGCCCTGGGCATCTGGCGCTTCAGCCACTTGCTGCAACCCGTGGTGGTGGCCGTGTTGCTGGCTTATCTGTTGCATCCGCTGATCACCCGTCTCGCCCGTCTGCCCTTTCTCAATCGGGCGATGGCGGCGTTACTGGTGTACCTGCTGCTGCTGGTTTTGGGCCTTTATGGGTCGCTTTGGCTGGGCAGCACAGCCCTGCAACAGATGGGCATCCTGGTGGAGTCGTTGCCGGCCATGTCCACCAGGCTGCAAGACGTGCTCCAGCAGATTCTGCAGAACGGATCCCGCCTGGTCGAAGCCTTCACCGCCCGGACCGGCCTTACCATTCTGCGCGATCAATGGGAACTCCTCGTCCTGCCGGCCACCAGTGAAACCGTAATGCAGTGGGACTTGGCGGTCATCACGGAGCAGGCCCTGAACCTGCTGAATCCCCTGCTGCGCCAGAGCAGTTCCTTTGCCACCAATCTGGCCCGCGGCACCTTCAACCTGCTGGGCACCATTTTCCTGGTCCTGATCCTCTCCCTCTACGTCATCATTGACATCCCCAAGGTTGAGGGGTACATCGGCCAAATTGGCCCTGTGCGCAGCATACAGGAAGACATGCAGGCCCTGTGGAAACGCTTCTCCCTGATCTGGGAGGGGTACCTGCGCGGGCAGGTCACCATCGCCATCCTGATGTTCGCCGTGGTCAGCATCCTCCTCAGTATCCTGGGAGTCCGGAACGCCGTGGGCCTGGGCCTGGTAGCCGGGGCGATGGAGTTTCTGCCCGTGATTGGACCGGTCATCAGTACCGTCCTGGCCATCGGGGTTGCCATCTTTCAGGGCACCACCGCCTTCGGCCTGCCACTTACCCAATACGTCCTTTTGGTGGCGGTCGTCATGATTGTTCTCCAGGTGGTAGAGGGCAACATTCTGGTGCCGCGCGTGATCGGGAATCAGTTGCGCCTGCACCCACTGGTAGTCTTTCTGAGCGTGCTGATGGGTTCCTCCCTGGCCGGCATCCTGGGTGCCGTCCTGGCCGCGCCCGTGGCCGCCAGCATCAAGCTGCTGGCCACGTACACCTGGTACCGGATACTGGATCAGCCCCTGACCTTCCTGGTGGATGAGGCAGAGGATGTGCCGCCGGGACCGGCTCCGCTGGACCACAGCCCACCCGGGGCACAGATGCAACCCGATCCCGCGGATTCGGATCCTCCGGTTCCCAACGGTGCTGCCGCATCGTTGACCGCCACACACGTACCCCCGGAGATGCGGCATCCCCTGCGTTTCCGGCCTCTCTTCCAGGACCGGGTATGGGGTGGCTATCGGCTGGCCAGGCACTTTCCGGAACTGCCCGCGGGTTCCCGGCTGGGGGAAGTGTGGATCCTTTCCGGTCATCCGGCCGGCCTGACACCTGTCGCCGAGGGTCCTCTGGCCGGCCAGTCCCTGCCCGAACTGATAGACCGGTTTGGGGATGGATCTGCTCGGTGAGCGGCATGCCGCGGTGCTGGCCCATCGACGCTTTCCGCTCCTGTTCAAGCTGCTGGACGTGGATGACTGGCTCTCCGTGCAAGTGCATCCCGCCCACGGTCAGGGGAATCCGGAGGGGGAGCAGTTCGGCAAGACCGAAATGTGGGTGATGACAGAAGTGGAAGCCGATGCCCGCCTGATTCTGGGTGTGCGGGAAGGCTGTACCCGCGCGGATCTGGTGGCCGCCGGCCCTTCGGCCGATCTGGTACCACTGCTGCACCACACAGAGGCCCGGCCAGGCCAGGCGTTTTTTGTGCCCGCGGGTGTCGTGCATGCATTGGGTCCGGGCGTCTCCCTCATCGAAATCCAGGAAACCAGTGATACGACATACCGCCTGTACGACTGGGATCGCCCGCCGGATCCCGCTCATCCCCGGGCACTGCATTGGGATCAGGCCCTGGAACACATGGACACAGCCTCTTCGGTGCGGGGTCCGCATCCTTCCGAGGCCATCACGTGGCAGGACCTGCCCAGTGAGCTGCTTGTCTGCTGTCCCCAATTCCAGACGATTCGGGTGCGTATGGTAGCCGGTTCCGTCGTGCCGGGCGTTACCTCCCCCGCATCCTTTGCGGTCCTCGTGGTCGTTTCCGGGCAGTGCCGTGTGGTTACGGGCGGGCATGTACAGGAACTGCACGCCCGTGACTGCGCCTTGCTGCCCGCCGCCATGGGGGCCTACACCCTGGACACGGCATCAGGCGCAGAATTCCTGGTTGTGCGTACGCCATAACCAAGCCTCACATGCCCAAATCCAGGCAGATGTTGGCAGCACGGTCCCGGTATCCCGACATGCCTGTACGGCACGGAGATCCCGCATTCGGTTCCAGAATTCCACCCGGTCGGATAGCAAACAGGATAGAATCCCTGCAACTGTGCTTTATGCCTGTGCCCCACTTGCCGGTGCGCAGGCCCCAATCCCGAAAGGACACCCGAATGACCCAGCGCCTTGACCAACTGAAACTGGCCCAAACCACCTATCCCATCGAAGCCTCCCTGGCGCGGCGGTGGAGTCCCCGCGCCTTCCGCCCTGCCCCCCTGCCGCCGGAACAGATCGGGAGTCTCTTTGAAGCTGCCCGGTGGACGGCTTCCTCCTTCAATGAACAGCCCTGGCGCTTCATCTTTGCAGAGCGGCACGAAGATCCCAGCGGGTTTGCCCGCATACTGGGTACCCTCATGGAAATGAACCAGACCTGGGCCCGGAACGCCAGCCTGCTGGCCATTGCCTCCGCCAATACCGTTTCCCAACGGGGTCGCGTCAATGCCAAGGCCATATATGACACGGGACAGGCCGTAGCGAATCTGGCGACACAGGCGACGGCCATGGGCCTGCACATGCATCAGATGGGGGGATTCAGCGCTGACGCGGCCAGGACAGCCCTCAACATTCCGGAGGCATGGGAACCGGTTGTAGCTCTGGCCGTGGGCTTCCGGGACGATCCCCAGACGCTGGCCGATGAATTGCGCATCCGGGAAGAGATGCCCCGCGAACGCCTGACCTTGTCCGAATTTGTGTTCCAGGGGAGCGCTGACCACCCAGCAGATCTGGGCTAACGGTCCAACAGGACAGGCCGCCACCACATCGCCCCCAGACAGGAGCAGGTCCGCCTTGGAAGCTCTCGCCCGCCTCGTCACATCGCCCCTGCTGCCTCCCCTTTGCCTGCTGCTGGGCCCCGTGGCCCTGTCCTTTGTCCATCCCACCCGCACGAATCCTCCCTACTTGCGGTGGCTGGCCCTCAGTTTCATGCTGGGTGCTTTCGGGCTTTTGCTCCGCATCGCGTTCCAGTCCGGGGTATCCATCTTCACATGGGAGTGGAGCCCACAGCTTCAGGCCACCTTCCAGTTGATCTGGATCAATGTCGGCTGGAACTGGTATGTCTCCTTTCTGGTGGGTGTGCTGGGCATCATTGGTCTGCTGATTTCCGGACGGCCGCCGGATC
>CAXXOQ010000086.1:0-30135 GCA_963664185.2 Caldilineaceae bacterium | reverse complement strand
AGCAACAGCGAAAGAAACTGGCCCGTGAATACAAAGGTATTGAATATGCCCAAGACGCGGCTCCGCCACACATCCGGGGTCATGCCACTCAGCCAAGCGGCCCCGTGGGGAAACGGGGAGGCCCATACCGATACCCATAACCAGATTGCCTGCCAGTACATGCCAGATTTCCTTGGCTACCGCCACGATCAGAAAGCCTCCTCCAAACAGGCAAAAGGTAAGGGCAAAAATAGCGTAGGGTCCCAGATGCCGGGCGATTTGGCGCAGGTTCCAGCCGGCCAGGGCGGATGTTGCCGTGGCTATCATGATGGTCAGGGACACAAGCCTTGCATCCGCAAATCCCAGCTCTTGCATTCGATAGGGATGCACCGTGAACAGGGTATAGATGAACATCATGGCCACACATCCCGATCCCCAGACCAGGAGCAGTACAGGCAGCGCAGGGCCGTGCAACCACCCGGCAAACTCGCCTGCGGCAGCCGTTTCCCGGGAAACCTGCACCAGGGGTTGGGTACGCAGGCTGAGCACCATGAACGGCAGCAGCACGACAGGCCAGAGGTAGAGCAGGAAGGGCAGCCGCCAATGTACGGCGGCCATCTGTCCCCCCAGAAACAGATATAGCAGCCCTGCCATATTGGTGAAGGCGGATTGTTTGCCCAGCAGGCTCTGGCGTCTGGTCTCTTCCGGCAGGGCTCCCAAAAGCGAGGCGGAGCTGGTAGCAGTCCCGGCAATGCCACAACCCAATGCGAATCTTTCGACCAGCAAGAGCGCATACGGGTCGGTCCAGTAACTGCTGACACCGCTGAGTATCAAAAGCAGCACGGATCCGATCAGGGTCTGCCACTGTCCAAAGCGATCGGCCAGCCAGCCGGCTACGGGGGCCGCCACCACGATGCCCACGGAGGGTATGACCAGAAACAGGTTGGCCGCTGTCAACCCCTGTTCGGCTCCCCCCAGATAATCCGCAAGTGCCAGCAGGGCAGGGGCCACAATGGCCCCTGACGTGACGGTCAGCATGCCGGCGGCCAGCAAAGAGCCGGTGATCACCAGATCACGTTTCATGGTGTGCGCAACAGCTGGATAACGGGCACTAAACTATCGGTAAGGACTCGATACGCCCACCCCGTCAGCTGGCTGTTCCAGTGCGGGCACGCCTCAGGGCTGTTACCATACTGCGTTATCACATCGGTATAGAGTTGGCACAGATTTTGGATCACCGCTGTCTCCTGAAAGCGCAGGGCAAAAGCCTGCACTTCATGCTTCACAGCAGCCTGGCGGCGGGTGGGCAGCGCAAAGAAGCGAGACAGACATGCAGATCAACGCGGTCCAGTCCCCTGGCGGGTAGAATGTGATCCCTTCCGCAAATTCCGCCACAAATTCGCGGGCTACGGGCACATCGGAAGATATGACCGGCACCCCGCGGGCCTGGGCTTCCAAAAGCACGATGCATTGGGTATCTGTGTCGGGTGCGTTCACGATCACGTCTATCTGGTCCAGCGCTGCCCGTACGGCATGCGAACGGATGAAGCCCGGACAGGCAACGCGGTCCGCCAAGCCCCGCAGGGCAGCCTCCTGGCGAATTGCCGCCAGCTGATCGCCATCACCAATCACGAGCAGGTCAGCGCCTGCGTCCTGCTGCAGATAGGTCATGGCGGCCCCCGCCAAAGCGGCTGCATGCTTTTCAGCGCTTACGCGCCCCACGAGGCCGATGATGCGGCGTTTCCCGTGACGTGGCAGGCAGGCAAGTTCGGCAAACCAGGCGGTGTCCAGACCCGTTGGCACCACCTGCAGTGGTCGGTTGACTCCCAGTTGCCGCAGGTTGTCAGCTTCTACACCCGAAGGGGTCAACACCCGGTCGCACTGGTTGGCAAAACCCACGTAGAAGTTTTGCACGGCCGTGGCATGCAGGCGCGCACCATCACAGTAATGAAGGTATTCCTCCAGTTTTGTGTGATGGGTGTAGATCAGAGGCAACTTCAGGTTATCTGCCAGCCGCAGGGCCACGGGGCCCAGATGAAATGGGCCATGGACATGGATCAGATCGGGAGCAAACTCGGCAATGTACCCGTGTAGCGCGGTGCCGGGACTGATGTGGAAACCGTTGGCGATTATCGCGTCCCAGGCTGCGAGGGGCAGACGCTGCACTTCATGATCACTGCCATCCTCCACACTGAATTGGGGTGTCAGGACGAGTACATCCTGACCTGCCTCTTGCAAGGCCCGGACCAGGGTATGTACCGCTGTGGCCATGCCTCCCGCATTCGGTATATACGAATTCGTGACGTGCAACACATGCATAGGCACCCTCTCCGGTTAGAGCCTGAATGGCATTGTACCCCGTGCCGGCCCCTCATCAATCCTGCGGCAACATACCCTCGGTTGCCAACTGTCTGACCCTCTTGCGCGCCAACCGGAAAGTCGCCCGTCGCCATGGTGAAATCCGGATACGGGATTATTTCGGGCACATTGAACAGGATTGGTTGCCGCAGATCGGAGGCCGACACCCTGCGCCAGGACCGGGATATCAGATTCACGGGCCATGATGTCCCCATCGCGCAATCACCGGATCACCAACCTGTTTGTCCTCTACAGTGGTAATTTGCTGCCAGATGATTGGATCACGAAATCGAAGACGGTCTCGCCGTTTTTGTTCAGCACGAGCTGGTTGTACTGTCCTTTGCCGAGGTGCAGCGTTTCGTCTGCCTGTACTGCCTGCTCATCTTCGGAGAAAGTCAGCCACTCGGGGATCAAGTTCGTCGTCCAAGAATCAACCAGCCGCAATCAAGGCGTCTACCACGAGGTAAGTCATAAGCGGTGCCCCTCGTGGCGTGCCGCCATTATCTCGTCCCTGGACATCCCTGTTCTTGTCCAGCGCTGCAAGACTGGGCCTGCCTGAATGGAATGGTTTTTACGGCATTGCGTCCCCGTCAGTCAGCTCCTTGAACGCTGGGTATGGGAGCCAGCAGGTCGCGCAGGCCGTCACCGAGCAGGTTGAACCCCAGCACCGCGATGAAGATGGCCACCCCCGGCAATAGCAACAGGCGCGGTGCGGTCTGCAAAAAGGGGCGGGCGTCGTTGAGCATGGCGCCCCACTCCGGCGTGGGTGGCTGCGCCCCAAGTCCCAAGAAACTGAGACCGGCGATGCCCAGGATAATCCAGCCGACATCCAGGGAGGCTATGACGATGATCGGGCCGAGGATATTCGGCCCGATGTGCCGGAGGAAGATGCGCAGGTTGCTGGCCCCGACAGCCCGCGCCGCCGTTACATACTCCATATTTCGTGCCCCCAGGGTAATCCCGCGAATGATGCGAGCGTGGCCCACCCACCACACGGCGCCGGCTGCCAGCAGCACGTTGAACAGACCGGGGCCCAAAGCTCCCGCCACGGCCAGCGCCAGGATCAGCGAAGGAAAGGCCAGCAGCAGGTCTACAACACCCATCAACGCCGTGTCGATCCAGCCGCCGTTGTAACCAGAAACTATGCCCACCGCCAGGGCGATGGTCATGCTTAGAACCAGCGTGGCGGCGGCGGCCAGCAGGGTCATGCGGGCACCGTGAACGATGCGGCTGAAGGTGTCTCGGCCCAGATGGTCGGTGCCCAGAGGGTTTGCCACGGACGGCGGGTGCAGTCTATGAGACAGGCTGATTTGCGTTGGGTCATCCAAGGGAAGCCAGGGCGCCACCAGTCCCGCCAGCAGCAGGGACACCACCAAGAGCAGTCCCAAGGCGGTCCCCGGCTCCCGCAGCAGCCCGGCCCACTGCCCGCGCCGCCGGGAGCCGAAGGTTAAGGGGAGGCGTTCCATGGCCTTTTCGGTATCGCCCGTCATTGGCTGCTACATCTCTCCTTGACCGAAGCGCAAGCTGGGGGCGGCGATGCGCAGGGCAATATCAGCCGCCAGGTTGGCCAGCAGCACCACCACAGCAATGTAAGTTACGAACCCCTGTACCACGGGGTAGTCTCGGGTCAGCGCCGCGCCCACAATCAACTGCCCCAAACCCGGCCAAGAGAAGATGGTCTCCACTATGACGGCGCCGCTCAGCAGGTAGCCCAGATGCACCCCAGTGGCTCCGATGACCGGCAGCAGTGCGTTGCGCAAGGCGTGCCCGTTGACGACGGTCTGTTCGGACAGTCCCTTGGCCCGCGCCGTGCGGATGTAGTCCTGCCCCAGTATCTCCAACATGCTGGCGCGTATCAGCCGCATCAGTTGCGCCATGGGTGCGAGGGAGAGGGCGATGGCCGGAAGTACGACCTGGGCTGCTGAACCGTAGCCCAAGGCCGGCAGCCAGGACAATCTCACCGCAAACAGGATGATCAGTCCGAAGGCCAAGGCGTAGGATGGCGCCGCAGCGCCCACCAGTGCCACCAAGCGTGCGATGGCATCCACGGCGCTGCCCCGTCGCTGTGCGGACAGGATGCCCATGGGCACGGCTACCAGCAACGCCAGGCCCAAAGCAACCGCAGTGAGCAGGGCCGTCGGGACGGTGCGGCGGGCCAACTGAGCGGCCACAGGCCGCTCGGTCACATAGGAGAGGCCCATGTCCCCCGCCAACACCCGGGACATCCAGCGAGCATATTGCACTGGCAGGGGAGCGTCCAGGCCCAGCTCGGCGCGCATCGCTGCCACTGCGGCCGCGCTGGGTGTCTCGATGGGGTTGCGCTGGTGCAAGACCATCTCGGCAGGATCGCCCGGTGCCAGATTCAGCAGGGCGAAGCTGGCGGCCGAGATGCCCAGGAGCATCAGCGGCAGCGTGACCAACCTGCGGAGCAGGTATGCTCCCATGCCAGAGAGCCTATATCCGTACCCGTTGGCTCACTCGCTCAGTCCGACGCGGTGGTTGAAGAAATAGTGGGACGTTGGGTGGGCCTCGAAATCGGTAACCCGGTCACTGATGCCGTACACATGATTTACATGCGCCACCGGTAAAAATGCGGCTTCTGCGGTGACCACCGCCAGGGCCTCGCAGGCTATCGCCTTTCGAGCCTCCAGGTCGGTCACGGAGACGGAGGGGGCGATTATGTCCACCAGGCGGGACGCGTCGTATTTCCCATAGTTGTTGGTCCCGCTGCCGCTGGCGTCGCCCTTCAACCCGGCGAACTTGCTGATATTGAACACCGGGTCTCCCCCGCCTTGCACGACCGTGTTGTACCAGCCGAAGAGGTCCCATGCGGGTTCCTTGACCACCGACCATTCTGTTATGAGCACCTCGGCCTTGATGCCCACCTCGGCCAGCATCGCCTGGGCGGCCTCAGCCATGATAGGCAGCTGGAACCGCTCGGGATAACCACCGATAATAATTTCCAGTGGCTGACCTGCCTTGTCCAGGATACCGTCGCCGTCGCTGTCGCTGTAGCCGGCCTGGGCCAGCAAATTACGGGCTTCGTCAGGATCGTAGCCCAGCGCGCTCACGCCGGGGCAGGACGTCAGGACTTCCGGGAGCAGCAGCTCAGCGAAAGACCCGGATCCGGGGGGGGGGTAACCAGACCGGCGATGCTCTCCCGGTCAATGGCGTGGGCCACTGCCCGGCGCACCAGCGGGTCGGCCAGCGTACCGCGCTCGAAATTGACCCACCACAAGACCAGGGAGGTGCCGATGCCGGAGGTCTGCGTATGTGTGCCAGGGTGGGCGTTGATCGCCTGGGCACCATCCGGTGATACGTTGACGGCAACGTCGATGTCCCCGGCCTGCAGGGCCAGCTCCCGGCTGTTGGTGTCGGGAATGGCGACGTGATCGATGCCGGCCAGCGGAGGCGTACCATCCCAGTAGTCGTCATTGGCCACGCTGTAAAGGTATTCCTTCTGGACGTACGAGGTGGGAATGTACGGTCCCGTCAGGGCGCGGGCCGCGATGAAATTGCCCTGGCCGGCGGCATCCGCCGCTGGCGCGTCGGTGATGGCGAGGGCAGGCAAGATCAACAGACCCGGCAGGGTGGGCTGTGGCACCGTCGTTTTGATGGTGATGGTTTGCCCGTCCTCGACCGTTATGGTGTCAACGGACAATGTATCGGCCGCTGCCGGCGACAATCGGATAGCCCTCTCCAAGGATGCCTTCACCGCTTGCGCATCCATCACGTTCCCGTTGTGGAACTTGACGCCCTGCCGGATTCCTATCCTCCAGGTCAAGGGGTCAACCTGAGTGGCTTCCGTCGCCAGCCACGGTTCGGGACTCAGGGTGGTTCCTGAGAGTCGGAACAAGGTCTCCGACAATCCCGATTGGGTGGAGACGTAGCCGCCCTCCACCGGGTCCAAGGGGCTGTCGAGCCAGATGACGCCCGCCTTCAAGATGGGGCGTTCCTGATCATCAGGCGCGGCCGTCGAGGCCGGCTCGCGCTCGGCGGTCGGGGCCGCTGGCATGGCACAGGCAGTCAGGGCACTGCCGATCACCATCAGAAGAACGGGCAGAAGCCGGAAAATCGAACGCGGTACAGTCATGGTGATGCTCCTGGTATGACAACGACGGAACTCAGGCCGGAGGCGTGAGGGAAAATTTCATATGAAACCGTTGCTCATCATCGCTGCACTGCCGCTATCGACAGGATGCCACTCTCATCTGACACCGCGATACAGCGATCATCCGGTGACCAGGCCAAGCCGGCAATTGGGACTTTGAACACAGCATCCGCCAGCAAAACGGATTTCTTCTTCTCGACTTTCCAGATTGCTAGCAGACCGTCGTTACCACCGGAAGCCAGCAGCATACCCCGTCGTTGAAACTTCAGGTGCTTGATGAGGTGCCGATGCCCTGCCAGCGTGATCGGAGTGTCTGCCGGCCCCTTGCCGGAACAGTCCCAGATCGCCGCCTGAGTCCCGCCGCCGGTCGCCAGATAGCGACTGTTGAAGCTCCATGCCAGTTCCAGCACCTTCGTTTGGTAGCCCCACATCTGCCAATCCTGCCCGGTATCGGTGAACCAAAAATGCACCGTCGAGTCCTGGTCGCCAGTGGCGATGAACTTTCCATCGGGACTCCATTCCAGTGTGAGCGTCGATCCCTGCCATTCGAAACGGTGGAGCGGTTCCGCTTTTGTGGGGTCATATAGCACGACGCCATTGTAGGCAGAGATGGCGAACTGTTTGCCATCATAGCGCCACTTGATGTCAGTAATGGTGCTGTTCGCATCGGGATATTCACAGTTCAATTCCCCGGTGGCGTCCCACAGTCGCAGTTTGCGCCCGGCGGCTGACACCAGCCAATCGCCCACAGGACTGAAGGCGATACGCTCCACCCAGCTTGCGCCGCCAGCCATTTCAGAGGTCTGCGTTCCTGTCTCGGCATCCCACAGCCGTACCTTGCCGTCCAGCCCGACGCTGGCGAGGAGACGACTGTCTTTGTGCCACGAAATGGCCATCGTGCCAAGGGGATGGCCAGGCAGCTGGTGCTGTACCGCGCCGTCTGCACCATTAAACAACGTGATGGGTCCAGACACGCCCGCCACAGCCAACCTTTTGCCATCCGGCGACCATGCCAACCCAATCGGATGATCGTCAATGTGGGCACGCCATATCGCCTTGAGCGATGGCTGTGGCGGTTTGCGCATGCGTTTGCGCATCTTCATGACACGAGGCATGCGCGGAAGCCTTCTTCCAATGTAGCCCGATCCAGGTTGCGTCCGATAAAAATCATCTTGTTATGACGCAGGTCATTCCCCCACAGACGATCCGGGCGGCCATCAAAGAGCATGTGCACTCCCTGAAATACGAAGCGCTCATCCCAGCCGCGCACGCTCAACACACCTTTCATACGGAAGATGTCCTGTCCATGCACGCGCAGCAGTTGACTTAACCAACCATTGAGCTTCTCCAAGTGAAAATCACCGGGAAGGGTGATACCAACAGAAGTCACTTCTTCGTCGTGTTCATGATCGGGCTTGTACTCGCGAGTTTCGAGCGAGGCAAGCACGACATCCGTGCCGCACAGGTGCGCGTCGAATTCATCAGGGTGATGTTCGGTGAACAGCATGTAATGGCCCGGCTGTTGGATCGCGAAATCGAAGACGGTCTCGCCGTTTTCGTTCAGCACGAGCTGGTTGTGCTGTCCTTTGCCGAGGTGCAGCGTTTCGCCTGCCTGTACTGCCTGCTCAGCTTCAGAGAAGGTCAGTACGGCGTCCATCAGTGTCGCTTCCTTCGCCGCTAATCCAGTATTTGCCAGCGGGAGCAGTGCGGCCCCCATT
This sequence comes from Caldilineaceae bacterium, assembly GCA_963664185.2. Taxonomy (GTDB): domain Bacteria; phylum Chloroflexota; class Anaerolineae; order Caldilineales; family Caldilineaceae; genus Bin34. The sequence goes on along the minus strand of CAXXOQ010000086.1, from coordinate 21,969 downwards.
ACCGGGTCAGGGCCTTCACCCATCACCCATTCGTAAGTCCCGGGGTTCAGTTCATAGATACCCGACCATTCAAACGGGTATTCTGGCTCCATGAACTTCGGGTCGATTTCCAGCGCCCGGTCGAGGTTGAAGCCGCCCACATTGAGAATCTGGTCCATCTCGACCACCGCGTCGCGGGTGCGGCAGATTTTCGCCATGCTGTTCATGCTTTTGATGCGTGCTTCGAGTCTGTCGAGGTCTTCCGGGGCAACCAGATCAACCTTGTTGAGCAGGATCACATCAGCAAAGGCAACCTGTTCTTTTGCCTCATCGCTGTCGTCGATGTGTTCCCAGATGTGTTTGGCATCCACCACCGTGACAATCGCATCCAGCATCAATTTTTGCTGCATGTCATCATCCACGTAAAAGGTTTGCGCGACGGGACCGGGATCCGCCATGCCGGTGGTTTCGATCACGATGTAATCGAACTTGTCGCGACGCTTCATCAGATGACCGAGAATGCGAATCAAATCGCCCCGAACGGTGCAGCAGATGCATCCGTTGTTCATCTCGAAGATTTCTTCTTCCGCGTCAATGACCAGATCGTTGTCAATGCCGATCTCGCCGAACTCATTTTCGATCACCGCGATTCTCTTGCCGTGATTTTCGGTCAGGATGCGGTTGAGCAGCGTGGTTTTGCCAGCTCCCAGAAAGCCAGTCAAAACGGTCACTGACACTCGGGTCTTAGGTGTGTTCATCATGTTCCTGTCTCCTTTATGCAACAGTTGTCTTGGGTGAATAGCGCTTCAATGAGCGACCGCGTCAGCGCGGTCTTTGGTGGATGCAGCATGCCGGTGATCGCGCTCACCGGCATGGCTCGTCAGTCTCCCGCTGCGATGGCTTCATCCAGCGCAAACAACGGGCGGTAGGCATCATGTCCTGTGCCATAGGTGCGATCCATCAAGGCAGCGTACTCGGCAGCATAGGCTGGATTGGCGCGCCAGCGCACACCGAGATATTCCGCCGATTTGACGATGCCCAGCACACCGTGTTTGATCTCCTCAAAGGTGTAATCTGGCCCCACCGGGACGCATAACCAGCGGGCGAGGTTCGCCGCCGTTCCCCGGTGATCTGGCGCGCCGTCAGCACGCAGCGCGGCATAATGCAAAGGCTGAATCTGTGGCAGCCAGCGCACGGGCGTATTTTCCTGCTCAACGTAGGCGTAAAACGTGGCGACATCGCTCTCCAGCGGAATCTGCACCGCGACCGCGGTCGCCAGCGCCAGCCTGTTCGGCTCGAGTATCTCCAGCCCGGCGGCTTCACGCAAACCTCGCCGCACCTCCGCCAGATTCGCGCTTTGGTGCTCTGCCAGTTCTGGCAGACGTTCACACTGTGCCAATGCCTGCGCTGCGTTCGGGCAGTCAGCCGGTTGACGCAATGCTCTCACCTCTGCATAGAGTGCCTCATCACGGAATACCAACAGCGCACCGGGGCGGTCATCCGTATCAGGCAGATGTAAGCCGTACAGCGTCACCGCTGGGCGCTCTGCTGCGCCGGGCGTAGGCAGGGTGTCCGCGCAGTCGAGCCATGTAGCGTTCTGCGGCTGCCACAACCCGCGCACCACCTGCATCCAGGTGAAGCGCGTACTGGATGGCGCGAGCCGTAGATGCGTGTCAAAGTCCAGAAAGCGCAGTAGCGCCTTATGATGCTTGACCGACTCTGCCAGGTCATGGCTGGCATTCGCCGGGATACCGACCCATTCGCCTGGCTGAATCCCTGCCGCCTGATGCAATAAGCGGCGAGCGCGGTAGGCATCGCGCACCAGCACCACCCACGCGCCGCCCAGGCGTTCCGACCATGTCGCTTCTGCCGTTTCAAGCGTCACCTCGGCGTGTAAAGCGGCGTTGGCAGGCAGGGTCAGCCGATCATCCAGCTGTGGATGCGCGGCATAATCTGCGCCACGCACCGGCAAACCACCGAGCGCCTCCACCGGGCAGAAGCCCCCTAACCATAACGTTGCCCAATCAACCGGCAAATTCAGCATCTTTGTACTCCTTGTCAAATGGTGTCGACGCATTTTCACGCGCTAGGACAAATCTTGGTGATGGAAAGGGTAGGGAAACTATTCTCTTTCAACTGGTGGCGGTTGAGTCAGGGACGTTGCGTCCCCGACGTTGACGCTGATAGTGCATCATGCACAGGCCCCGGGCGGTATAAGGCTTGTCGCAATCCGGCACGGTGCATGTGTCAGGGGGATTGCTGTTACGTTCGCGAATGGGACTGGGCGAACCCCCCCGGTAAACCTGCATGTAATGCGTAAAACAGAGCCCCTTGGCGTAGGGGATCTGGTTACATCGGGGAACCGTACAACTCACGTCGCGGTATTCGCCAGACATAGTCATGGTATTTCGTCCACCTCACTATCCGTCCTTACATCGCCCCTGACGAACCCCCAAAGCCGACTGCATCCCTGCTACCCAGCATGAATGGCATATTCTCTGCGCAGCCGGGCTACCGTAGGCAAAGGCAGTCGTGGTCCGTAACTCTTCGGTCATGCTCTATTGAAATCCACTATTACTATTATACTACTACTTTACTACTACTTTACAAATTGGCGATCCGCTATCCGGATGATTTGGTGACTGGCGGGCCAGGTTCAAGTCAGGGCGATTGCATTTTTATTGCCCTGTAGCAGGACTTCCCCCAACTTGACCTGATAGCTCAGGTCCCAGGCCACCTTGAGGCGCTTGTGGGCGCCCCCAGCGTAGCGGTTTTTTCCTGTGTCAGGACGTTCAGGGTGAGGCGTCGCCAGAGGGCCCTATGGTGGGGCGCCTGATCCCGGCGGATACCGCGGTCATCTGCCCGCAAGGCCACATCCAGCACCCAGGGCATAGCGTTTTCCATACGCCCGTGGTTCCGCACTGCGGCCCATAGGGTTCGGGCCTCCGGGGGTAGGCGGGCAAGGAAGTAACGCCCCGGTGGGGTGACTTGACCGCCGCACCGTCGTTCCGACTCGACCCTGACCCGACTCGGCCAATCGGCCCACACCGCTTCCGGCTCGACATACTGACCGCAAGCCGGTGCACCCATCACCCCACAGCACCGGGTTTCGAGGCGGCCATGATCCTTACCCCCGTTTCGGGGTAGTCGTGGGGACCGTCCGCACACCCCTGGGCCTGTTCCTGGGCGCACGTATCCTCCCGGCGGTCAGGCCGGTGTTTCGGGTTTGCCTTGCCCGTCAGTACGTAGTCCGCGCCCGGCGCCCGGCTCGGTGGGGCGATCGCTTTCGGACAGCCCTACCCATGGGGTCCCCGATCCCGCGTCACCCCACAACCTTCTCGCTCCCGCATCGGCCGCAACGGGGGCATGGCCGTCATCTCGTGGGACCGGTCCGCCACCGCCGGTGGTGCCAGGACCAGATGGTTCGTCTGGGCCCAGGCACGGACTCAAGGCCGGGGCGACGGTCCCTGACGGGCATCGCGGGCGTGACGTACGATCTGGCCCTCAAGGGCCACCCGTGGGGCTCCTGGGTCCGCGTAAAGGCGACTGGACCCCGTCCCGAAAACCGGCTTCCAACGGGATGGCCTCCAGGCGCGCCCACACCCGCCCGGGGGTGTCAGGAGAGGGAATCCCGTGGGGCCAGGGCAAAAAAGCCTGTAGCCATTTTTGACGGGCTTGGCCAAAATCCTCCATGGCCACCCTGTGATCCGCCCCACCAATCGTCGCCCGCACACGGAGCACCCGCATCATCCCGTAATGCATGCCGCTGGGCCCGATCCATACGGGAATCTGCCACTGGTGCCAGACATGGGACTAAAGGAGAGACATGGAGATCGGTCATGAGCTAAACTCCCGCCGAGAAGGGGGATCTCCTCTGAGTCCAGCTGAACGGAATTGACCCTAAATTGGGAGGATTTTCCGGCATCCAGACCCAATTCCGAGCTTCAAGTTCCCCGTCGATCAGCATCAATCCGAGGGGATTGCCGAACTCCAACTGTAGCATTATGGACTTGCGCTGTCAGAAGGTTGTCGCTGGCCCAGGCACCGATTGGGTCTGCCCCATGGCTGATGCAGAGTATCCGGCCTGGCGGCACCTTGTCCAGGACCTGCAGTTCAGGTAGCATATTGTCGTCCCTGTTGACCGGGAATAGGAGGTCCGCCATGTGCTCGGTCTCATGCCTTGCCATCAATCCAGGATTGGGCAGTTGGCCGTATTGTGCCGCGAAGTCATACAGTCATCGGTCTGCATTGCTGGATCATGGCGGTGTCACATGAGGCAAGTCCTGGCAGTTCTGTGCGGGATTACGGCGGTACTGGTTGTGGCCAACGTGCTGTTTGCCGCCGTGGACCCGGAAACAAGCCTGATCCTCTGGCTCTATCTGATCGATCCGGCGGTGCTGGTATGTCTGGGGCTGGTGGTGCTGGTGCATCTGCGCGCTTCGTTGCAGATACGCAATGCCGCCGGCCATCATCTGGCACAGTTGCCACGGGACGCCATCACCGCCCTGGAAGCCATCGTGGGTTTCCGCTTCCTCTTGCAATACATTGCCTCGCTGGCCCCTGACCTGGAGGAAACCCCCAACCTGTGGGAACACCTTGACGCCGTGGTGATTGTCCTGCTGGCCTTTGAGGCGATTGCCTTGTGGCGATCAGACAGGCGAGTCGGCCATTAGGGTAACAGGATGAAATTGCCAACCGTGGACAGGAATCCCTGTTGCCGCGGTGGATGGCGGTATGGAGCCTGGCTTCGCGCTGCGGGAAATCACCGGGGGCGAGGATGAGTCAACACGGCCATCCCTGAACGGGCCGGGCGCTCTGTATGGCCTGGGGGCGTGATCACCTGGCATTGGCCCCAACGGACAGTGTTGCCATCCCTGCGGATCTGCTCCATCAGACGGCGGGCAGAGAAACTCCGCCCCACGTCTGCGGTTACCTGGGTGGCCGCGACAGACGGATGCATTGACACCCGGATTTGCCCCTGGTGGCCTGGGCCGTATGGCGGCTTGGCCGCTGCCTCTGGGGTTCAAGGCAGACAAAGTGCTTAACTTCTGTCCCTTCATGCTATAATCGCCCTGTCCAAGATGCAGTCACATGGCTCGCGGTGCGACGCGAAAGTTTCAGGGGGCATTCCCTGGTCACTGTGATCTGTGCATGCTCGCAAGTCAAGGAGAAAACGATGAGGCATTTGACAAGACGACGCTTTTTGCAGCTGGCCGGTACGAGTGCTGGCATAGGCCTGCTGGCCGCCTGTGCCCCTGCCCCGACAGCGGGCCCGGAAATGTCCATGGAAGAACCCACGCCGGTGCCCACCGCCGCACCGGAAGTGGAAGCCGCGGTGGGCGCGGATCCGGGTCTGATGCGGCCGCCAGGCAATCCCCAGCGGGGCGGACGTTTGAAGACGGCCTTTGGCGTCACCATGAGCAGCTTTGACGCCCATCAGGGCGGTGGCGTCCATGTGCTGGGCCACATGTACAACGGCCTGGTGCGCAACAATCTGGTGAACGGCCTGCGTACCGTGGTGCCGGACCTGGCCCAGAATGTAGAGGTTTCCGACGACGGCCGGACCTATACCTTCCATCTGCGCGAAGGGGTCCAGTATCATGATGGCACGCCCTTCAGTTCTGCCGATGTCCTGGCGACCTTCAACCGGATCATGGATCCCCCTGCCGGCGTAATTTCCCCCATGAAGGCCGAGTTCTCCTTTGTGGAGGATCTCACCGCCCCGGATGCCGGCACCGCGGTCTTCCATCTGTCAGCGCCCCGGGCCTACTTCCTGAATGTGCTGGCGGCCACCAATGCCATCGTCTATTCGGAGAAGCACCTGCAGGAACACGATTTCGATCTGCGGGAGACCATCGTCCCCGGGACGGGCGCCTTCCGCTTTGTGGAACATCAACCGGCCGAACGCTGGCTGCTGGAACGCAACCCGGATTACTGGGATGCCGAACTGCCCTATATCGATGAACTGGAACTGCTGCATGTGCCGGCCTGGTCCGACCGTGGCACCGCGGTCCTGACCGGCCAGGCGGACATGTCCTGGAACGTGGCCTTTGAAACCTGGCAGGAAGGTTCGGCGCGGGACGACATTGAGAACAACCTGCTGGCCAACTTCGGGGCCTATTGGCTCTTCATGAACAACACCAAGGGCCCGCTGGCCGATCCGCGCGTGCGCAAGGCCATTCACCTGGGGGTAAGCAAGCAGAACCTGAAAGCGGCCTTTGGCACACAGGAAGTGATCAACATTACCCGCTGGGTGCCCCAGGGCGATCCCTATGCCACCCCGCCGGCCGAGCTCGCCACCATGCCCGGCTACCGGGAAGACAAGACCGAAGATCTGGAGACGGCCCGGGCCCTGTTGGCCGAGGCCGGCTACGGCGACGGCATGCCGGAACTGGAAATCCTGGCGGCCAGTGGTCCCCAGGCCGAGCTTCTGGCCCCTGCCGTGCAGGACATGCTGAACCGGGATCTCAACATTCCGACCAAAATCCGCATTATCGAACGGGCCAGCCTGGGCACGGAGCAGCAGCAGGGCACGTACGAACTGATGGTGCACACCCGCGGCCATGGTGTGTCGGATATCTCGCCACGCGGCAATCTCTGGTGGCGGACCGGAGGCTCCCAGAATTTCGGGGGTTACACCAATCCGGACTTTGATGCCCTCCTGAACCAGATTGACGACGAGACGGACTTTGACACCCGCAAGGGCCAGATCGACGAGGCCCAGAACCTGCTGGATGCGAATCCGCCCGAATATCTTATTGGCTACACCTATCACCTGCCCATGTGGAACAAGAAGGTGAAGGGCATTGAGCTCCAAGACCGCGTGTTCGCGGAGTGGGGCCGCATGGAAACGGTCTGGATCGAGGCCTAGCGTCCGGACTGTACCTGACGGCATGCGGGGGCCGGACCACCGGTTCCCGCATGCCATGTTCCCGGGGCCCCGGACTGGCCCAAAGCGGCGGTTGCCCCGACGGAGCCCCTTATGCGCCAGTACATCATCAATCGCCTCCTGATCGCGATCCCCACCCTGTTCGGCGTGACGGTGCTTATTTTTCTCGCCATGCGGGTGATTCCCGGGGATCCCCTGCAGACCATTTATTCGGAGTCCACGGGCGTCTACATCCTCTCCGAAGAGGAACTGGCGGAAGTGCGGGCCAGCCTGGGCCTGGACAAGCCGCTGTACCGGCAATACCTGGACTGGATGGCCCAGGTGTTCCGCGGCGAAATGGGCTATTCGTTCTGGACCAAGGATCCCATCAGCCAGATGATCCTGCGCCGGGGCCCCATCTCGGCCCAGATTGCCATATTGGCGGTGGTCCTGTCCTGGCTGATCGGCATCCCGGTCGGTCTCATCAGCGCCTACTGGCGCAATTCGCTGCTGGACCAGGCGGCCCGCGCGGGCATCACGATCTTTCTGGCGGTACCCAGCTTCTGGCTGGGACTGATGATTATCCTGTTCACGGTGCTGGTGATGACCTGGCGGCCCCCGCTGACCATCATCCAGTTCTGGGAAGATCCGGGAGGCAACTTTGCCATCGTGGCGTTGCCTTCGCTCACGCTGGGCCTGGGCCTGGGCGCGGCGACCGCCCGGATGGCCCGGTCCGCGGCCCTGGAAGCACTCTATGACGATTATGTGCGCACAGCCCGGGCCAAGGGTCTCGGGGACTCGCTGGTGATCTGGCGGCACGTGTTCAAGAATGCCATGCTGCCGGTCATTACCACCACGGGGCTGGCCCTGGGTGGCCTGCTGGGGGGCACGGTCTCGGTGGAGAAGGCCTTTGCCGTGCCCGGACTGGGCAGCCTGATGGTGCAGGGCATGCAGGAGCGGGACTGGATGATGATTCAGAACCTGGTGCTGGTCTATGGCCTGATCTACGTCTTCGTCAACCTGCTTGTGGATTTGAGCTACGGCATCCTGGATCCACGCATCCGCTACAGCTGATAGCGCGCGCTCGCATGACCTCTCCTCTCGCCGCCATGAACCAGGGCTTCCGCCAGATGGAAGATCCCTCGCGCTGGCAGCGCATCACGGAAAACGTGAAGCGGTTCTATACGGTGTCCCCCATAGGCACCCTGGCCTGCATGGCCTGGATTCTGCTGGTGCTGCTGGCCTTGAGCGCCCCCCTGGTGTCCCCCTATGACCCGAACGAGGCGGATTACGCGGCGGTAAGGCAGGGACCCTCGGCCAGCCATTGGCTGGGTACCGACAATCTGGGCCGTGATATTCTGAGCCGCATCATCTTTGGTTCCCAGATTACCCTGATGGTGAGCCTGATCGCCGTCATTGTGGGCGACGCCATCGGCTTCGTGTGGGGCATCGGCAGTGGCTTCCTGGGACAGCGCTTCGATCTCATCAGCCAGCGCGTGGTGGACATTCTGATGTCGTTCCCGTCCCTGGTTCTCGCCCTGATGCTCCTGGTTGTGCTGGGGGCCGGGCTGGAAACCGTGATCGCCGCCATTGCCGTGACCCAAATCCCTTCGGCCACGCGGATTACGCGGTCCGTCGTCCTTTCCGTCCGGGAGGCCATGTACGTGGAAGCGGCCCGGATGATCGGGGTAACCAATCTGCGCCTGATGGCGCGCCACATTGCCCCGCAGGTCACGGCACCCATTCTCGTGGTCGCCACCCTGCACCTGGGAGGCGCCATTTTTGCGGAGTCGGCTCTCAGCTTTCTGGGACTGGGGATTCCGCCGCCAGCGCCCAGCTGGGGCAACATGCTCGGCGGGGTCACCGCGGCCGCCTTCAAGCCTCCCTGGTGGCTGGTGGTATTCCCGGGGCTGGCCATCACGTTTGCCATCATGACCGCCAACCTGTTTGGCGATGCCCTGCGCGATTTCCTGGATCCCAAATTGCGCCAGCGTATAGATTGACGGTACGGGCCGTCAGGGGTGGGCCCCATCCTCGGCCGGTGCCCAGGCGAGGCTGGGGGCTGGCCCACCCCTGGTCACATCCCCCCTGTGCCTCCCGGACGCGATCCCAAGCCCATTCACCCATAGCTTCCGTTCCCGTCCACGGCTGCCTTGTCCCCCAAGCCCGTGGAGTGGCCCGATGCCATCTTTGGACAGCGAACTAATGTTTGCTATAATCCGGCAGAAAAGGGTATTGGCGATCTCCGCGAGCGGAGACTGCATGTGTGCCTGCGGCAGGGACATGGCCGTCCGGAAGGAAACAGGGCCAGATAGGTCTCCAGCGTTTGCCACAGGCCCGCACAGCGGCACGGGACAGGTACCCGGAAACCACAGTCTCCTGGCAGATGTCCCCCATATACCCCCAAGCGCCTTTGCCTGCCCACGCCGTTCATGGCTGTACACATGACAGACCTGCCACAAGACCTCTCGGTCCCCGAGGGCGATACCTATCAGGTACACCAGAAACGGACATTTGCCCTCTATGGCAATCCCCTGCTGGGGGTGGAAGCCGCCGTCGCGGTCTGGCCTCACCTGGCAGGACGCATTCAGTCCATACAGGTCATGTCCGCTGCCGGTTATCTGTTGCCTACCCTGGATGAGGGGGTGATTATCCAGATGCCAGACCGCCGCACGGACCTGATACATGTGATGGCGGACCGGGAAGGCACGCCTGTGTTTTTTTCTGGCCATTGAGGCGCAATCCACGCAGATGGCGGCGCATCGCATGCCGGAGTACCGGCATATCGTGTCGGACATGGGGGACCGGAGTACGCAGTTGCGGGATGCCGATGGCAACGCCCTGCAGGTTTATCCGTTGGTGATATACACCGGGGAACAGGGACACCTGCCACCGTTACCCGGGGGACCGTATCCCAATTTTGCCGACCCTTTGACTCTCCGCTGGGAGACGGTCCCCGTGATACGGGTCAGACAACCGCGCGACCCGGAACCAACACCGGCGCGATATTCATTCCATCAGGCATTCCTTGACCTGGAATGCCTGCGCCAGGATATGGGAAGCCGCGAGGAAACAGCAGGATACCGTACCGGTGTTCCTGCGGGAACGCCTGGAACACATTGGCGTGGACCTGGTGCCGGCGTGGGAAGCCTACAGGGAGTCCCCCCATTTCCGGGCCCTGGAGCATGGCATGTTTCGCTATCTGGCCTATGCCTTCCAGTCCGTTTTTCCGGAATGGTACAATTTGTGGGCAAGAATTTTGAGGGATCAGGGACTATTGGGAAAGCGGGAGGCCGTTATGTGGCTCGCACAGGAATTTGCCGACGTTTTGGAATACCAGAAGGCCCGGGCTGTCGAACAAGCTGTCGAACAGGCGGGGGAACAGGCAGGGGAAGCGTATCGCGACAGCCTGCAGGTGTTGGTAGAGGCATTCTGGGGCGAGACGACGGCACACCGCTGGGCGACCCGGGCCCTGTCGTATCCGGCCTCCGAGGTGCTGAAGCGGTTTCCTTCAGCCCAGACCCTGAAGGACTTGCATCTGGCCGGCAAATCGCCCATGGATGCCTTGCCCCATTATGACGATATCCCTGGGAGCCAGGAAACAGACAGTACCTTGACCGATACGGTCAACGGCATCCCGCCAGAGGACAGGGACCTGTAAGCAGGATATGCCTGCAACGAACCGACTTCCCGCGTACAGGATGCCCTGGCCAGGGGCCGCCGTACCGTTCTGGCAGGCGGTACCTGTACGGTAGCCTCGGCATTGCCGTTTTGCCGGCTTCCCACGGCATCTGCCGCCCGGGAGAAGATCGGGAGTGGTGGCCCAGGCGCGGGGGAACACTGTGAAGGTGCTACAGGCGTGGCGGCCTCAGGCCAAAGATACCTCTTGTCGGCCCAGGTCCTGCACCAGCTGGCGGATGTGGTCCGGACCCAGACCGCAGCAAGCCCCGACGGCCCCCACCCCGGAGGCGATCCATTGTGCCGCTGTCCGGGCGTAGTCCACTGGTGCAATAATATCGCTGAACTGCCAGTCGGGCATCTTGAACTCGCCGGAATGGGCGTAGACAAAGAGGGGACCGTTCCAGCGTTCCCTGAGTATCGCCAGGGCCGGCGCCACATCTTCCGTGAGCGAATGCATGATGCCTACCGCCTGCGCCACGGAGAGATCCAGCCCGTCCAGGATTTGGGCAAAGGGCGTGTCATGCAGAAAGGACTGGACATCTCCCTGCTCCGTTACGACGACACTGAATCCCACCCATACCGGCAGGCCCGTCAGTGCGGCCCCGGCCAAAGCGGCCGCGGTATGCTCCACATCTTCCATCATCTCCAGGGCGATCAGGTCCACGCCCTCCTCGGCAAAGAGCGCGGCCTGATCCCGGTGCGACTGGCGGACCGTTGCCAGATCCGGCTTCTCCTGGAAAAGGGTCGTGTTGGAGATCGCGCCGGCCACCCAGGCCCGCTGACCGTTGCGGTCCCGCGTCTGCAGGGCCAGGCGCGCCGCCTGCCGATTCAGCGATTCGAAACGGCTTTCCTGGCCGCCATAGGCCAGCATGTAACGCGAGGTGGAGAAGGTATTCGTGATGATGATCTGGGCGCCGGCATCCAGATAGGACTGGTGGACCTGGACAAGGATATCCGGATGGGTCTCGGCCACGAGGGCATTCCACAGCACACCGTCCATGGGCACGCCCCGTTTCTGCAGTTCGGTGCCGGTAGCACCGTCGATGATCAGGGGGATGCCGGTCCGGGTTGCGGTCCGCAGGGCGTTTTCCAGGGATGTCATAGGGCATTCAGGCAATGCAGAGATGGGAGATACAGAGGGCCCGGGACGCGGGACAAACCGGTGTGCCGGGATATCCCCGGACAGCCGCCATGCCCTGGCCGCGCCTGCAGGCAGGGGATACGCAGATGCGGTCGGATGCCATGATAATACCGGATAGACTATAATTCGCAATGTGCCGCGGGCAGATTCAGGTCTGTCACAATCCAGAACACCAACAGGGGCAAGAGATTATGGCAAGGTTCATCCGACTGGAAGACGGGGCCGTTTTTCACATGGGCCAAGGATATTCCCGACGGCTGATCAGCCCGGACAACGGGGATCAGAACATCACCCTGAACTACTCCATCTTTCAGGGCGGACAGGAATTTCCCCAGCACTTCCACGACATCTCGGCGGACATATTCATTGTGTTGCGGGGCAGTGTGTCCGTCCGGCAGGGCCATCGCTATACGCCCATTGTCGAAGGCGATTTTGCCTATATTCCGCCGGGGGAAGTCCATGGCACCGTCAATCACACGGACGATGAGGCCAACCTGATCAGTTTTCAGTCTCCACCCGACCCGGCCCTGTACAAGGGGGAACGGGACCCGTCCCAAACGGGCGTCATGCCTGCGCCGGACGCGCAGGGCGAAACTGCCGTGCGGATCGGGGCCATGGGGCAATCGGATCCGGATACCCGGGATGGCATCCGCTGCTGGAGCGCGGCCAATCCGGCATGGGGCGCCAGGGAAATGACGCTGACATATCTGGAACTGGATCCGGGTGCCTGCCTGCCGCGGGACGAACAGGGGCGGGGGGGATTCCGTGATCTTCGTGTGGCAGGGCACCGCCCAAGTGACATGCAGCGGGGACGTCGGCAGTCTGTCGCACGGGGATTCCGTCCTGCTGGACCCGGGTGAAGAGTATGTCGTGGCCAATAACAGCGACAGCCTGCTGAAATTGATCCGCTGTACGACAAGTGCCTGAAGACACCCGGTTCCGGCCCGGGCCAGGATGAGATCCTGCTCCCGCCATCCATCCCGGGGGCACAGCTTCCGGTGCGGGGGCTGATGGGAGAGGGTATGCCGTGGCCGCCCGCATCCCGCCGACATGGCGTATTTCAATAGTCCTGTTTGTCCTGCTTGTCTTGCCAGGCCGCAAACACCGTGCGGGCCTCGTCCGCGAGGAGTTGCTGTACCGGGATACGCCGTGCGGACAGGGGCCGCGGGATTTCGCGATACAGGAAGTCGTCGTCGAATCCCACAGCTGCGGCGTCCGCGCGGGAATTGGCGAAGTAGATGTGTTTGAGATGGGCCCAATAGATGGCCCCCAGGCACATGGGGCAAGGCTCGCAACTCGTGTAAATCTCACAATCTGTCAGCTGGTAGTCCCCCAGCACTGCACAGGCGGCCCGAATCGCCACGATCTCGGCATGCGCTGTAGGGTCCATGCTGGAAGTTACCCGGTTGAAGCCTTCCGCGACAATCCGGTCATCCCGGACTATGACCGCACCGAACGGACCGCCCAGGTTTTGGTGTATGGCTTCCCGGGAGAGGGCAATGGCCCTGCGCATGTGGGTTGGATTCATGAGAATATGGCCTCCACTTTGATACAGGCGCCGCCAGGCGGTGATGTATGTGCCCGGCGGCCATCGGTCTCAACTGCCCCGATAGGTGACATAGCTCCAGGGCGAAGTCAAAATCGGTACATGATAATGGGCATCCGTGCCCATGCCGAAACGCACCGGTACCTGATCCAGAAAGGGGGGATGCGGCAGATCCAGTCCTGCCCGGGCAAAATAGGCCCCGACATGAAAGACAATCTCCCACTCGCCGCGCTGAAACTCCTCTTCGTCCAGCAACGGCTCATCGCACCGGCCATCGTGGTTGGTGTACACCGTTTTCACCAGGCGGCGCCCAGCCGATGCCACGGCATAGAGATCCAGTTGCATACCGGCTCCGGGTCTGCCCTGGGCCGTATCCAGTACATGTGTTGTCAGCTTGCCCATCCGATCTCCCTGGCATGACATGGTGCAGGGACAGCCCCATCGTTGTCCCGGTCCTCGGCAGAGGTTCCGCACACGTGCCCTGCAACCCCCATTGTAGCCTTGTACCCGCCGGTTGGGATTGTCCACGCGGGCCCGATCCAGAACCTGCACGCGACGCAGGCGGCGGGCGGCAGCGAGGGAAACAAGCCTTGCTCCTGGCCCTTGCGGTCCCATGGCCTGCCATCGGGGGACGCAGCCTGCAGGCCGATCGCACAGCGGCCCGGGCCATACCCCCTCCCGGTTCTCACTCGCGGCCTCCGTGTGCTCCGGAATCATCGCCGCTCTGGCTGGCTGGAAGCCATTTCATTCCCGGCACATTGTGGCCTCAATGTGTCCATGCGGTTCATCGGTGGGCAGAAAAATCTGGTTCTGCGTGTCCAGGCCAAAGGGGGAAAGATCGATGGCGTGGTAGTGGAGATTGGGCATGGACAGGGTGATTTCGGCCAGGGCCGGAATCGTGGCCAGGACGGTCTCGCCCATGCGCCACAGGCTGTCCTGGACGGATACGCTGTAGGTAGTCGCGAAGACTCTTTGCAGCACCCCGCACACGGTCTGCGTAACTGCCGGATAGGACGCGGGGGAGTGGGCAAAGCGCCAACGGGCCTGTAGCCGCGTGGCGAGAATCCGGTCCGCCGTTTCGGCCAGGGTGGTATATTCGTCCTGCCAAAAATCGGCAAAACCGGACTGTGTAGTTTTCAGGATCGCGAATTCGCGCACCCCCGATACGATTTCCTGTTGCGGGCGCCCCAGAGATACCCTGGTGAAGGGCGTGTAGGCGGCAGCCTGCACGAAACTGTGGGCCTGGGGCTGGTTGTCGATCTGCATGCGTTCCCACAGCGTTTCTTCCAGTTCCACCTGGGCCCGTGCGACATGATCATAACGTTCCAGAAAACACTGGGCCAGCGTCAGGGCAAAGGGTTCATTGTCCGCGTCAGGGTGCTGGTGGGCCAGTACCTGGACCAGATTCTTCATGGTGTCGGTAGGCACCACCAGGGAATTGTCCGCATGGGTGTAGGCTTGCGTAAAATTACCCTCAAGCGAGACCTTGATGCGCGCTTCGCGCACTTCATGCCGGTCGGCGCGGCGAGTCACACGCAAAACCCGTACCCGGGCCTTGCCATAACGCTGTTGTACAAAGGGCATGAGCAGTCTCCTTGTGGTGGAATCCCCTGGGCCAAGAGGGAGGTGAAACGGCATGGGCACTGTCTGCAGACGTACACCGTGCCTGTGGCGCTCCCTGGATACCGGGAATCCGCCGGGCATACCGGACACAACTCCATTGTAGGTGAGGCAGGTTATGGAACGGTCAATTGATGCCCTCAACAATCTGGATCCGGAGGCGCGACACCGCCTGCTGGAACGGTGCTGCGGCGCCCGCCGGTGGCTATCCGGCATGTTGGCGCAACATCCCTACCGGGATTGGTCCCACGTACAGCAGGCCGCCGATGACATCTGGTGGAGCCTGGTGGCCGCCGACTGGCAGGAAGCCTTTGCCCATCATCCCCGGATCGGGGATCTCGATAGCCTGCGCGCCAAGTTCGCCCCCACCCGGGCCTGGGCCGCGGGGGAGCAGGCGCAGGTGCAGGACGCGACCGAAAGTGTGTTGCAGGGACTGGCGCAGGGCAACGCGGAGTATGAGGCGAAGTTCGGCTACATATTCATTGTCTGTGCCACCGGCAAAAGTGCGGCGGAGATGTTGTCCCTGTTGCAGGAACGTCTCACCCACAGTCCCCAGGTCGAACTGCGCATCGCGGCCGAACAGCAACGCCAGATTATGCAATTGCGCCTGGACAAGGCGCGCCAGGAACTGTAGCCTGACCGCAACGACCAGGTGCGGAAGTGCAGGCCGGTGGCTAACCGGGGCAACGCTGTCCCACACGCACGTACCCCTCAGCTGGACCAGAAGAGGCCCAGTGCGGGGACAGGATGCAGGCGCCCGGTATCTGTGGCCCTCACCAGGCCTTCAGGCGCGCACGATTCCTCTGGCGCCGTGAGCCGGAGGTTACGGGGGGCTCCTTCCGGCCCCTGGCCCCAAGTGGAGCTGTCGGCAGCGATAACCGGCCTGTCCCTTCGCCCGTCATGGGATCGACGCATCGGGAGGCGCACCAGGTCCATCACGCCAGGGCAGATGCCACGTGCACATTGTAGACCTGGCGTGAGCCTTCATGGATCGAGTCGAAACTGACCCGGTCTTGCGCACGGTTGAAACGTGGATGCAGATCGCATCGGATTTCACCCCGAAAGGGCAGCGGCGCCGCAAACTCGCCCAGTGGGATCAGGCGTTCCTCTGCCATGCTCCAGAGCAGCAGGGCCTGCCTGTGGCGGGCCGGGAGAAAGGCGTCTGTCAAGAGCCATTGACCATCACGGGAAAAACTGCAGTGGCCATTGCGGTTCAGGATATCGGGACGGTAGGGCGGTGAAACCTCGCCGGTCACTTCATCCACCAGATAGTAGTGGTTCCCGGCGGCATAGGTCAGCCAGCCAAATACCTGGCGTACCGTGCGCCAGGTAAAGTGGGACGCGCCCATATCGGCCAGCAGCCGCAGGTCACCGCCCCGGGTGGCGACCGAAAACAGCATGGTGTGCCGGATTTCCACACCGGGTTCGTTGTATCGCACCACGGCCAGAATGCGGGTGTCGTCCGGACTGAACTCGGTGTGGTTGAACCAGAGACTGTGCGCGCTGATCGCGGGATAGGCGGCGAGAAAGTCCCGGATCTCGGCAAAGGAGACCGCCAAATGGGAGGCTCCGGTCTCCAAATCCATGACGAACAGGCCGTCGGCGGCGGGATGGGCGATCCCCTGGAACCGGTCCGGCAATCCCGCATACCCCACCACCGGGCGCATGGCCTTGAGGCGGGCGTAATTGAGGCTGGCGGCGTAGCGGCCACTGTGGCTCATGCCGCTGATGGGACGGGGCAAAACCTGCGTGTGCCCCGAGTGGATGTCCTGCTTGACGGCCACAAACCGGTCGCCCTGCCGGGCATTGTAGGTAATGACGCGGTCGGCCGCCGTGGGCAACCAGTGCAGCATGGCGCCCTGCTGCAGATTCCAGGCCTCCGTTTCCGCGATGCGTTCATAGCGCCCGGTCGCCATCTCCACAAAGCCGACCCCCGCCACGTCTCCGACCCCGGGCGGGCGGTCATGAAAGTCCGTTTCCAGGCACAGGTGGTATTCGTCGGTGGCGTTCCAGGGACAGATTTCGTAGTAGCCGAAGAAGTGATGTTTCGGTCCCCGGGTGAGGGGCCAGGCCGCAAAGTCCATGACACCTGGGCCCACCTACAGCCGGTACACCCGCACAGCATTGTCATGGAAAAGCTTCTGCTTCTCCTCCGGGCTCAGGGCGGCCGTGAGATCATCCAGGGCATCGACCCACTGGCCCCAGTGCTGCACCCCCAGGAGGCTGACCGGCCAGTCGCCCCCATACAGCACCCGATCCACCCCAAACGCTTCAATGACATGGTCGACGTAGGGCTGCAAATCGCCCAGGGTCCAGTGCTCCAGATCCGCTTCCGTCACCATGCCGGACAGTTTGCACACCACATTGGGGTGCTGGGCCAAGGTGCGAATCCCGGTACGCCAGGGCTCGAACTGCTGTGCCTTGATATCCGGTTTGCCTATATGGTCCAGAATGAAGTTCACGTCCGGACAGGCCTGGACCAGTTCAATGGTTTCCGGCAGCTGTCCATGGCGAATGCAAAGGTCAAAGGAAAAGCCGTAGGCAGGCAGGGAACGCACCCCCTCGACAAACCGGGGCGCCACGGCATAGCCGGCGGGCTGGTCCTGGATCAGGCGGCGAATGCCCTTGACCCGCGGCAAGGCCTGCAGCGCCTCCAGTGTGGCCGCAGCGTCCTGGTCCAGCGGGGCGCAGGCAATGATGCCGGTGATCCGGGGCTCGATCGATTCGGCCAGACGGTTCACCCACGCGGCTTCCTGCACCACTTCGGCATCGTCCGTGTCCGCCTGCATGAATACAATCTGATCCAGGACAAACCGTTCGGTCCGGGACTCCTGCGCCTGCAATTCCCGGGGGCCGTGCGCCTGGGCAATGTCCGGAACATCGGCGAGCCAGCTATAGGTAAGCACAGCGGGATCCCAATAGTGGATGTGTGTGTCAACAACGTTTCTCTTCATGCCCATCACGCTCTCCTTGGGTGAGTAATGACAGCCTGTTGCCCTTCCGTTGCCTGACCAGGCCGGCGCCTGGGGAATGCGGATTCTGTTTTGGCGTGTCCCGCGGCACGCGCCGGGAGTGCTGGCGCGCAACCAGGGGGCAGGCAGGCCGGGCGCGGGGACACCCGATGGGCCTGGGGTCGGAACACTGCGGAGCGCGCGCCGTGTGCTCCTCCCACTGCCCCATCCCGAGCCCGTATGTGGCTCGGGGGCACAGGGAACACAGGAATCCGGTGTCAGCCGCCTGCCGGTGCCGGGACCGCGCGGACGTTAACGGTCCCACAGGGGCGCTTTGCCCGGTTGCCCCCGGGTGCCGGATGTAGCATACCCGTCACGCTTCCACCATTCCAGGCCACCATACAGTTTCCGGACTTCAAATCCCAGGGTGAGCAACCGCAGGGCGGCCTTGATGGACGTCTTGCATTCCCGGCCGTCGCAATAGCACACATGGATTTTGTTCCTGTCCAGGCCGCAGGCCACATCGGGACGGATTTCCCTGTGCGGAATGTTGACGGATCCGGGAATATGTTCGGCTTTGAACGCGTCCCGGGGCCGTCCATCCACTACCACCAGATCCTCCCCTGCCTCCATGTCGTGGGCCAGTTTGCTCCGGTCATAAATCAATTGCACTTGCCGCGAAGTTGCAGTGGTCACAAGCGTTCTTCCGTCAGGATCCATTTTCGGCGAAGTGCACGGCACCGCCAAAATCTGCTTGTCGCCTGGCCCACACGCCGCCCCCACCGACAGGAACGATCGCCTGGCGACAGGTTGCCCGGGTGCCGTGCCCACCCGGATGCCGGTTTACGAGGACCCGGCTGACGCACCGGCGGCAGCACCGCCCGAGATGGCGGCCATGGCGGCGGCCTGCTGTGCATCCAGGATGGCCCGGAGCGATTGCAGGGCGGCCAGATCCCCGGTGTCGTATTCCGCCATGGCCTGCTGGGTGTCTTCGGCCAACTCGATGCCGGCGGCCAATGAGAATGCCAGGTCCGCCGAAGGTCGCGGCTTGGCTTTGCGCAAGCGCTCGCGGTACTCCAACACACGTGCCACGACCCGGTCCGGCGCTTCCCGGGTCAGGGCCAACAGGGCCATCTCGTCATAACGGCCCTGTCCGGCCCGTACGTGTGCTTCCTTCAGGCTCGCGGCCACCTGGCAGAATCGCTGCACCCCGGTAGTGGTGCCCCGTGGGTCCGCGGCCAACAGGTGGGAGACGAGCTGCAGGGCATTGCCCCGGCGGAATCCGGCTGCGTCCAGAGCGTCATAGGCCCGTTCAATATCAGCGGTCAGGATGGCCACATCCTCCTCCCGGCTGGCATGCAGCGCCGCCGTGGGCAGGTCACTGGCGTTGGTCAGCCACATGTGATCCTTGCGCCAGCGCTTGTAGATCGCCGCCAGCCGTTCAATGACCGGAGTGGGTACCAGGCGGCCTTCGGTGTGCAGGGCCAGAAACAGGGCCGCCAGTGTCGGTCCTGTGCCGCGGCTCGGGATCCGGGAGGCCTTGAATGTATCCCGGGTCTCCATGACACACGCATGAATGGCGGCAGGGTCCAGTTGCCGCCGGAGAATCATGGCCGCCACCACATAGCGAATCTCCGATTTCAGGGGACTGGACCAGCGGGGCCCGTTGGCGCAAATCGGTAGCCACCGCTTCCAGCGTATCGTAATCAAAATCGGCACCGGCCGCGCCCAGGGTGAGCGCCACGAACCGGAAGGTGACCGTTTGTGTGGTCCAGCGCTTGCGGGCCCGCAGTTGCTCAAACGTGGTCAGATAATGGGTGACCGGGTCCGTGGGTGGGTTCCCGGCGTGCAGGTCAGAACGTGCCATAAGTATGTCTCCTTGGGCGCAAAAAATGCAGGGCGCAGACAAACCGACGGTGCCCCTTCATCCCGATCGATGATAGCAGCCTCCTCCCTCCCGGTCCTGGGCCAAGAGAGGCATGAACAGCATCAGGAATGGCTGGTGGAGGCTGGCATGCGCCTCTGCTGGGCCAGGAGCCTATGCATCAGTCCGGGCCGTGCGCGCACGCGTTTGCCATTCAGCATGGTGCCAATCCAGGTATAGCGTACCCCCCATTCATACAGGATCAACAGAATGCCGGGCACCACCAGGCAAACCACCAGAAACTTCAGGTGCACGTTGAGCGCCAGATCGACCAGTACTTCCTGCACGATCAATACCAGGACCAGGTGCCCCAGGTAGATCCAGTACGAGGCATCTGACAAATAGCGCACCCAGTACCGTTCCTTGGACGCAATCCAGCGAAACAGGCCCATCATGCCGAAGCACATCAGCCAGGCATAGGCGGCCTGGAGCACCACCGCCGCGATCCAGGTTCCACGGGCGTTCCGCACGGATGGCGGTAGCGCCTCCGGGAAAAGGAGAGTCATCCCGGCCAGGAACACCACGGTCACCGTGAACGGCAGGACGGCGGCCCACCAGCGGGACACCACCATCGCGCGCTGGTAGAAAAAGGCGCCGAAAAAGAAATACAGGGCGTAATATCCCAGGACCCTGGGATCTGGAATCACACCTTCAGAGGTATCTGCGCCGAATGTTTGCTCTTCCATCAGGAATATCGGCAGGAGCGTAAGCGGCATGAGCAACCACCAGGCGGCATGCCGAAACTGCAACCCCAGTCTGGTGACCAGCAGGAAAAGGCCCGCCAGCATCAGCAGCTGCCACAGAAACCAAAGATGCTGGAACCCGCCCAACCACCATATGATGGGCCAGGAAGCCAGATGGAACGGTCCTCTAAAGAGCCAATGGGCAACGGGGACGACGGTGAGAACCCCCAGGACCAGCGGCAACCCGATGCGCTTGAGACGATGCATCAGCAAATGACGCCATCCGCGCAGCTGCCACAGCATGGCCGTGAAATACCCGCTCAGCAGAAAGAACAGGGGCATCCGGAACCCATGGATGCCCATCATGATGAAATTGTAGGGATTCCGGCGCGGGTCGACCGTATCCACCCACAGGTCCTGCACGGGCCAGAAAATGGGTGTGTTGGTAAGAAAAATTGTTGCATGCAGAACGACACCCAGCGACATGGCCACCCCCCGCAGGGCATCCAGGTCATGGCGGCGTTCCATGCGCTCTCCCTGTGCCATGTGCATCTCCGCGGGCCGTTCGTCACTGTATCCCCGTCAGTGAGGCAGGACCGCGGGCGCTAGGCACGGTCCAGGGGCTGGTAACCCAACGCGTGCCGTGAAGGTTCCAGATCAACCCAGCGATGCCGATTGTCCGAAACGCCGTAGCAGATGTGGAAACAGGGGGACGCGGTCGCCTGCAACGCCCGTTCGATGATGTTGGCCACATCTCTCTGGCTGCACCAGAGGGAGTCGGTCCAGGCAAA
Source organism: Caldilineaceae bacterium (assembly GCA_963664185.2). Taxonomy (GTDB): domain Bacteria; phylum Chloroflexota; class Anaerolineae; order Caldilineales; family Caldilineaceae; genus Bin34. Next base: position 785 of record CAXXOQ010000086.1, on the reverse strand, counting down.
GAGGCTGCGGTCCTCCCTGTTGACGGCGCCTATGCGCAGGCACACCGTCGCCACGCCATGGGCGTCGTGGTAGGTACGGCAGATGCCTTCCCCCCAGACCTTGCTGGCCGAATAGGGTTCAGTGGGACGGGGTGGATCCGCCGGGGTAATCAGGGGAATGTCCGCCGGCACGGCATCAAAGCGCTGTTCGCGGATGGCGTTGTAGGGTTCCTGGAAGTAGAAATACCCCATGCTGGCCATGATGGAACTGGCGTATACGAGGCGCTTGACTCCAGCCTCCCGGCAGGCCTCCAGTACATTGTAGGTCCCAACCACATTGCTGTGCAGTATATCCTCAAACGAGGCGGCCGGATCCGGCACGGCCCCGATGTGCAGAACGGCGTCCATGCCGGCAATGGCTTGTCGCATCGCATCGGCATCTCCCAGATCGGCCTGCACAAAGTGCGTGTCCGGCAATCGGACCAGGGCGTCGGCGTCGGTGCGGTCGGAACCGGCAGCGCGGCGGCTGCTGCCGTAGACATCATAGCGTTCCGGCTGGCGGTGGAGATGATGATAGACAAGATTGCCAATGAGACCGTACACACCGGTGATGTGCACTTTCAGGGGAGTGTGGGACATGGCGATCTCCGTTATGTATAGTGATGTATACAGGGCAACGGGTGAGACCCGACAGGGGGACATGTCCGGCTGGGCTGCCGCCAGAGTCATTCTCCGCCGCCTGGCGGGACGATGTGACCTGCGCATGTTCCTGGCGGTGCCAGTCCCGCAACGGTGCCGCCAGGCCT
>CAXXOQ010000085.1:0-1753 GCA_963664185.2 Caldilineaceae bacterium | reverse complement strand
CGGTTCCTGGGTGACTTTATGGCGTGGAGCAGGTCAAAGAATTCCACCAGGTGAATCTGTATGGGCGTGGCGGTCAGCAACCACAGGCAGCGGGCATGGGGCACCAGGGTTTCTTCCAGCAATTGCAGCATCAGGTTGGGACGCCGTCGGCCCTGTTGCACATTGGATCCGGGCGCAGAGCGCCGGGCATGGTGTGCTTCATCCAGGATCACCAAGTCAAAGGATGGTGCTGCTTCCAGGCGATGCCGCCATTCCTGGCGTCGTACCAGATGGCTGGATGCAATAAGCAGATCATGTTCGGCAAAGGGGTTGGCGTTTCCCCGAGGTCTGGATGTTCCGTCTGCCATATGTACATGGCCCGAACCCAGACGGGGACAGGCCACGCCGAACTTCTCCTGCAATTCCTCCTGCCACTGCACACAGACATTGGCTGGTGCCAGGATCAACGCCCGGGGACACTGACCTGTCTCGCGCAAACACATCAGGGCACCAGCAGCCGTGATGGTCTTGCCCAATCCCACTTCATCAGCCAACAAACGGGATTCAGGGAACGCCGCCACCAATTCATCCCTGCCACTTTCCTGATGAGCATATAAATGCACTTCGGGTTGTGGTGGGGGTGGCGGGAGCGGATCCACCAACAGAGGGGGTGAATCCGGAGCCAATGCCAATAGCTGGTCGCGCACAGCATCCGGCAGCGGCACTGCCTGAAATCCCTTGTGGCTCTGCCAGAAGGATTCAAAGCGCTGGACGTTATGCCGAAACGCATGCTGCTGGTCCGGACTCTTCCAGGAACATCCCGTGTAAAGATCCTCTACATTGAGATCCCATCCACTCAGAGTTTCATTGGCTGAACCCCAAAAGGCCACGCCGTCCTCATGACGGTCATACAGAATCCCGATCTTGCCGTGGTAAAACGTTTTGCCGGGCGGTGGCAGAATGATACGGGTTTCCAGACGTCCTTCCTGCACCAGCCACGCCAGGACAGACAGGCGCTCTCGCTGAATATCACTCTCGGGCACCAGAGACTCTGCCAGACGCCGGGCCAAGTCCTCTGGCACCGAGGTCTGCCCCCGGAGGGCCTGAATATCGTCCCGATGCCATCCCTGGGGACTCACCACCAGGCGGATCGTACCTCCTCCCCTGATGAAATGAGACATGCCAGCGGCCGCCCCGGCCAGTGCCTGGGAACTGAAATACGCCACCGCCCGATCATATCTGGTCGCCTGGCGCAGGGCAGGAATGTAGAAGTCAGCAATCAGGTTGTCTTCAAGATCATAAATGGGTTTCAGATCCAGGTCGCGCAAGCGGGTCATTTGGCGAAAGGGAGTCCTGATTGTTCGGGCGAGATTTCCGGTTCTGGAGGTGGTTCAATGTCGGGAAACAGGGTAGCCCGGATATTCTCCAGGGTCTGGGCTTCCGGTATCATCATGTCACCACTCCTGCGCCGTTCCCGCGGCACCACTTGCAGCGCGGCCGTCAGCAGGGCCCCCATCGTATCATTGTCGGACAGCCCATTTTGCTCCAGCCAGTGGCGCGCTTCATTAAGACCATCCTGTTCAAAGGTCACCATCAGGGCATGCAGGCGATCGATCCAGGAGTCATAGAGTACACTCAGTCCGAGTGCAAAAGCCTTGCTTTCAAAGCGTCGGGATGGGGTCAGAATTTCCGTAGTGCCCCCACGCGCCGCGATCATACGATATTTCCGTTTCAGATCCGTATCCAAATCCAGGTGTGTGGCCTGCGAGAGTTT
>CAXXOQ010000084.1:0-15880 GCA_963664185.2 Caldilineaceae bacterium | reverse complement strand
GCAAAGGCAATCGACAGGATCTCGCCATGCGCCTTGGGACCCATCATATAGACGGCCGGGTACTTCATGGTGACCTTGCTGCCCAGATTGCCGTCGATCCACTCCATGGTGGCACCACTTTCCGCCAGGGCGCGCTTGGTGACCAGATTGTAGACATCGGTGCTCCAGTTCTGGATCGTGGTATAGCGGCACCGTCCGCCCTGCTTGACGAAGATTTCCACTACGGCACTGTGCAGGCTGTTGGAAGAGTAAATCGGGGCGGTGCAGCCTTCCACATAGTGGACATTGGCGCCCTCCTCCACGATGATCAGGGTGCGTTCAAACTGCCCCATGTTCTCCGCGTTGATGCGGAAATAGGCCTGCAGGGGAATGTCCAGTTGCACGCCGGCCGGCACATAGACAAAGCTGCCACCGCTCCACACTGCGCTGTTCAGGGCGGCAAACTTGTTGTCGGCGGCCGGGATGAGGGTGGCAAAGTACTCCCGCACCAGATCCTCATGTTCCCGCAGGCCGCTGTCCATATCCAGAAAGACCACGCCATGCTTTTCCCATTCTTCCTGCAGGCTGTGGTAAATGACTTCCGAGTCGTACTGGGCTCCCACCCCGGCCAGGAACTTGCGTTCCGCCTCGGGGATGCCCAGCCGATCGAAGGTCGTCTTGATGTCATCCGGCACCTCGTCCCAGCTCTTGCCCTGGGAATCGGTAGGCCGCATGTAGTAATAGATGTCATCAAAGTCGATGCCGGAGAGGTCGGCGCCCCAGCCGGGCATGCCCTTGGCCAGGAAGATGTCCAGCGCCTCGTGCCGGAACTGGCGCATCCATTCCGGTTCCTCCTTGATGGCCGAGATTTGCTCCACCACTTCGTGATTGATGCCCTTCTCGGTCTTGAATACACTTTCCACATCATCGTGGAAGCCAAATTCGTAGTCTTCCTTGACTCCCATCAGCTGCTGCTGATCTGCCGTTGTCGCCATGCGATACTCCTTGTGTCTGGGCGGGTCGTCCGTCAGGCCCGGGCGGCCGCGGCGGCGGCCCCGAACTCTGCCTCGACCCAGGTGTACCCTTTCTCTTCCAGTTCCAGGGCCAGTTCCGGACCGCCGGTGGTGACGATGCGGCCGCCATGGAAAATGCTGACATAATCCGGCTTCACAAAGTTCAGGATGCGCTGATAGTGGGTAATCAGCAGAAAGCCCCGCTCGGCCGTGGCCAGCTTGTTGATGCCTTCGGCCACCACTTGCAGGGCATCAATGTCCAGCCCTGAATCCGACTCGTCCAGAATGGCGAACTTGGGCTCCAGCATCGCCATCTGCAACACCTCGGTCCGCTTCTTTTCCCCGCCGGAAAAGCCGTCGTTGAGATAGCGGCGGGCAAAACTGGCATCCACCTGGAATTCCTTCATCTTGGACCTGAGTTCCCGGCGGAACTTGCGCATCGGCATCAGGTTGCTGCCAATGACTCCGGTCTGTTCGTTCCGGGTCTGGGCTTCTTCCGTATAGCCGCGCACATTGGACACGGCCGTCCGCAGGAAGTTGGCCACACTGACGCCCGGCACCGCTACCGGATACTGAAAGGCCAGAAACAGGCCGGCCTGGCATCTTTCGTCCGCTTCCAGCTCCAGAATGCTCTCGCCATCCAGCAGGATATCCCCCTGCGTCACCTCGTAATGGGGATGGCCGGCAATGACATAGGCCAGCGTTGATTTGCCGGAGCCATTCTTGCCCATCAAGGCGTGGACCTCGCCCGCCTGGAGGGTGAGGGATACCCCTTTCAGAATTTCCTGATCCTCCACCCGGGCATGCAGATCCCGAATTTCCAATACACTTTGCATCCGTTACTCCTTCGTCCCCTGCGGGGTGACTTCAAAGCCAAATGTGCAGCTGCTGGACTCCTCCATGATGCAATCCACCAGGGTTACGGGGGCCCCTACTGCCTGGGCAATCATAGTCCGATCCATGTCACAAATCTGTAGGTTCTCCTGGGCCAATTCGTGATAGGGGCAATTGAAAAGCTCCAGTTTCACGGATGCCGGATCCTCCCCGGCATGTACGCGACTGAGAATGCCCTGTTGCTGCATCAGATGCGCCAGTTCGGTCACGCGCCCCGGTACATCCTCCGCCGCCATCTGTGCCGCATAATCCGCCGCCACCTTGTGCGCCACCCGGTCCATCAGGAGCGCCAGGGTTTTGTCATCGAGCACTTCCCCCATCTCGGAGAGCATCGTGACCGCCAGGGAGCTGCAGTGGCAGGCAAACAGATCCCGTGCCTTGTCCGTATTGAAATATTCGTGATGCGGCCTTCCCCGGCCGGCATGCACCGTGCGCCGATCCACATACCCCCCGCTTTCCAGGGTGGTAATGTGCTCGCGGATGGCGGTACGGGTCAGGCCCAGGTATTCCTCCAGCTGCTTGTGTGTCGCGGTGCCCTGCGTCTGCAGGTACTCTACAATGCGCCACGCCGTGGACTGCACACCTTGGTCGCGGGAAGAATTCATGGAACCTTAAACCTTGCAATGCCTTTGTCGCAGGTCAATCAATCGGCTCCACTATAACAGGCGACCCCGGGTTTTTGTCAATATATACTGTCAAAATTGACAAAACTGTGGATGGAGGCTGCGGGCGGGGTTAGCGTACCGGTTCCGGGGCCTGGGGCAGGGCGACGGATTCCGCGGTGCGGCGGCTGGGCAGGAACAGGAGTGCACCTGAGAGCAGGGGCAAAAAGGCCAGGGTATACATTACGCCCGGGAGAGTCCACACATCGGCAATCAAGCCAGCCACGCCGGTCATAATGGAGCCGCTGGCAAACATGACGCCCAGAACCAGACCGCTGGCCAGGCCTTCCCGCTTGGGCAGCATGGACTGGGCCTGCACCACAATGATCGTGTGCGATGTATTCATGATGAAGCCGGCGACCGTGGCACTCAGGTAGTAGAGCCATCCATCCTGGTTCAGCAACACGAACAGAAACGGGACACTGCACCACAGCGAAAAAAGCAAAATCCAGCGGCGGCGGACATGGGCGTCCAGGATCCCACCGGCCAGGGTGCCCAGCGCTCCTCCCAGCACCAGGGCGCCGGTGCGCGTGCCATATACCGCTGAATCGTGGCCCAAGTCCGCAAAATACTTGGGCAACAGACTCATGAAGTTCTGCAACGTGGCGGAGCGCATGACGACATAGAGGATAAACACCAGGGGAGCAATGACCATGGCAGTCCGAACGGCCTGGCCTCCGCGGGCACCGGGGTCTGAGGGTGCGCCCAGGGGCATGGGACGATGCAGCGCCCACTGCATCACAGCGTACATGGGCAACACGGCCAGGGCCATGTACGATATGCCCGACATCCCCAGGTACTTGATGATGACACCCGCGACGATGGGCCCGGTAGACAATCCCACCTGGCCGAGAAAGAAAAACACAGCGGTAGATACCCCCGTATAGGTCAGCCCCCCGGACAGGGAAGCCGTACGGGTGCCCGACGCATGAAACGCGGCACTGCCCAGGGCACCGATGGTCAACATGACCATCAGCCAGAAATAAGAGGATACAAAGGGGATGAAAAAGAAAACCAGCGTCAGCCAAAGCAGTCCAAACTGGCTCAGCCAGCGGCCATTCCAGCGATCCGCCAAAATGCCAAACAAGGGCATCGGCAGGGAAGCCGCCACAAAATACGTGGTAATCCCCCAGGCCAGTTGGGTATTGGTCAAACCGAAGGGAACGACCAGGGCGGTCAGGACGATGGCAATGGCAGAATTCAGAATGTCGATGAAACAGTGACCAAACGCCACCGCACCCAGATAGGGGATCTGGATGCCGGCCCGCGTGTTGTGCACCCAGCCGTGAGTGATCTTCTTCATGCGCCTGGTCCGCAATCCGCCGGAATGGGTGACATCAACGAGAAGGCACGGGAGCCTTGAGCCTGCCAGGGCCATGGACTCTGCACAGACAATTCCCTACCTGCTCTCTCGCCCTGGCAGGGGTAGGCCCTGCCAGGGCAAGTCTAACACCCAACAGGGTGGATTGGGGTACGGTACCTGCGCTCAGACCTGTACACCGTACACATCCTCCAGTTTGCCCTGCAGGTACCGAATATAGGGAGCGGAATCGATCCCCGTGCCCAGATTCTGCGCCAGCAGGGCCTGGGGCTCGTACTTGCGGCCATGTTGATGAATGTGCACCCGCATCCACTCCAGCAAGGTGCCGAATTCCCCGCGGGCAAACTGCGCTTCCAGGTCCGGATGACAGCTTCGGGCCGCCTCAAACAGCTGGACGGAAATGATGTTGCCCAGGCTGTAGGTAGGGAAATACCCCATACCCCCGAAACTCCAGTGCACATCCTGCAACACCCCGTTGGCATCGCTGTCCGGCGTGATGCCAAGGTAGCTTTCCATGCGGTCATTCCATTCCTGGGGCAGGGCCGCCAGGTCCACCTTGCCTTCCATGATGGCTTTCTCCAGTTCAAAGCGCAGCATGATATGCAGGTTGTAGGTAACCTCATCCGCCTCGACCCGGATCAGGTTGGGCGTTACCACGTTGATGGCCTTGTAAAACTCTTCCTGGGACACCCGGTTGAACTCGGGGAAATGGGCACACAGAATGGGATAGGCCCATTGCCAGAAGGGCCTTCCGCGACCGACCAGATTTTCCCACATGCGCGATTGGCTTTCATGGATGCCCAGCGACGTCCCGGTGGAGATTGGCGTGCGGTCATACCGCGGGTGGATGTTCTGATCGTACAGGGCATGCCCGCATTCGTGGAGCATGCTGAAGAGACACACATTGATTTCGTCGGCGTAGATGCGCGTGGTGAGGCGCACATCGTCGCGGCTGAAACTGGTACAGAAGGGATGGGTCACTTCATCCACGCGCCCGCGATGGAAATCGAAGCCAAAGGCAGCCACCAGCACGCGGCCCAAATTGCGCTGGGTCGCCAGGTCAAAATTGCCCCGGAGGCAGGAAGTGTCAATCGTGACCCCGGATTCCGCGACCGCCTTGACCAGACGTGTGGTTTCTTCCCGCAGGGGGGTGAAGATGGCTTCCACATCGCGCGCCTTCATGCCGGGTTCAAACCGATCCAGCAACGGATCGTAGACATGATCGTCATAGCCCTGATACGCGGCATATTCATGCGCCAGATCCACACACTGCTGCAACCAGGGCAGAAAAAGGGCGTAGTCGGACACGGCGCGGGCCTTGCGCCAATGTTCATTGGCCAGGGCGTACGTTTCCGTTGACCGCGCCACATACTCCGTGGGCAGATTGCGTTCCAGGCGGTAATCGCGCGCCGTGACCCGGATCAGGGCGGCATCGTCTTCATCCGCGCCCCCTTCGTCCACCAGAGGCTGCAATTCTTCCAGCCAAGCCCCTACTTCATCCGCCACGAACAGATCGTGGGTGACCTTGGATACAGTAGCCATCTGCATCGCCCGGGCTGCCGATGCCCCTGTGGGCATAAAGGCTTCCTGGTCATAGTGCATCAGGCTGGAGGCGTGGCGCAGATCGGTAACCGTGGCCAGACGTTCCTTGAGGGCGTTCAGGGTTTCTTGCATGGCGTTTCAGAAGCTGAGAAAAAGGGGAGTCTGCAGTCGGGGCCTGGATGGATTTCCAGGGAGCCCGGAGGGGTGGAACCCAGACTCATCCAGGCAACGTAAAGACGGGATCTTAGCACAGAAACAGGTATTGTCTTCATTCCCGCAGGAAATACAGCCATGTCCCCATGCTGCCTGAGCGGCACATGATTCCGAACCGAATTCCGATGAAACCGGGCGGGCCGTCAACTGCCGCATGCAGGGCTGTCGCCCCGCCCATGGGACAGACGGGGTTGTGCAGGTAATGGTAGAATAGCCACGGATTCAACCGCGCAAGGCAGGATACCATGCGTTATCCGTGTCCAGGCTGGCGTGACATAGCGGTATTGGTCTGTTGATTCCTGCTTACGATGCAGGGTTAGGGCCACAGGCCAGGACTGCCACTATATTATGCCTGCAGAGAAACAGGCATGCAGAGGCACATCGGCCAGACCCGTGCCCAAGCTTTGGCCCCACAAGGATCACATAATGCCCATTGTGAGATGCAGATGAGCAATCCCCATCCCGGCAACCACATCCACCCCCATGCAGCAGGAGCGCGTTTCTACCGATGTGCATTGCAGGTAAACCCCTTCGCGTATCTTGAGGATTACGGAAATCCGGGAGCATTCCACAGCGAAAAAGAATACAACCAGGCCATTATTGATGCCTGCCACACACATGCGATTGAAGCCATTGCCGTAACGGATCACTATCGCGTCCAAACGGCCCAAAGCCTGATTCACGCCGCGGAGGAAGCAGGCATAACGGTCTTCCCTGGTTTTGAGGCTGTAACGAAGGATGGCGTTCACCTGCTATGCCTATTTGATCCGGGCACGGAGATGCAGTATCTGGACAGAATTCTCGGCGCATGCGGGATTCACCAGGAGCCCGAAGGTTCTCCTGTGGGCAAGTACGACGTGATCGACTTCCTGACAGAGTCCCGACAATGGCAAGCCGTTTGCATCGCCGCACATGTGACATCGCAAACCGGAGGGCTGCTTGCCAAACTTACCGGCCGGTCACGGATCAACGCCTGGTGTTCGGCCCATCTTATTGCGTGCTCGTTGCCCGGTCCGGTGGCGGATGCCGCAGAAGGTCTGCGCCGCATTCTGGAAAACAAGGATGGGGAACATCGCCGGGAACGTCCGGTGACGATCCTCAATGCCACGGATGTCAACCAACCGGAGGATCTCGCCTTTGACGGTGCATCGTGCTGGATCAAGATGTCCGAAGTTACCGTGGAAGGATTGCGGCAGGCCTTTCTCGATTCAGAATCCAGGGTACGGCTAAACGACGATTACGCTTTACCCCACCACGCAGCCATCGTTTCGATCGCCTGGGAAGGCGGGTTTCTCGACGGCACCGAAATCCCGTTGAATCCCAACCTGAACGTTCTGATTGGTGGTCGCGGCACAGGCAAATCCACAATCATTGAAAGTCTGCGCTATGCCCTCGGTTTGCCACCTGCGGGTGACGAAGCCTGCAAACTGCACGCAAGCATCGTGCAAAATGTCCTGGGTCCCGACGCCAGGATCTCCCTGCGTGTATGCTGCCATCGGCCTGACAGGCGTGAGTACCGCATTGAACGGACCGTGCCGCACCCGCCCGTGGTTTACCAGGAGAATGGCCAACTCTCTAGTCTCCGTCCTGAAGAGATCCTGACCCGGATTGAGGTGTATGGACAGCATGAGATCGCAGAACTGGCCAGGGATGCACAAAAGCGCACCCGCCTTATTGAGCGCTTTGTGGAGCGAGAACCATCACGGGAGCAGCAGAAATCTGACATTCAGCGCGATTTGGCCAAATCCAGACAGTCGCTTACAGAGGTGCAGGAGGACCTGGAGCAGACGGAAGAGCGTCTGGCCAGCCTGCCTGGGCTGGAAGAGAAACTCCAGCGCTACCAGGAGATAGATTGGGAAGATCGGTACCGGGAGCGCCGACTGCTGAATCGCGAACAACGCATGGTCAAGTCGTTTTCGGACCGGCTTCAGCCCTTTGACGACAGTCTTGAGGTATTGACGCAAGAGTTGCCCATCGATCGGACGTTTGTTTCTGCCAGGGCACTGGCAGAATTACCGAGCCAAGCGATATTGGCCGATGCCGAAGGGGTCCTCACCAGGCTAAGTGCCCAACTTGAAGAAGCAAAGACCCTCTTGGCACAGTCTCTCAAGTCGGCTCGTGCAGAATTGGCCCAGATTGAAAGGCGATGGGAAAGCCACAAAAATGAAGTCCAGGCTGCCTATGAGCGTATCCTGCGCGAACTGGAGAATTCTGCCTCAGCAGGGGAAGAATTCATCCAGTTGCAACAACAGATAGAGGAACTGCAGCAATACAAGGCAACACGCAACATGTTGCAACGCAGCAGGCAGGATCTTCTGGAACGAAGGAAAGGCCTTCTTGTTGCATGGCACAAAGTCAACACGCAGGATTTCCAGCGATTGCACAAGGCGGCCAGGAAGGTTAGCCGCAAACTTGCCAACCAGGTCCTGGTCAAAGTAACCGCTGCGGGCGATCGCTCACAGGTAATCCAGATTCTCCGGGAAGAAATCAGCGGCCGACTCAGTGAAACATTGAAGGTGCTTTCGGCGCACCCGGAATTCTCCCTGTCGCAATTTACGGCAGCCTGCCGCAAGGGGCCCCAGGAGATCCAGCAACTTTACGACAACATTCCGGCAAACCAGTCCCGGATGCTGGCGGATCTGCCGGAGTCAGTGTTGATGCGCATAGAGGAACTGGAATTGCCCGCCACTACCGCAATCAGCCTGAACACGGAACCTGCGGGCCATCGTCCCCATTGGCGCACGATCGAGAACCTTTCCATTGGGCAGAGAGCGACAGCCATATTGCTACTGCTGTTTTTGGAATCCGACGCACCCCTAATCATCGACCAGCCAGAGGACGACTTGGACAACCGCTTTATCACGGAGGGAGTGATCCCCAGGTTGCGCGAAGAGAAGTTCAAGCGGCAGTTGGTCTTCGCCACGCACAACGCCAATGTCCCTGTTCTGGGGGATGCGGAGATGGTCCTGGGACTCACAGCTGACAGTGAAAAGGCACAGATTGCCCGGGAACACATGAACTCCATTGATGTCCCCTCCGTGCGTGAGATGATCGAAGAAATTCTGGAAGGCGGCAAGAAAGCCTTTGAGACGCGCCGCCTCAAGTATGGCTTTTGAGAGCACCGCATGCATCGAATCGCATTGGCCGAACTGATTCGTAGTGGCGAAACTTCCGGCGTTGAATTCAAGCGGGACGACATCCGCCCGGAACAGCTGGGTAAAGAGATGGCCGCCCTGCTGAATTTGGAAGGGGGATACATTCTCCTTGGCGTGGAAGATGACAAAACCGTTACGGGGCTGACCCGGACGCCAAAGCAAGCCGAGGAATGGGTGATGCAGTGTGCCAGGAATCATGTACATCCGGCCACCATTCCCTATTGGGAAACCGTTGAGTGGTACGAAGGGCAATGGGTGGGCATCGTATCCCTTCCTGCTGACGCCCCAGACAAACCCTACAAGGCCAAGCGGGGTTCATCCTGGGTCACCCAAATTCGGGTAGGCACCACAACCCGTGATGCTACCAACCCGGAGGAAATGCGTCTCTACCAGCAGTCCGGACAGCTCCGGTACGATCACCTTCCCGTACCCGGTGCTTCCCTGGATGATCTTGATGAACGATATCTCATCAACTACTTCCGTGACATGCGGCGGCAGGAATACCCTCCCTGGGATGATCGTGAGGCCTGGCTGCGTTTTCTCGTGAATACGGGCCTAATGGTAGAGAACCGGGAGCGAATTGTACCTGCTACGGGGGGCATGCTGCTATTTGGCAGGCGTCCCCATCTCTTCTTGCCCCAGGCCAGTATTAACGCGGAAGCATATCCCGGCATCGTAAAGGATTACAACGCACGGGCACGGACCACGTTGAGAGGGCCGGCCGTGGCCCTTTTCCCGGCTATGCAGGAGGTTCATGGTGCCCGTTATCCTGACATGCCGTGGACATTTTCGGACAGCAGTGAGGTATTGGCAACAGGTATCATCGAGCAGGCACTTGACTTCGTGCGCAGGAACACTGAAGTGACCGCCTGGGTGGACGCCTCAGGCCGACGCCAGGAAAAATGGGACTATCCCCTGGATGTCGTGCGTGAAGCGGTGGTGAACGCCGTGGCCCATCGAGACTATACCATTCAGGTAAGTGATATTGAACTCACCCTCTATGCCAACCGGCTGGAAATCATTTCTCCCGGACGCTTGCCCAATACCGTGACAGTCCCCAAAATGCTGGCCGGTTACCGGGCCACACGCAACAGCCTTCTCAAGGACGTGTTAAGGGATTACCGGTACATTGAAGGCAGTGGCCTGGGTGTCCCCCGCAAAATTCTGGCAGGAATGAGACAGCACAATGGTACCGAACCGGAATTGATCGAGGTGGAAGATCGCTTCCTCGTCCGTTTGTGGAAGTAAGCCGCACCGCGCGCCCTGCCCGAATTCTGTCTGCAGACAGCGGTGTTGACATGGGTTTGGTGTCCGTTCCTATGCCTGAAAGACTTTCTGTACCCCCCACAGCAGATCCTCCAGGTCCTCTTCGGACAACAGCGGACCAGACTCGATGACTACGGATCGGTCCATCAACGCCTCCGAGCGCGGACACATACCCATGTGATACTGGATAGGCTCGGGGAAGTAGGTGGGACAGTCGAAGGGACAGCCCCGGGCCGCGGTCCACTGGTTCAGAATCTGGGGTGCGGCATACACGGGCAGGCCACCATAGATCTTGCCGGCCGGGACGCCCTCCGCCCGCAACGCCTCAATCCGCCGGGCGGCCGCCGCCCCATCCTTTTCGTAGGCGATGATCCAGAGCGACTGCTCATCCCGGCCGGGAATCCGGCGCTCCAGGGATGCCGTGGAGTATTCCTCCAGACCGGCGCGCAGGACTCCGGTATTGACCTCAATCCGTTCCAGGATGGCCGGCAGCTTCTGCAACTGGCTGCCCAGGATCGCACCGGCGATCTCGTTCATGCGCAGGTTCTCGCCCACGATGGGATCACTGCCGAAGTGATCCCGGACACCGGCGTGGGAAGTCCAGAACTGGCCGCCCTGGTCGGAATAGATGGTGGCCCGGCGATACCATTCCGCGTTGTCGGTCACCATGGCCCCGCCTTCCCCGCTGGTGATGTTCTTTTCCAGCTGAAACGAGAAACAGCCCACATCCCCCAACGTGCCTACGGGTCGGCCCTGGTGTACGCTGCCACACGCCTGGGCGGCATCCTCAATGACATACAACCCCCGTTCCCGGGCAAAGGCACAGATGGCTTCCATGTCCGCACATTTTCCCCCCAGATGCACGGGCATGATGGCCTTGGTGAGAGGTGTGAGACAGCGTTCCAGGTCCGCGGGATCCAGCAGCATATTCTCATCCACCTCGGCAAAGACCGGCCGGGCCCGGGACGTGATGATGGCACCTACGGAGGCAATGAAGGTGGCGGCAGGCACAATGACCTCGTCCCCGGGGCCAATCCCCAAAGCCGTCAGTCCCATGCGCAACGCCGACGTGCCGTTGGCCGCACCTATCGCGTACTGGGTACCCAGATGCGCGGCCAGACCCGTTTCAAAGGTTTCCACCTTGGACAGGTGGTTGGGACCGTAATACCGAAACAGTGACTGTGCCTCCAGCACTTCCATCACCGCCTGTTTCTCTTCCTCTCCGATCAGCCCGGCGCCCTTGTACAGGTTCAGGTCCTGTTGGACGGCGGGTTCACCCCCATCAATGGCCAGGGTACAGGAGTTGCGGGATTGTGACGAAGACATGGTTGTGAACCTCATAGCCTGGTATCCGGTGGATACGGGATCAACTGGACACAGTATCCATGGGAGGAGTCTACCTTATAGGGCACCCAGGCAGGGCAGTCGCATCATAAAAGTGTGGCTATTGGGACAGTACCTGCCGGAGACAGGCCTCATCCCCGCCCGCTTGTTGGCGTTGGGCGCCGATCCGGTCCGGGAGCAGGGCTCATATCCTGGATCGCCCGCCAAGGCGGGAAGCAGGTGCAACCTTCCAGGACAGCTGCTGCCACGCGATCCCTGCAGCGCAAGGCCTCAGCGCATTCTGCGTCGGAACTCACTGCCGGGATCGGTACCCGCGGGATGCAGCAAACGCTGGCCCAATTCTGTGAAATTGTCCACAGCTCCCTCAAAGGTCCGATCCGTTACGGCATTGCCCGCAAACATGCGACTGATGTAGTCCCGATAGGCTCGGCGATAGAAGGGCTCCCGACGCAGAAGCGTATGGGTTTGGGTCAGGCGATCCTGTAGAAACTCTGTATCCTGGGGCAACAGGGCACGCATCCTGCGTACGGTATCAGAAGACAGATACACAATCTGGCAAAGATAGAGATCCAGCAGGTGGCGAAGCAAATCCACTTGCCGCTGTTTGTCTTCCACCCCTTCCCACCGGGGAATCCTTTCCGTCAAAGCCGCTACCTTGCCGGCGAGGATCACCCAGGGCTCTACACAAGGCATCTCGGCCAGGATTTCTTCCCCGGCGTTCAGAGGAGACGGGTTGTTGTATACCTTGCGTGTCAGGATGGGGACATCATCGTTGATAAAGGCAATCTTCACCTTGATGCCCATCTGGACCCGGGATTCCCGTGCCAACAACGAATCGTAGTGCAAGATAACAGGCAACACGGTCGCATTCTCGCAAAATTTCGATCCGTGCTGAAACAGACGGCCGTGGGGCAGGCCAGGCAGGAAGTGCCGGGTCAGGTAATCTCTGGCGTAGGCATGGACATCCCGTCGGATCGCAGGCGTGTATATGGATGCAGGATCAGGCAACACCAAACGGCAACCAATGTCTTCGGAAAACCGGCTCGACAGCCGCCATGCCTTGGTCAGGGCAGTGCCTCCTTCAAAAACCAAAGCGCCGTGGGGCGGTTGCATCCGTGACAGCGTGCGAATAGCCCGGTTGACGTAGAGCTCTTTCTCCAGGCGTACGGGATCGGTGCCGATGCGCTCGGCCTCCAGCTCGAAACCCTCTGCATCCAGAATCGCAAATGCGGAACACAGATCGTGGTCATGGGGCGATGTCATGATTTGGCCCTGGTACTCGGTCCTGACTTCTGCCTTGCCCCACCGCAACCGCAAAGCCACCGGAGTCGCAACCCCGATTTCCGCAAATGTCGGGACACCCCAGACGCCTTCCTTTTGGTTGGTTTCCCAGGAGAGGCGGTAATCCCGTTCCGCTACACTCTCGGTCATGACAATACCCTCACAGCGCAGCAGGGATTGTGCCAGGAATTTGAGGTAGGCAGGTGGAATGTACTGGACAATGCCCTGTCCGTCCTGCCACTTCTGCAGGGGAAACCAGATATCGCGCGCTGGCGATCCCACCTTGTGTGCCTGCTTGAGTTGCGTCAGGGCCTGATCCACGGCGGCGGCATCGCCCAGATGCCGCAATTCGTGCCGACGAAAGATGCGCTCGCGGGCCGGTGGCGACTCCATGTATTGCAGGATGTGGCCAGCCAGCGCTTCTACAGACATGCATCTTCCTCCCAATCGGCTTGTCCGGTAGCCCCAACGGTCCAGAAGCATAGCACAGGTCCAGGGCCACGAAACGCCACCTTGAGGTACGCCAGGCGTCTTCAGCGCCCGGAGTCCCTGCCAGAAGGAGCGTAGCCCTGTACAGAAGAGTGGTGTTGTCTGTGCCGCCGGACAGCACAATCCCCGCCGCGGTCTGCCATGCCTATAACACAACACGGTTCTGGGCGTGCAGCATTTTGCCCCCGCAGCAGTTACCATAGATGGGATCCCCAGGATCCGCCTTGCATCGCCGCGGCTTCCTGGTGCAGGCAATTACCCATGCCTCAGCATCCTGTATGTCCAGTGCCAGCTTGCCATCTGTCCGGATACATGAAGCGGCCGTGGATCTCGGTTTTGATTTCTGCCGCGTCACCACCCCACGGGAAGGCGCCGTGCACATGGCGTACTACCGGGAGTGGCTGGCAGCGCAATGCCATGGGGACATGGCATATCTGGAACGCCATCTGGAGTTGCGGGCCAATCCCGAGCACCTGCAAGAGACCGATGGCCTGACGGTCAATGCGCTGGTGGTCGTGGGTGTGGATTATCACCAGCTGGAACTGCCGGAGGCCATCCGCCAGGATCCCGCGCGTGGCCTCATTGCCCGGTATGCCTGGGGCCAGGACTACCATGACCTGATCAAGCCCCGCCTGCATGAGCTGGACCGTGCTATCGGCCGCCTGAGCGGCCGCCTGCATCGCGCCAAGTGCTGGGTGGATACCGGCCCTGTCGTGGAACGGGACTGGGCCATGGCCGCCGGGATGACATTCACGGGCAAGAATTGCTGTGCCATCCACCCTCAGCAAGGCAGCTGGCTCTTCCTGGCGGTCCTCTGCATTCCGGAACAGGTTGTGCCAGATCCGGCTCCGGTATCCCTTGCCTTGACGGTGCGGACCCCGCAGGAAATCCTGGCGGGGATACCCTACCGGGAAAAAGTGGGCGCCTGGTCCATGCCCCACACGCCGCATGCCGCAGCGGCTACCTGTGGCCATTGCACCCGCTGCCTGGAAGCTTGTCCCACTTCCGCCTTTGCCGGCCCCTACATGCTGGATGCCCGGAAATGCATCAGCTACTGGACCATCGAATCAAGGCAGGCCGTGCCCCGTGCCCTGCGCCCGCAGTTCGGCAATCTTATCTTCGGCTGTGACATATGCCAGGAAGTCTGTCCGTGGAATCGGGACCGGCCGGACCGGACCCCGCGTATGCCCGGTCTCCAGGCCCGGCCCGACTGGATGGCCCCGCCCCTGCTGGAGGGATTCGGGCCGGACACGCCTTACTGGCTCCAAGACCAGGCATTCCGGGAAAGGTTCCGCCGCTCGGCTGTCAAGCGTCCCAAGAGGGCGGGCATGTTGCGCAACGTATGCACCGCCTTGGGTAACTGGGGGGATGCCAGGGCGTTGCCGAGCCTGGCGCTGGCGCTGCAGGACTCCTCACCGGTCGTCCGGGAACATGCGGCCTGGGCCGTCGGCCGCGTCCTGGCCCGGACCGGGGCCGGCGAGGCACGTGCGCTGCTGCAGCGACACCACGACACGGAAAGCCACGCTGCCGTACAGGAGGAAATCGCGCGCTGTTTGCCCTGAGGGGCAGGGTCCAGCCGGTGGTTATCCGGCTGCGGTACAAACCATGTCCGCGAAAAGTGCGTGCCAGCGCAAGTCGGCCGCAAGTTCCGGGTGGAAGGCCGTCGCGAGAATGGAACCCTGCCGTACCGCTACGGCCACCTCGGCGCCATCCGTGCCGGTCAGGGTGGCCAGACACTCGACATGGGGTTCCGCCTGCAGAATAGCCGGGGCCCGGATGAAGATCGCATGGACGGGTTCTTCCCAGCCCTTGACCTCCAGCCAGGTTTCAAAGCTGTCCCGCTGGCTGCCAAAGTAGTTGCGATTGACCAGGACATCCAGGCCGCCCAGCAGAGGCTGGCCGTCCTGCTTTTGGCCTATGGCCTGATTGGACAGCAGGATCAGGCCGGCGCAGGTGCCCCACACGGGTTTGCCTGCCTGCACCCAGTCCTGCAATGGCGTGACGAGGTGCCAGCGCTGGGCAATCAAACCCATCGTGGTACTCTCACCCCCCGGCAGGATCAGGCCCTGCAGCCCCTGAAACTGGTCCGGGCGCCGCACCTCTATGGCCTCGATACCGAGGGCACGCAACTTCTGGATATGTTCCCGGAATGCGCCCTGCAGCGCCAGAACCCCGATGGTGATGGCGATTCGTCCCTACCAGCCGCGGTGGGCCATCTTTTCCTGCTCCGAGAGCGTATCCAGGTTGATGCCCACCATGGGTTCCCCCAGATCCTCACTGACGGCCGCCAGCACTTCGGCATCCGCAAAGTGCGTCACCGCCTGCACGATGGCATGCGCGCGTTTGGCCGGATTCCCGCTCTTGAAAATACCGGAGCCGACAAACACCCCGTCCAGTCCCAGCTGCATCATGAGAGCCGCATCCGCCGGCGTGGCCACACCCCCTGCCGCGAAGTTGACCACAGGCAAGCGGCCCAGCTCCGCCGTCTGATTGACCAGTTCCACCGGTGCCTGCAGATCACGGGCAAAGGCATAGCGTTCGTCGGCACTCATGGACTGGACACGCCGAATGTCGCCGAGGACACTGCGGGCATGCCGTACTGCTTCTACCACGTTGCCGGTACCCGCCTCCCCCTTGGTTCGGATCATGGCCGCCCCTTCCGCGATGCGGCGCAAGGCTTCCCCGAGATTGCGGCAGCCACACACAAAGGGTACCGTGAAA
>CAXXOQ010000083.1:0-11885 GCA_963664185.2 Caldilineaceae bacterium | reverse complement strand
GGTCATAGATCGCAGATGCCAGTCCCTTTGTGTTGCAGGATAGTGGCGCAGTGCAGCGGCCTTTTGGGCACCGTGCCGATTGGCGTAGGTATAGATGGGCGTGGTGGGCGCACCGCTGGCTTCCACACCCAGCCAGCTCATGGCGATCGAAGACAGGCCGACACCAGCTACCTGGTGTATACGCTGCAATCGTCGCAGGGAGTCCAAACAGGCATCCATGACCTGTTCACAGGCCAGGATGACTGTGTCCAGGGGGAGGGACCCGTCCGCGCTGGCCCGATAGGCCTGTACCTGGCGGGTAGGCTCTACATAGGATCCGGTTTCATCATAGGCACTGCAACGGACCGATGAGGATCCGATATCCAGGGCTATTACCAGTACAGTCATGAAGAATCAACTTTCAGGTCGTTTTGGTCCGAGCCTTCGGTTTTGGCTTCATCCAACTGTGAGGCCCGATATGGCTCTCATGCCTGGGCCCCCGTGTCATCACAGTGGACAAGAATATGAAATCCTGCTGGCAATGGCATACGCGAATGGTGCATGGCGGGTAACTGGGTACAGACTGTAACTACACCCCTATTCTAAACAAGCCCTGTACTATGCATTCAATGCTGCTTCACCTCCATGTTGACTCAAGGACCGCCATATTCCAATCCCAAGGATCTCTCCTTGTCTGGCGACAGTCTCCCTCAATCGCGTGCGTAAGCCCCTCCCGCTGGATCAGGGCTGTCTGCGTTGCTGACAAAAACACACAGCAACTGTGTTGCCAGTCAAGGGCCTGTCATGGCGGGGTGGGGTGGCTGCCAAGGCGTCTGGGTCTCGCATCATGGTATTGGGGAGGGCCAGCAACTTAGTCCTACAGACGTAAATAACTGGAAAACAACCCCTTGTCAGCCTCAAAACTGCTCTCGATGCACCTGTGGAGGCCGGCCACCCGTATCACCGTGCACCCCACGCCAAACAATCGCCTTGTCTTGATCCCATCCCTGTAATGATCGTTTCTGGGGCATCGCTCCCACGCCCGAACTTGTCCCCATTCTGTGCCACGACCCGAATAGCCTCCTCCAGAAGATGGGTTTGGCGTCCACCAGGACTGGAGGCAACTCCCGGGACACCGTGTTTGGCATTAGGTGAGAGGGCATGGAAAGACGTCTTGATCATCAGCCATCAGGATGCCCACGGCCTGGGCCATCCAGGATGGCAGAATGGCACACGCTGCCATTAATCGGGTACGCTCTGCGGGGGGTAGCCGGTGCTTAAGCCGACAGACATTTTCTCGAACTTCATGGGGTCCCATCCAAGCCAGGGCCCGAATGGCATCTCCTGCTGGTCTGTACGGTTCTACCAGTTGCCAGCGTGGCGCATGTCGCAAATGAACTGTGAGTTCACCGAATGCCAGTTCGCGGTTGGGGTCGGATGTCAGATACACAGTCTGTACTGGTATCTGCGTGGTGAGTCCCAGGACGTTCGCGGCGGCACCGCCGGAAGGTACCATGGTTTCCTGCCAAAGCGCGGAAAGCGATGCAATGACCTTCTCCACGGCAGGGGGGCGCAGACCAAATCGAGTCGCTACAGGTTGGGTATAGACGCCGTGGCAGATCCGGAGCAGCCGCCCACGCCGTACCAGGCGGGACAATGCCTGGTCGATCGCAGCCCTGTTGCCCAGATGGAGAAACGCCTTGGCACACAATACACCGCCTTCAGGCGCCTGGCTCACATGCTGCAGAATTTGGTGAGACAGGCTGGGCATGATCATTTCCACAATTCTGGTGCCAGAAATCCTTTACGATGTCTGGCATGTTTTCAGGGCCATGTGAAGCGGTAACCAGACAATGGCATGGATATTGTATTCCAGTCAGACAATGGCGGAGGCGTCACAGTGCCTGATCCCGTGCGGGATCCGAAAGCAGAGGCTCGGACATCCCGAATACAAGGTGAGGGGACACTCCGGTTCCACCCGTCCTGTGCATCCGGTACGGGGACATGACAGTACGTGGTATTCTGGGCTGTGCCAGACGCAACGAATCTTTGGGCCTGGCACAGCGCATCGGGCGGTCGCCATGGTGGCACAAGGCACTAATCCCGCCTGGCAGGGTCCATGGTGGCGCGTACGCCCGCTGCTATCGGGAACATGGGCTCTGCCAATCCGCGGTGGCTGGGCTACCCATGTGACGGCCAGGATGGTCCGTCATACACCCCCATTGCGCTTGTGCCGTGGGATGGGCATCATGCCCACATCCTGTCGCCCTGCTTGTCTTGGCCGTGGTGTCCCGTCTCTCTGCAACGCTTCCGGAACCCGCACTTTCCCACCACTGGCCTGGCCTTGATCATGTCCGATTTCACGCTTACCAGTGTGCAGTGGCTGCCCGGTACGCCTGACGAAGTGTTCGGCTTCTACACCGATGCCTTCAGCCTGGAACGCATCACGCCTTCCTGGCTCCGTTTTCGGGTGCTTACACCACCGCCCATCGCTCTCTCGGTCGGCACCGAAATCGACTACTGGTTGCGTCTTCACGGGTTCCCGCTCCGCTGGCGCAGTCGCATCACGGTCTGGGAACCCATGGAGCGCTTTGTGGACGAGCAGATCCACGGCCCCTATCTCTACTGGTACCACGAACACACGTTCAGCCTTCACGCAGGCGGCACCCTGGTCCACGATCGTGTGCATTACGCGGTCCCCGGCGGCCGTCTGGCCAACTTTCTCCTGGTCCGCAACGATCTCCGCCGTATCTTTACCTACCGTCAGCAGCAACTTGCGGCGATCTTCGGGGAGTCTCCTCACCATCCTGCCGTTATTGATATCGGCGAGAGGCATGCCTGAGCAGCCAGGACCACGTACTTGGCTGCCGCGCGGACAGAACATGGCTGCCTGCCGGGCGGGTCCATCGGTTCACGGGCATGTACCGGCAAGACAGGAGCCAAAATCCCCACAGGGCAGGTGACTTGCGGGTACAAGGCAACGGGGGCCAGTGTCAATGCGAGTAGGGATCCGCGGCATCGCGCAGGCCGTCTCCCATGAAGTTGAAACACAGGACCACCAGGATGATGCAAAACCCGGTGCTGAACAGCCAGGGGGCACTGGCTACCGTCCGAATGTTCTGGACATCGGCCAGGAGCACCCCCCAGCTGATGACTGGTGCCTGCAGACCCAATCCAATAAAGCTCAGGGCGGTCTCCGCCAGGATCATCTCGGGGATGCGCAGGGTCAGGACGGCTATCAGGTGGCTGGTCATGGAGGGTACCAGATGCCGGAAAATAATGCGGCTTTCACTGGCCCCCAGGAAACGGGCCGCCAGGACGAATTCCTCTTCCCGGAGCGCGAGAAAGCGGCCCCGTACCACCCGGGCAATTTCCGTCCAGGCCACCACGGAAATCACCAGGGTAATGCCGAAATAAATCTGCAGGGCCGACCATTCCCGCGGCAGGGCGGCCGAAAGGGTAAGCCACAGCGGAATTTGGGGCAGGGACTGCAACAGTTCGATCATGCGCTGAATGCCCAGATCCACCGTGCCGCCGAAGTATCCGGAAATACCGCCCAGGACTATCCCAAAGACCAGGCTCAGAATCACGCCAATGAAGCCGATGGACAGGGAGATGCGGGTGCCGTATACAAGGCGGGACAGCACGTCTCGTCCCAGTTCGTCTGCCCCCAGAAGGAATATCCGCACGTTCTCGTCCTCTACGCCGAAGAGATGCCTGTTGGTCCGCCACAGACCCCAGAACCGGTAGGTATCGCCTTCAACCCAGAAAAGCAGTTCATGCCTTTGGGAACGGTCTTCCTCAAACACCATGCGCAGGGTTTTGGGATCACGGCCCGGGATATAGTCGTAGACGAAAGGACGCAACTGGAACTGTCCTTCATGGACCGAACCGCAACCGTTGCGGTGGTGCCAATTGGTACAGGACGTTGGGTTCGCTGGGATCGTAGGGCGCGACAAATTCCACCAACAGGGCCATCAGGTAAAAGAGGCTGACAACCACCATGCTGACCACGGCGGCCCGATGGCGGAGAAAACGCCAGCGCATCAACTGCCACTGGGATGCCGTCTCCAGGCGGCTGTCAGTATCGGCGGGCGGGAGGGTACCCAGACCGGTGGTGGAGGGAGAAGCCGAGACAGACATCGGGCTGGGCAGAACCACAGGCGAGGATTCAGGTCGTCTGCCGGATCCTGGGATCCAGCAGGGCCAGGAGAATGTCCGAAATGAGGGTCCCGATGAGGGACAGCAGGGAGAGCATCATGAGGAAAACTGCCGGCCCAGATACATGTCCTGACTCAGCAGGGCATTCAGCATGAGGGGGACCCGTGGTGGGCAGGCTCAGCACGATGGACACGATGGCCGCGCCGGAAATCAGTTCCGGCCAATACGCCACCAATGCCGGAAATGAAGGGATTGATGGCAATGCGCACCGGATATTTCCATATCAGCTTGAACTCGGACACCCCCTTGGCCCGGGCGGCCTGGACATACGGCTTTTCCAGTTCATCCAGCAGATTGGAGCGCAGGATGCGGATCAGGTTCGCGGTACCTGCCGTACCCAGCACCACCAGGGGCACCCACAGGTGTTTCAGCAGATCCACAAATTTGGCCCAACTCCAGGGGGCCCGGGCGAAATCCGGCGAGAACAGGCCCCCCATGGAAATGCCGAACCAGGACCAGCCCACCCACATGAGGATCAGCGCCAGCAGGAAATTGGGCGTGGCCTTGCCCAGGAAACCGAAGAGGGTGACAACATAATCGAAGAAGGAGTACTGATGGGTCGCCGAATAGACCCCGATGGGAAAGGCTACAATCCAGATGAACACCAGGCTGCCCAGGGAAAGGATCACGGTCACGTCACATCAGACGTTCCCATATGATCGTGGACACAGGCTGTCCCCAATCAAAGGACCGTCCAGAAGTCACCCCGAGAGCACGATATTGCCAATCCAGTGCAGGTATTGCTGATACATGGGACGGTCCAGCCCGTATTGGCGGGTCAAACCGTCAATCAGCGCCTGATCGATTTCCTCCCCGCTTTCGGCCATCAGCATCAGCACGCTGGTGAGGTAGTCACCCGGGGGCAGCTGGATGAGCACGAACACCAGAATGCTGATGATGAGCAGCATGGGAAGGAAGAGCAGGATGCGCTTGATGATGTAGTCCAGCATGGGGGTTCCCGTCCGTACCGGATTTACAGGAGCACCAGGAGCCAGCGTTCGGCGCCATAAAGACTGGCGACAACGAGAACGGCGGCCAACAGCAGCACCGCCACTTTCCGCCATGCCAGCGGTCCCGCACGCGGTGTGTCCCAAAACCGGTTCAGCGTATACACCACGCTCCAGAGCCACACAACGGCCCCTCCGATCAGCACGGTATTGGACACCACAACCGGTCGCCAGCGGGAGGCTACCTCCTGGGCAAAGTTCGCGGGAATGAGCAGGTGGCTCAGCGTGCGGGACACTTCAAAGGCCTGGATCAGGATCACCAGCGTCAGGGCGGAAAATCCCAGCCAGGCCATCACCGCGCCTGCCTTCTGCATCATCCCGGCAGCGGGAGAACCGGCGAGTTTCATGCGGTGGCCTGTACACCCTGGAGGCTGAGTTCGCCGGCCAGATGGCAGCGTACTGCGTGTCCCTCGGCCAGTATCCGCAATTCGGGCTCTTCGGTCCGGCACTGGGCCTCGGCATAGGGGCAGCGCGGATGAAACAGGCAGCCGGCTGGCGGCCGGGCGGGGTCCGCCACTTCACCTTCCAGCATGATTTCCTCGGTTTGCTGTCGGGGATCGGGACGCGGCACCGAAGACAACAGGGCTTCCGTATAGGGATGCAGGGGCCGCAGAAAGAGTTCGTGGGTGGGGGCCGTTTCCACCACTTTGCCTACATACATCACCGCCACGGCATCGCAGATATGCGACACCACGTTGAGCTGGTGGGCCACGAACAGGTAGGACAGCCCAAATCGGTCCTGCAACTCCTCCAGCAAATTGAGGATCTGCGCCTGAATCGACACATCCAGCGCCGATACGGGTTCATCGCATACCACCAGCCTGGGGTTGAGGGCCAGGGCCCGGGCAATCCCAATCCGCTGTCTTTGGCCGCCGGAAAAAGCATGCGGGTAGCGGGACATGTATTCGGCCCGCAGTCCCACCAGGTGCAGGAGTTCGGCCACCCGATCCTGGCGGTCACGGCCGGTAATGCCGTTGATGGTCAGGGGTTCGCCCACGATGTCCAGGATGGTCATGCGGGGATTCAGGGAGCCAAAGGGATCCTGCAGGATGATCTGGGCGTGGCGGCGGAAGGCCGCCATCTGGGGTCGCTCCAGCCGGGCGATGTCGATCCAGCCCAGTTCCGGATCATTGAAGAGAATTTCGCCCTCCGTAATGTCATACCCGCCCAGGATGCAACGGCCCGTCGTGGTCTTGCCGCATCCTGATTCACCGACCAGGCCCAGGGTCTGGCCGCGGGTGAGATCCAGATCCACACCGTCCACGGCCTTGATCCAGCCCTGGGTGCGGCGCAGCCATCCCTTCTGGATCGGGAAATGCATGCGGAGATTGCGCACTTGCAGGATAAGGTCGTCGCGTGCCGGATGGGACATGGCCATTCAGGCATACAGATGGCAGGTGACGTGTGTGGTCCCGGAGGATGCATCACGGTCTTGCAGGGTGATTTGCCCCGGTTTGTGGATGTCGCAGACATCCGGCATGAATTCGGGACACCGGGGGTGAAAGGAGCAGCCCGGGGGACGGTGGAAAGGATCCGGCACCATGCCCTCAATGGGTTTGAGGCTTGCGCCTGCCGTGGGGTCCAGGCGCGGTACGGAATCCAGCAAGGCCCGCAGGTAGGGATGGCGGGGCTGGTGAAAGATGGTGTCCACGTCGCCATGTTCCACGATCTCTCCCAGATACATGACGGCCACCTCATCCGCCATGCGGGCCACGACCCCCAGATCGTGGGTGATAAACAGGATGGACATGTGGAATTCCGCCTGCAGGTCCCGCATCAGGCGCAGGATCTGGGCTTCCGTGGTCACATCCAGGGCCGTCGTGGGTTCATCGGCGATCAGCAGACGGGGCTGTCCGATCAGGGCCATGGCAATCATGGCCCGCTGGCGCATGCCGCCGCTCAATTCATGGGGGTATTGCCGATAGGTGCGATCCGGGTGCGCGAAGCCGACATGGGCCAGCATATCCAGCACCAGTTCCTGCGTGGGGGCCGCATCCGTCACCCGATGCAGCCGTGCCGCTTCCTCGATCTGGTGGCCAATGGAATATACCGGGCTGAACGTAGACATCGGTTCCTGAAAGATCATGCCGATCTCACCCCCGCGGATATGGCGCATCTCGCGTCCGCGGGGATTCAGCTGCGCCAGATCCACGACTTCGGCGCCGGTGCCGTTGAGGGTGACCTGGGTGAGATTGATTTCTCCGGTCATGATGCGTCCCGCCTTGGGCAGGATACGAAGGATGGATTGGGCCGTGATGCTCTTGCCGCAGCCACTTTCCCCCACCACGGCCAGAGTCCTGCCCTGGAACAGGTCAAAGGAAATGCCGTCCACCGCCCGCACGATGCCCTGGCGGACGAAGAAGTGGGTTTTCAAATCCCTGACTTCCAGCAGGGGTTGGGAACTGGACATGCGGCAAGTCACCTGGGGGCGGACAAGGTGGTCAAGGCAGCGGGTCCATCCGGCGCAAAGCCTTCACCGTGACGATGCGATGCCCCACCTGAGACCTTACAGGCAGGCGGGGCGTCGCTGACAGGGATGCAGGCCCTGGCCTATTCGTCAATGTACAGGAGCTCGATCAGCCACCAGCCCTTGTCCGCGGCCGGATCCCGCAGGTTCTTGACACTGTTATCCACGGCGGAGGCGGCGATGGCATGGCTGATGCCGGGCGAGGAACTGGTCATGACATTCCACCAGATGTTCTCCTCGTTGATGGTCACCATCCGGCGTCCCAGTTCCTTGTAGCGTTCGGTAGCCAGGGGTTCATTCTTCCATTCATCCAGCACGTCGTACAGCTCCTGAATGATGGCCGGGGGCTCTTCGCCCTTTTCACCGCCCGACTCCCACCAGTCATACCAGGCAATGCCGGCCAGCGCGCAGCAGGGGCGCCAGTGCCATGGGGGTACCAGGCGAATCGGGTACACCGCGTGACTCACGGCCTCGGAGGGGCCGCCGGCCCCCCAGGTGCCGATGTCCAGATCGTTGGCCAGCAGGTGCTGGGCGTACAGGTCATGGTCCACCGTCTTGTATTTGACCTCAATGCCGACGTCGCGCCACATGTCAATGATGAAGTCCCATTCCCCGGCCCGATGGCCTTCCCCACCGATCTCGGTAAAGAGAACAAACTGTTCCCCGTTGTCGGCCCGCAAGCGCCATTCCCCATTGGCGTCCCATGCCAGGTTCAGTTCGTCCAGCAGGGCATTGGCCCGATCCACATCGTACTCGATGTGACTGTAACCCATGTCCTCTTCGCGGAAACTCCAGTCTGGCGGGGGCACCGCCTGTCGCGGTTCGGTCAGGCCGAGATTGAAGACCTGGTTGTAGGCCTCACGGTCCAGCGCGATGGCCATGGCGTGGCGCCAGCGGATGTCATTGAAGACTTCGCGCAGATAGGGATCCTTGCTGGTGTAGTTCCAGGCCCAGCTCACGCTGCCGCCCCAGTTCTGGCCCGGATAGAGCCGCACCGTGTAGCCGGCGCTTTCCGAGTTTTCCACCAGGAGGGGATAGTTGGCCAGATCGGCCCAGGCGCCACCGAAGTTGTAGTCTCCCGTGATAGCCTTGGCCTCCATGATTTCCCGGCTGCCCACCAGGATGCGTTCGTAATAGTCGATGTAGGGCAACTGGTTGCCGGCGGAATCCACCTTCCAGTAGTAGGGATTGCGCTCCGACAAACGGGTACCGGCGGAATCTGACGGTCCGACGATAAAGGGACCCAGGAACGGGCGTTCCCCGCCGTACACGATGTAGGCGCGGTTGGTGAAATGGGCCAGAAACGCTTCGTACCATTCGGCAAATCCTTCATCCACGGCCTGGGCCTGGGCCTCTTCGTTATAATCGGCGTGCCAGTCGGCCAGGTAGTGTTTGGGCGCCCAGGGCTGCAGGCTGGAGAGGCGATCCGCGATGGCCACATAGCGATCCGCATATTGCAGCGTGAACGTATAGTCGTCCACGACATTGAGGGTCAGGGGCGTGTTATTGGGCGCGTAATAGAGCGGGATGGACGGGGTCAGCGTCTCATTGCTCATGATGTCGTTCCACCAGAACGCCACGTCCTCGGTAGTCAGCAGCGTACCGTCCGACCAGCGTACGCCCTCGCGCAGGTTGATGGTGAGTTCCGTCAGATCCTCATTGGTGGACCAGGATTCGGCAATGTTGGGGGTGAAAATCCGGTCGGCCAGATCGAAGGTGGCCACACTTTCCTCAATCAGGCCACCGCCGTCACCCCAGTCCGCGCCAAAGGCGTCGGAATTGGGATCGATGCCCATTACGGCCAGTGTCCCGCCGTACTGTCCCAGCTGTTCGCCGGCATCGGCCCGCGGGGTGATGACGAGGGGATTGAGGGGAAGACGTTCATCCACCGGTGGCAGATCGCCGGCAATCACACGATCATCAAGGATGGGGGATTGGTTGTATTGGGATTCCGGCAGTTCCGGGCGCTCCGCTTCCGGCTCTGCCGCCATGGGTTCTTCGGCCGGGGCCTCAGGCCTACCGCCACAGGCCGTAACCGTCAGGGCCAAAGCCAGAATCAGGATGACCGACCACAAGGCCTGCCATTGAAGACGCGTCTTCATTTGATTTCTCCTTATGTATTAAGGTATGCACAGATGTCAATCCGGGACATGCTGATTGTAGCATTCTTCCCACGGACAGAAAGAAGGAAGCTGAAGTGTCCGGTTGGACGGCAGCCGGGGCCGGGTGATGACGGCGCAAGGCTCCGGTTCTCCGCGCACTGCTCCGATGGGTAGGCTCTCCGGTGCCATCAGGAGCTGGGTTTGGTCCCGCTTCGCCTGGCCGTGGTCTGGCTGTCCACCGCCCAGGCCTTGTATATCGTCGTGAGAACCTTGAGCTCCCTGCACTTGCGAGCAGTCAAGGTCAATGCCACCTGCCGGGAAGCGCACAGGGTCTCGCCACAGTCCGCGTGTGACCAGGAGAATGCCATGCGGGAATGATCCATGACCGCGGGCCGGTCACGATATCACGATGTGCCCGGGCTCCTTCTGCCAGGACAGGACCTTCTCTGGTGGCAACTGGGCATTGGATCCATGAATGATGAGGGCTATGGCCAATCCCGTACGGCAAAGCTGTATGGACAGACATAACGGAGTCGTAACCGTCTGGTCGCTCTCATGGCTGACGCCGGCGCTTGGCAGGGAATGGCGATTGGCCACGGGATTGCCCCGTGTGGGGCTGTTCTCCTGCAATGTGCTGGCGCCGCAGGAACCACCCATGCCGCTGGCCCTGAAGCACGAGCCAGCCACAGCCCGGCGGATGAGTTCCGGCGGCCTGGCGAACTCAGGAAGGCTAGGGTTCCAGGCCCAGGGCTGCCCGTACGGTGTTCAGACACGCCTGGCCCGTGGGGTGTTGATGCAGCCAAGTCTGCATCTGGGCCGTGGTCGGGTATTGGACAGGGTCCACCTCTGTCAGCGTCTGGCGCAGGCGTTCCGCCCAGATATCGCCACTTTGCAGGGCCATCAGCAACACCAGAGTTTTCTGTTGCTCCGTGTGCAAAGTATTGAGGCGGTCTTGCTGTTCCTGAATCGTGGCTTGCTGCTCCTGCAAACGAGCTATCTGTTCCTGGTAAGAGAAAGTGATACGTCCTGTATCTGGATCCCGAAAGTACAGCCCCAGATAGTCCTGATCCCACAGGGCATCAGGATCCGGGTCCGGAGCACAGATCTCATGCTGCCACAGGTAGCTCAAACCGTACCACACCCCCGGGTCTGGAGCATACGCCAGCGGCACGGCACGCCAGTGATCCCCCTTCCGTAACCAGCCCCGCAAGGACGACGGCTGGTCCGGTAAGGGGCCCTCGGGACTATACAGCCAGTATTCCTGCACCCCGAGATACCGGTAGAATTCCCTCTTGAGACCCAGATCCTGGGCCATCGTCGCCGCGGAGGCAACTTCCAGGACCCACGGGAGGTGGAGGGCGAACGGCCCGAGGCACATCGTAGCGCACAGCGCCGGCCGCATCAGCGAGTTTGCAGGGATAGACGGCCAAGTCGGGGCGGATGGCTTGCAATTCCTCCTGATACGTGAAATACACGGTGCGTGCCGAGACGACGTGCCAGTCCGGGTGGGCGAGGGGGAGCAGCATTTCCTGGCAGTTGAAGATCGTGCGGGGATGGCCCATGTGCATGGACGTCACATCGTCCTCCCACGGATCCGCAGGATGGGTGTCAGTATCCCAGGTTGGAATGACAGGCCAGGGGGGCAGAATGGCGGGGACGTCGGCTTGTCCTGAGCGCGCAGGCAAACCCGCCGACTCGGCCGGGAGAGGCGGAAGGTTGGGAACAGGTACCTGGTGAGACATGCCTTGTTCTCCTGCCACGGGCTGTGTCCGGGCAGAGAGCCGGGAAGACAGGGCCATGCAGGTTTATAGCATGGGCGGCGTCTGGTTCTGACAATGGCCAATCAGGCCTGAGGTCATCCGGCAATGGCCCTGCTACCTCAGTTGCTGGGCCTGAATGGTCCCGATCGGACATCTACTATAATGAGCCATGCACTGCCTTTGCCTCTCCCGTCCTGTTGGTGTCCTTCCCGTGTGATACGGCCTTGCCTGCAGAGCCTGACCCAACCATGGATTCGTTGCCCGTATTGGCTCCCGCGCGTTCCAGTTATCCTGATATCCGTCGCAGTAAGGGCCTGTATATTGACAAAACACCATGGCTGTCTCAGCT
>CAXXOQ010000082.1:0-19223 GCA_963664185.2 Caldilineaceae bacterium | reverse complement strand
GGAAGACGGGGATCTGTTTGACCACTTTTAGGATGGACGTGTTCTGTCCCGGCCTGTGCGGCGGACCGCCAGGGCCTATCAGAACCGCGGTCATGCTGCTGGGGGCCGGCTGTCCCCGGGATCACAGAAATCCCGGCCGGTGCGGTGCGCGGTGCATCGTCTCCGCAGTCGGCAAGGGGGGATTTTGTGCCCGGCAGTACCCGAGTTGTATAATGCCGGCAGCACTTGACGCAGCGGGTTTCAGACTCCCCTGGCGAGTGATCTTTTTCTTGTGTTTCAGCCACAAAATCCACTCTTGTGCTGCCGCTTGGGCGGTTGTGCCTTGCCTCCGGGCCATCCGGGCCAGAAGCTGAGGATGATTTGACCGCCTGGCAGTTGCGAGGCGATTTTGCAGTTGGCACGCCGCGGTAAAGAAGAATCAAGGAGAACAGGATATGAAATTATGGAAGTTGATGGGCTTGTTGACCATCCTGATGGTGGCACTGGCGGCCTGTGCGCCGGCCCCAGCGGCCGCACCGGCGGCCGACGAAGCAGTGGAAGTGGCCGACTCCATGCTGCCGGATGATGCCGCCGAGGAACAAGTGTTGCGCATCGCTACCGGTTCAACGGGCGCCAACAGTTTCACCTTCTACCCCATGTCGGGCGGTGGCGACCACCAGAGCTGGATGCCGCTGCTCTACGTGCCGCCCCTGTACTTTGACGTTGATGCCAACCTGCAATACGGTGTTTTCAACAGTGCGGTAGCCAGTGAGGGCGATACGGTCTGGACCTTCACCGTGGACGAACGGGCCATGTGGTCCGATGGCACGCCCATCACCGCCCAGCAGGTCGTGGGTACCTGGAACCGGATGGCAGATCCCCCTGACCGAGCACGGACGCATTCCGCAATACATCGGCAACGTCGTGGGCTTCCCGGAAGCCCGTGCGGATGAGGCGGACACGGTGTCGGGCCTGGTAGCGCTGGATGACCGCACGGTGGCAGGCTACGCTCATGGTGCCGGATTCGATCTTCCACTGGCGTATTGCCACCACGCATACCAATCCGATCAAGATCGACGACGTGACCGACGACAATCTGGATACCTTCTGGCTGCCCGAGAACAACCCGGCGGTCAGTGGTCCCTACATGCTGTCCGAATACGATCCCGATCTGGGTGTGGCGACCATGGTGCCCAACCCCAACTGGTGGATGGACGACGGTCCCCATCTGGAGCGGATCGAGTTCATGTTCGTGACCGATCAGAACACCGCCGCTACCATGGTGCAGAACAACCAGGTGAGTTTCGTGATGACAGGTCTGCCGCCGGCCCTGCGCGCCGCGCATCCGGACTATTTCCGCACCACCAAGGCCATCGGTTTTAAACTCCTTCTGGATCACAGACCAGGTGGAACCCACCAGTGATCCCAAGGTGCGTGAGGCCCTCTACCTGGCCGTGGACATGGAAGCGGTCCACAAGGCGGCCTTCCCGGAAGGCAATGCCGTCCTGCCGACCCAGCTCCTGGATCCCAACGTGAGTTGCTGGGACCCGGATGCGAACTGGTCCGACGACTACGATCCGGAAGCGGCCCAGGCCGCCCTGGCGGCGTCCAGCTATGGCAGTGCCGAAAACCTGCCCAAGCTGCGGGTCACACCGCGGGCTTCGGCTCCGACGCTCAACCGGGCCCTGGAAGCCGTAATGGAATTCTGGCGCCAGAATCTGGGCATCACCAATATCGAGTTCAAGACCCGTCCGGACGAGTTCGGTGAAGATGCGGCCCTGGTCAATCTCTCCCGGGATGACGTGGTGATCCGCTTCCCGGATGGCGCCACCTACGCCTGGGTCGGCATGCACAGCGCAGGTCCGATTGCCCGCGGCTCCATGCTCAAGGGTTACCAGAACCCGGAGGTCGATCGCCTGATCGAAGAAGCGCAGACGCTGCCGCCGGATGATCCCGGCCGCTGCGAAAAGACCCGGGCAGCCCAGGAACTCTTCATGGCCGACCGGGTGGGCATGTTCTTTGGCATTCCCGAAAGCTACGGCTCCGTGGGCGAGGAAGTCGCCAATTTTGAGCGGGGTCCCGATGTCGGCCTGATTGCTCCCTGGCGCATCTACATGCGTGCGCAGTAGACATCCCACGGCCACTGTACCGTACAGGGCCGCCGGGGACACGACGCGCTGGCCGTGTCCCCGGCGGCGGACCATGATTTGACCACGGGCGGACTTGACAGTTTCTGATGGTCCTGTATCTCGCTACCCGCATCGTGCGCTGGGGGAGCGGTCTGCTGTTAATCCTGTTTGTCTCGTATGCCATGATGTTCTATGGCGCCGGCGATCCCATCAAGCGCATGTTTCTGGACCAGGAGCAGGGCAGCCTGGGTGCTGGAAGAGGATGTGCTGGAAGCCCTGCGCAAGAAATACGGCCTGGATGCCCCTTTCCCGCAGCAATTCAGCCGCTATCTGGGGCGTCTGGTCCAGGGAGATCTGGGCTATTCCATCCGCGAAAAGCGCCCCGTTTCCCGCATGGTAAGCGTGCGTTTGCCCATCTCCATGCAGCTGGGCGTGGCCGCCTGCCTGTTTATGGTATTGCTGGGTGTGCCGCTGGGCGTCGCGGCCGCGCTCAGGCACAACACGTTCATCGACCAGCTCATTGTGGGCCTGATCGTGATTGTCAACGCCATACCCATCTATGTCATTGCCCCGCTGCTGCTCTGGTTCCTGGTGGTCGTGGTCCAGGTGATGGATGTCCCCTATGGCTGGAAAGGCCTGTTCCATGGCCAGGTCCTGCTGCCGATTGTCCTGCTCGGCCTGGGGGCCCTGCCGACCGTGATCCGGCAAACCCGGGCCGCCGTTCTGGACACCCTGTCCCAGGATTACATTCGCACGGCGCATGCCAAGGGCCTGATTCACCGGCTGGTGATCTTTCGCCACATGCTGCGGCCTGTGCTCATCCCGGTGCTGACCTCCATCGGCCTGATTCTGATAGGCATTGTCAACGGCGCGCTTTTCCTGGAACTCATCTTCAACATTCCGGGCTTTGGGCATATCGCCATCACGGCGCTGCGCACGGTCGATTATCCCATCATCATGACCACCGTCTTCATCGGCACCCTGATCGTGATGGTCGGCAACATGCTCATAGACCTGGGCTATCCGCTGCTGGATCCACGCATTGCCCGCAGCTGAGCGATGGCCATGTCTGCCCTGAACGAGCGGTTTGCGCCTCTGGACCAAAGCCTGGCCGGCGAACAGCGCAGCCTCTGGAAAGAAGCGCTGCATCGGCTGTTGCTGAATCGCCTCGCGACGCTGGGACTGGTCCTTGTCATCCTGTTTGTGATCGCGGCCCTGATCGGACCGTATATTACACCCTACGATTTCCTGGAACAGGACATTGACAGCGCCATGCAGAACGTGTCCCGGGATCACCTGCTGGGCACGGATGCCCTGGGCCGGGACATCCTCTCCCGCCTGCTGCACGGGGCCCGCACCGCTGCCTTTGTCGGCTTCTTCACCACCTTCATCTCGCTGGTCCTGGGGGTAATTCTGGGTGGCATTGCGGGGTATGCGCGGGGCTGGGTCGATGAACTCCTGATGTGGCTGACCGATGTGACGATGGCGGTGCCCGGCCTGTTGCTGGCCATGCTCATGAATACGGCCCTGAAACGGCCCATTGCCGCCTGGTTCGACCAGATGTACATGCAGACCAAGAATCCGTTCTACCTGGATACCCTCTGGCTGGATTTTGTGCTGGTGTTCGGCGCGCTCTCCCTGATCAGCTGGCCCGGCTTCGCCCGGCTGTTGCGGGGCCAGGTGCTTTCCGTCCGCGAGACCCTGTACGTGGAGGCGGCCCGATCCCTGGGGGCGGACGAGCGGCGCATCATCGCCCAGCACATTCTGCCCAACGCCATTGGCCCCATCATCGTGTCCGTGACGGCGGGGGTGGGCGGGGCCATTACCCTCGAGTCCGGGCTCAGCTTTCTGGGCATTGGCGTCCAGCCTCCCCAATGCCAGCTGGGGCTCCATGCTCAGCGACAGTCTCAGCCTCTGGATTTCCTTTCCGCACCTGATGATCATTCCGGCCGCCACGATCGGCATTATCGTCTTCGCCTTCACGTTCCTGGGCGATGGCCTGAACGATGCCCTGAATCCGCGGCAGGTGATCAGGAAGTGACCGGTGCACAGTTCTGACCCGTCTTCCGTCCAAGCACACGAGAAACCCCCGATGTTCAACAATCCCTGGAGCGGTGTCTTCGCCCGCCACCCTGTGTCCGTTTCATGCGGATCATGCCATTGACGAGGAAGGCCTCCGGGCCTACACGCGCTACCTGGCGGCCGTGCCCGGGATGCGCGGCCTGGTTTGCAACGGTCACACGGGCGAAGTGATGGGCCTGCGGGCCCCGGAACGGGCCGATGTCGTGCGCATCATGAAGGAAGCCGCAGGCGACACGCGCATTGTGTCCGGCATTTGCTGCGAGGGCAGTTTCGAGGCGATCGATCATGCCCTGGCGGCCAAGGAGGCCGGGGCGGACGCCATTCTGCTGATGCCGGCCCACCACTGGCTGCGCTTTGGCCGGACCTCCACGACCGCCGTGGGCTATTTTGAGGATGTGGCCGTGGGCGCGGACATGCCCATCATCGTGCACCAGTATCCCAGCTGGACGAAGGCCACCTATACCCTGGAGGAAATGCTGGCCCTGACGGACATTGATCAGGTGGTGGCCATCAAGATGGGCACCCGGGACATGGCGCGCCTGGACCATGAACACCGGGTGCTGAAGGCCCATGCGCCGGACATCCCCCTGCTCACCTGTCATGACGAATACCTGCTGGCCTCGCTGCTCGCCGGCGCCGATGGGGCCCTGGTCGGCTTTGCCGGCTTCGTGCCCGAACTCATCATTGATCTCGTCCATGCCGCCCTGAGCGGCGATTATGCCCGGGCCTATGCGACCCAGGAAGTTGTCTATCGGCTGAACAAGGCGGTGTACCGTTTCGGCGAACCCTCTTCGGACGCCCATCAGCGCATGAAGGTGGCCATGCATCTGCAGGGCCGCTTCCCCTCCCTGGGGGTCCGGCCGCCCCTGCGACCGCTGCCCGCGCACGAGATCCGGCGCATCCAGGCCGATCTGGCGGAATCCGGCTTCGCGCAGTGGTACAGGGAACGGGGCCTGCTGCCTGAAGTCCCGACCGCCATGGCGGCCTGAGGCGTGGCCACCATGCTGACGCGGCCCAGGGGCTGAGCGCGATGGCCAAGGGAGACCGTTTCCCCGCCGAATCCCGCTGGCTGCGGGATGCCCAGACTGGCGTCCGGATCCGCCAGATCACTTCCCACGCCTCGATTCACCACCAGCCCTTCTTCCTGGTGCCGGCCTACGATGACGCCATGCGCTGGACCCTGTTCACCTCTGCCCGCTTCGGGGCGCCCCAGATCTTTGTGGAGGATCGGGTCTCGGGGGAGCTGGTGCAGCTGACCGCGCGGGACGACATCTCGGATTTCTCCATCCATCCGGCCCATGCCGGCGACTGGATTTACTTTACGGCCGGCACCGGCGGCTGGCGCGTGCATACCGAAACCCGGGAGGAGGAACTGCTCATTGACCTCTCCGGATTTGCCATGCGGGACGCCGGCATGGTGGCGGCCGCCATGGGTACCACGGCCCTGAGCGCCTGTGATCGCTTCTGGGCCATCCGTTTCAAGGATGGGGACGAAGCCTGCATTGCCGTGGCCGACGTGACATCCGGCCGCTGGGACGTCATCCTGCGCCGGGACGACGTGTCACACATGCAGTTCTGCCCCGACGACCCGAATCTGCTCTTCTATGCCGGCCCGCTCAAGGACCGGGTGTGGCTCGTGCACCGGGACGGGACGGGCAATCGGCGCCTCTATCAGAGGGCCCCGGGGGAGTGGATCACCCACGAGGCCTGGATTCCGGGCACCCGCGAAGTGGGATTTGTGAACTGGCCCAACGGTATGCGCGCCGTGCATGTGGATACCGGTGTCGTGCGTCCGGTAACGGGTTTCAACGCCTGGCATGCCATCGCCGCCCCCGACGGCCGCCGCATGGTCGCGGACACCAATTTTCCCGATATCGGGATCCAGGTGTTTGATCCCCGGGATGGTGTGGGACAGCCGACTACGCTGTGCCTGCCCCGGGCCAGCAGCCGGGGCGACCACTGGAATGGCCCTTTCCCCTACGAGGACGGCCCCATTCCCGTATATGCGCCGCAACACACGCATCCGCATCCTTCCTTTGCCCCGGACGGCCGCCACGTGATCTACACCAGTGACGTTACCGGCCATGCCCAGGTATATGAAGCCGATCTGGCCGACATGCCCGTATAGAAGACAGTCCAATCCACCCTTGGGGAATTTCGCATGACAGGACTTGACAAACCCGTTGATGTCGCCATGATCGGAGCGGGCAACCGTTCCACCACCACCTACCAGGGCATGTTCCAGAGTCTGCGCCCCTGGCTGAATCTGGTTGCGGTGTGTGATCCGGTGCAGGAAAACGCGGACCGCTATGCGGACGCCATTGATGCCCAGGCCTTCTATTCCGTGTCGGATCTGATCCAGGCCGACCTGGTGGAAGCGGCCCTGGTCGTGGCGCCGATTGATGTCCACCATGCCATCTCGGTCACCCTCTCCCGCGCCGGCATTCATCACCTGGTGGAAACGAGCATAGCCAGTACCCTGTGGCAGGCGCGGGACATGGCCCGGGTAGCCCGGGAGAACGGCGTGACCCTGCGTATAGGCGAGAACTTCATCCGCTTTCCCTTTGATCGCCTGGCCAAAGCCATAGACCAGACCGGTTTTCTGGGTCCCATCCGGCGCATTACCTGCCTGTACGATCACACGGGCTACCACAACAATTCGCGCTGGATCGCCTTGTATGACGCGCATCCGGAGGCGGTCCAGGCCGTGAGCCACCGCATGGTCACGGATCCGCACTGGGAAGCCCGTCACCGTTACCATGAAGACGAATCCTTCCGTTGCCACTTCTTCTTTTTCCCGGAGGGCAGGCTGGTCACCGATCTGGCCGGAAACCTCAAGGGCATGCTGGGACGGTACCCCCGTCCGGGCTACACCGAACTGGCGGGAGCCCGGGGCGCCATCGTCCGCGAAGCCCAGCACCAGTGGCACGGCCTGGGCGAAGTACGGTACTGCTCGGACGAGGCCCTGCAAAACGGCGCCCGTCACGACATGACGTTTCCCATTGAACATGTGGTGGAGGATGGCCACTGGATCTGTGACCGTGTCGAACTGCCCATCGGGACCGTGGAGTACCGCAACGAACAACGCCTGGCGGTCCGGCATGAACGGGCCTACTATCTGTCGTCCATCGCCTCGCACGTTACCGACTTTGCGGCGGAATTGCGGGGCTCTGACCATTGCGACTTCACCCTGGAGGATGCCGTGATGTCCATGGAGATGGAAGTGGGCTGCCGGGAGTCGGCCCTGCGGGATGGCCAGCGCCTGGCGTTGCCCCTGGCGGATCTGGACATTGAGGCCGAGACCCGGGTGCGCACGGCACTGCAGCAGAAACATGGCGTGGACCCGCACGAGGCCGAGGCCATGCTCAACCTGATGATTCCCCGGCCCTAGACAGCTGGCCAGCCGGCGATGGCTGTGATTTGGGGACGGAACTGACCCGCAGGAGGAATTCCGGCCGCATGTCTTCCCCGCGCTTTCAGGTGGTCACAACACCCGGTGAAGGTCTGGGTCATCCCGCCACCCACCTGGTGGTGGACCGTACAGCCCAGATACCCGTGGGCGGGTTTGGGGCCGGATATTACCGCCCCTGGGTATTTCCCTTCTACACGCCGGCGGGCAAGAATGTGATTCAGGCCTATCCCTTTGATCACCCGTTCCACAACGGTATTTTTGTGGGAGCCAATCCCGTGTACGTGCAGGGCCGACAAGCCAACTTCTGGGCTGTGCCCCCCAGGCGCAAGGCCCAGGATGCCGTCTTTCACCATGTGGGCCGCATGGACCGTGCCGATGTGCCCCGGGTCCAGGTGTTCTCCCGTGGCGTGCGGTTTGTGCAGCACAGTATATGGCGCGACGAACAGGACCAGCCCGTGCTGGATGAAGTGCGTACCATCACCCTGGGCGTGCTGGGGGATGTCCATCTGTGCGACATGACAACCTGCCTGT
The DNA here is from genome assembly GCA_963664185.2 of Caldilineaceae bacterium. Classification (GTDB taxonomy): domain Bacteria; phylum Chloroflexota; class Anaerolineae; order Caldilineales; family Caldilineaceae; genus Bin34. Next base: position 11,090 of record CAXXOQ010000082.1, on the reverse strand, counting down.
CCGCCGCCTACGGCGACCTGCATTTTCCGGCCACCAAGTTTGGCATCCTGTGTGTACGGGTAGAACCCCGGCTTGTACCGGCCTGTGGGGGACATATACGGGCCGACAGGGCACGGGAAGGGCGGGAGCGCATTCATGGCACCCCTGTCCGGTATCTGGCCATGCACAATCCGGTCTGGCACAATGGACCGTTTGGGATTCTGGTGGGCAATCCGGAACCCGGGTTCCGGGATCCCTGGTGTGTGGGCGAATATGGCATTGTCAGCCGGAATCCGGTGTGGCGGCAGGCGCTGGCCGTGCCCGGAGGCACCGACTGGTCCCGCTCGATCCGGGTCATAGCCTTTGACGGCGATTACCGCGAAGACCGGATCGGCGCCTGGCTGGCGGCACCCCTGCACTTGCGGTAGGCAGAGCATGTGGCATTTGGGTATGCTGGGTCTGGCCGCGCTGGTGGCAGCCCTGTTGACACCTGTGGCATGGCTGCTTGTGCGTCTGTCCGGTCTTTTGCCCTACCTGGTGCAGGCCACGCAACTGCGGTTGTTCCCGCTCCACCTGCTGGCAGGCCTCTTCGGCTGCGCCGTGGGCTGGGTCCTGATGCATCTCCTGGCTGCCTACACCGGTACGGGCGCGCGCGGCGTCCTGAGCCGGGTGATGGGGATCATGGGCGGTGGGGCCGGCGCGTTCATTTCCTCCCTGCTCTTTTTCCCGCTGGTGGCCCTTTTCTGAAAGCCGGGGTCGCCTGGCAGCCACGGGTCAATCACGCCGGCTGGACCGTTACACGAAGGAAATCCCATGCAAGTTGATGTGCAGAGTCATGTGTTTCCCCAGGCCTACGCGGAACTGTACGTGGATGCTCCCGGATTTGTGTCCGCGCAACGGCTGCAGCCGGGCCAATACCTGCTGCGTTACGGGGACGTACAACAGTTCCGCCTGCATCTGGAAGACTACGCCCCCGAACGCAAGCTGGCGGACATGGACCGGGCAGGCATTGACGTGTCCGTCCTGAGCGTCAATATTCCCTCACCCTCCCGTCTGCCCCCCGCCCAGCGGCTCCTGGGTGCGCGCCTCTGCAATGATTTTCTGGCCGACCTCTGCCACCACAGCGGTGGCCGCTTCGTGGCGCTGGCGTCCCTGCCCCTGCCCGATGTGACGGACTCGATTCAGGAGCTGGACCGGGCGGTGCAGACCCTGGACCTGCGCGGCGTGTTCTGCTGTTCCCATCTGGACGGCACACAGCTGGACGATCCGGTCCTGGATCCCTTTTATGCCCGGGTGGCCGCCCTCGGCGTGCCCCTGGTGCTGCACCCCACCGTCCCCACCTGGGGCGGGCATGTCCGGGATCACGCCATGATCCCCATGGCGGCTTTCATGATGGATACCTCCTTTGCCATGCTGCGCCTGATTTTGGGCGGTGTGATGGAGCGCCATCCCACGCTCCGGATCGTGCATCCCCATGCCGGCGGCGTGCTGCCCTACCTGATGGGGCGTGTGGAGGAACAGACAGAGCGCAAGGGCCGGGGCCGGGAACACATCACCCGGCGTCCGGGCGCCTACTACGAACGGGTGTACCTGGATCTGGTGACACCTTCCGCCGAAGCCATGGCCTATGCCCTGCAGTTTGCCGGACCGGAGCGTCTGCTGTTTGGCAGTGATCATCCCTGGGTGCCGATCGAGGAAATCCAGGCCTGTATGGCGCAAGGGCTGGATTTGCCCGTGGCCCAGCTGGCCCGCATCCAGGGCGAAAATGCTGCGCGCCTGTTCCGTCTCGAATGAACATGGATCCGTTCCCCATCTGGCAGCCACGGCCTGGATGGCATACACAGCTCACGTCCAGCCAGGGACTGGACGACCGCAGCCCATAGCCCCGGGTGGCATCGAAGGAGAAGGCGAACGTGGAGTATTATGGGAGAAACTGCTCCCAGGCCACACTCCCTGGAACCCTGGCCTCCGGAGAAATCTTGACGGCAAGGCGAGAAACCCATGACTGTAGATCATCAAGCGAGTCCGCGCATTGAAGTCCTCCGGATCGTGGATGATCAGCAAGTCGCCTTTTATGTGGAAAACGGCTTTCTGACAGTCCCGGATCTGGTGAGCCCGGACGAATTGGACGAGTAGAAGCAGGACATCATCAAGGTCGTGCGTGGGGGTTATCCCCACAAGACCATCCAGCCGGTCCCGTCTCGGCTCAGCGACGAAGAGGTGATTTCCCGGATATTGGCCATTCAGCAGCCGCACTACGTGAGCCCCGTCATGGCGAAATACACCCGGCCCCCCCAATCAGCGGGGTGTTGAGCCAGATTGCCGGCGCACACCTGGCCCATTGGTCAGGCAACATCAAGTGCATGCAGTCCATGCTCTTTATCAAGCCGCCGGGCTATCAGCCCGGGACCGCTCGCTGATCGGTGCCTGGATTGCCATTGACGATGCCCATGTGGGAAATGGCTGCATGTGGGTGTTGCCGGGGTCACAGCAACGGGGCTATCCAAAAGGGAATTACCAAGATAACTTGACAAACTGGTCTGCTTCCGTCAGAAGCAACCCATCATTCCACAACGGGGTTGGTCATGGCTGGCAAGACGTTGCGCAAGGGCCTCGGCATCTCGGGTTCGCGGAGAGGCTCGGCCCATGTCAACCTCGCGCGTCAAGGCGGTTGCCCAAGGATCACGGAACCGTCCCGGGGACGAACAGGGCCTCCGGCAACGGCACCTCCACCGTTCCCCGGAAGAGTCTAGGTCGAAGGCCGGAACCGCGCGGTGTCGCGACGCCATCGCGACTCAGGCTGGGTCCCGATCCGCCGTAACGCGCCGTGGAGCACTGGGCAAAGTGCGCTATTGACATGCAAGCCCATGCTTGCGTATCATGTAACGTCAACATGCAATCGAACACTTGCCTCAGGCGAATCTGTGGACCTGTACCGCGCGCTTGCCGACCGCACCAGGCGAGCCATCTTGGATGAACTCGTCGAGCGGGGAGGTCAATCGCTCTTCGAACTGTGCTCCCGTCTGACGATGAAGCACGGCATCAACTCCTCGCGGCAGGCGATCTCGCAACACCTGGACGTCCTGGAAGCGGCCGGGTTGATTCGCACGAGGCGCGAGGGGAGGTCAAAGCTCCACTGGTTTGTGAGCACCCCGCTGAAGGCAATCGGCGAGCGGTGGCCGATTGCGACAGGCGACCGCATTTCCCACCCAAAAGAGGAGAACATCCGGCAATGAGGATTTTCCTGGCCAGCGTCTTCGTGGATGACCAACAGAAGGCACTTCGTTTCTACACAGAAACCTTGGGATTCCGCGTAAAGCACAACATCCCGGTGGGAGAACACGCATGGATCACCGTTGTATCCGAGGAAGCCCCGGAGGGGACGGAGTTGCTGCTGGAGCCTGATGACCATCCCGCAGTCGGTCCATTCAGGAAGGCGCTGGTGGAGGATGGCATTCCCAGTACCTCCTTCGCGGTCGATGATGTCGGGGCCGAGTACGCGCGTCTCGTGGCACGTGGTGTGCGGTTCGTGCAACCACCAACCGACCTCGGCAGTGTTATTACCGCAGTCTTTGATGATTCGTGCGGAAACTTGATTCAGATCGCAGAGGCGAAGGGCCAAACGTGACGATTGCAACCGCCTGCGGTCGCCCAATTTGCCCACGGGCGCGATGTGGAAGGATTGCGTCGACTGCTGCGCGTACCAACGCTCCCCTCGTTGTAGAGAGACCGCCTTCGAGGATTATGGAACGGGAAGGGAATTACCAAGATAACTTGACAAACTGGCCTGCTTCCGGTAGAAGCAACCCATCATTCAACAACGGGGTTGGTCATGGCAGGCAGGAAGTTTCGCAAGGGCATCGGCATCCTCGAACTGCTGGACATGTTCCCCAACGAGGATGCCGCCCGCGCCTGGTTCGAGCAGATACGATGGCCCAAAGTCCGCACGTGCGCCCGTTGTGGCAGTGAGCAGACTCGCCCGGTGCCCAACGCCAAGCCGATGCCCTACTGGTGCACTGCCTGCCGGTCCTACTTCAGCGTCAAGGTGGGGACGGTCATGCAGTCGTCCAAGATCCCGCTCCGCAAGTGGGCCATTGCCTTCTACCAGATGACGACCAATCGCAAGGGTGTGTCCAGCATGAAGCTGCATCGTGACTTGGGCATCAGCCAGACTTCCGCCTGGTTCATGGGACACCGCATCCGGCAGGCGATGGACGGCGATGACCCGGTGTTCTCCGGTCCGGTTGAAGCCGATGAAACCGATGTCGGCGGCAAGGAAGCCAACAAGCACGAACACAAGAAGCAGAAGCAGGGCCGCGGCACCGTGGGCCAGACCCCGGTTGCGGGTGCTGATCCCTGCGCCGGGAAAGGGTACGAACAGCCGGAAGATACCGCAGATACCCAACTCTATATCCGCCAGGCCACGTATGACGAAGCTTGAGCTTGCCGGGACAGGTATCTGACGGCCAGGGGATACCATGGGCCTGGCCCTCTCTGTCGCTGGGGAATGTTGCCCGCCCCATCCAGACCGGGTCAATGGTGTGACACACGGTGCCACCGCGAAAGGACGCTGGTTTTGGCTGATCCGGAAACCGCCGGGCTGTGCCGGAAGGGGATGAAGGCGCATCGTCTGTCCCCATCGCCACAGGATGCAGCACTGCCGGCACTCCGGTTAGCCCGTAGCTACGTATTCCGTTTCTTTATCCATGTTTCCCTGCCCTGCCCCGATGGACGGTGTACATACGCACCCGTGCCGGCCATCAGGCACGCAATGATCAGACAGGTGATGCCCAGAGCCCAATTGACATGGTAAATGTGGGGCGTGAAAGAATTCCACATGCGGATCAGCAACAGCGAAAGAAACTGGCCCGTGAATACAAAGGTATTGAATATGCCCAAGACGCGGCTCCGCCACACATCCGGGGTCATGCCACTCAGCCAAGCGGCCCCGTGGGGAACGGGGAGGCCCATACCGATACCCATAACCAGATTGCCTGCCAGTACATGCCAGATTTCCTGGGCTACCGCCACGATCAGAAAGCCTCCTCCAAACAGGCAAAAGGTAAGGGCAAAAATAGCGTAGGGTCCCAGATGCCGGGCGATTTGGCGCAGGTTCCAGCCGGCCAGAGCGGATGTTGCCGTGGCTATCATGATGGTCAGGGACACAAGCCTTGCATCCGCAAATCCCAGCTCTTGCATTCGATAGGGATGCACCGTGAACAGGGTATAGATGAACATCATGGCCACACATCCCGATCCCCAGACCAGGAGCAGTACAGGCAGCGCAGGGCCGTGCAACCACCCGGCAAACTCGCCTGCGGCAGCCGTTTCCCGGGAAACCTGCACCAGGGGTTGGGTACGCAGGCTGAGCACCATGAACGGCAGCAGCACGACAGGCCAGAGGTAGAGCAGGAAGGGCAGCCGCCAATGTACGGCGGCCATCTGTCCCCCCAGAAACAGATATAGCAGCCCTGCCATATTGGTGAAGGCGGATTGTTTGCCCAGCAGGCTCTGGCGTCTGGTCTCTTCCGGCAGGGCTCCCAAAAGCGAGGCGGAGCTGGTAGCAGTCCCGGCAATGCCACAACCCAATGCGAATCTTTCGACCAGCAAGAGCGCATACGGGTCGGTCCAGTAACTGCTGACACCGCTGAGTATCAAAAGCAGCACGGATCCGATCAGGGTCTGCCACTGTCCAAAGCGATCGGCCAGCCAGCCGGCTACGGGGGCCGCCACCACGATGCCCACGGAGGGTATGACCAGAAACAGGTTGGCCGCTGTCAACCCCTGTTCGGCTCCCCCCAGATAATCCGCAAGTGCCAGCAGGGCAGGGGCCACAATGGCCCCTGACGTGACGGTCAGCATGCCGGCGGCCAGCAAAGAGCCGGTGATCACCAGATCACGTTTCATGGTGTGCGCAACAGCTGGATAACGGGCACTAAACTATCGGTAAGGACTCGATACGCCCACCCCGTCAGCTGGCTGTTCCAGTGCGGGCACGCCTCAGGGCTGTTACCATACTGCGTTATCACATCGGTATAGAGTTGGCACAGATTTTGGATCACCGCTGTCTCCTGAAAGCGCAGGGCAAAAGCCTGCACTTCATGCTTCACAGCAGCCTGGCGGCGGGTGGGCAGCGCAAAGAAGCGAGACAGACATGTGATCAACGCGGTCCAGTCCCCTGGCGGGTAGAATGTGATCCCTTCCGCAAATTCCGCCACAAATTCGCGGGCTACGGGCACATCGGAAGATATGACCGGCACCCCGCGGGCCTGGGCTTCCAAAAGCACGATGCATTGGGTATCTGTGTCGGGTGCGTTCACGATCACGTCTATCTGGTCCAGCGCTGCCCGTACGGCATGCGAACGGATGAAGCCCGGACAGGCAACGCGGTCCGCCAAGCCCCGCAGGGCAGCCTCCTGGCGAATTGCCGCCAGCTGATCGCCATCACCAATCACGAGCAGGTCAGCGCCTGCGTCCTGCTGCAGATAGGTCATGGCGGCCCCCGCCAAAGCGGCTGCATGCTTTTCAGCGCTTACGCGCCCCACGAGGCCGATGATGCGGCGTTTCCCGTGACGTGGCAGGCAGGCAAGTTCGGCAAACCAGGCGGTGTCCAGACCCGTTGGCACCACCTGCAGTGGTCGGTTGACTCCCAGTTGCCGCAGGTTGTCAGCTTCTACACCCGAAGGGGTCAACACCCGGTCGCACTGGTTGGCAAAACCCACGTAGAAGTTTTGCACGGCCGTGGCATGCAGGCGCGCACCATCACAGTAATGAAGGTATTCCTCCAGTTTTGTGTGATGGGTGTAGATCAGAGGCAACTTCAGGTTATCTGCCAGCCGCAGGGCCACGGGGCCCAGATGAAATGGGCCATGGACATGGATCAGATCGGGAGCAAACTCGGCAATGTACCCATGTAGCGCGGTGCCGGGACTGATGTGGAAACCGTTGGCGATTATCGCGTCCCAGGCTGCGAGGGGCAGACGCTGCACTTCATGATCACTGCCATCCTCCACACTGAATTGGGGTGTCAGGACGAGTACATCCTGACCTGCCTCTTGCAAGGCCCGGACCAGGGTATGTACCGCTGTGGCCATGCCTCCCGCATTCGGTATATACGAATTCGTGACGTGCAACACATGCATAGGCACCCTCTCCGGTTAGAGCCTGAATGGCATTGTACCCCGTGCCGGCCCCTCATCAATCCTGCGGCAACATACCCTCGGTTGCCAACTGTCTGACCCTCTTGCGCGCCAACCGGAAAGTCGCCCGTCGCCATGGTGAAATCCGGATACGGGATTATTTCGGGCACATTGAACAGGATTGGTTGCCGCAGATCGGAGGCCGACACCCTGCGCCAGGACCGGGATATCAGATTCACGGGCCATGATGTCCCCATCGCGCAATCACCGGATCACCAACCTGTTTGTCACTACAGTGGTAATTTGCTGCCAGATGATTGGATCACGAAATCGAAGACGGTCTCGCCGTTTTTGTTCAGCACGAGCTGGTTGTACTGTCCTTTGCCGAGGTGCAGCGTTTCGTCTGCCTGTACTGCCTGCTCATCTTCGGAGAAAGTCAGCCACTCGGGGATCAAGTTCGTCGTCCAAGAATCAACCAGCCGCAATCAAGGCGTCTACCACGAGGTAAGTCATAAGCGGTGCCCCTCGTGGCGTGCCGCCATTATCTCGTCCCTGGACATCCCTGTTCTTGTCCAGCGCTGCAAGACTGGGCCTGCCTGAATGGAATGGTTTTTACGGCATTGCGTCCCCGTCAGTCAGCTCCTTGAACGCTGGGTATGGGAGCCAGCAGGTCGCGCAGGCCGTCACCGAGCAGGTTGAACCCCAGCACCGCGATGAAGATGGCCACCCCCGGCAATAGCAACAGGCGCGGTGCGGTCTGCAAAAAGGGGCGGGCGTCGTTGAGCATGGCGCCCCACTCCGGCGTGGGTGGCTGCGCCCCAAGTCCCAAGAAACTGAGACCGGCGATGCCCAGGATAATCCAGCCGACATCCAGGGAGGCTATGACGATGATCGGGCCGAGGATATTCGGCCCGATGTGCCGGAGGAAGATGCGCAGGTTGCTGGCCCCGACAGCCCGCGCCGCCGTTACATACTCCATATTTCGTGCCCCCAGGGTAATCCCGCGAATGATGCGAGCGTGGCCCACCCACCACACGGCGCCGGCTGCCAGCAGCACGTTGAACAGACCGGGGCCCAAAGCTCCCGCCACGGCCAGCGCCAGGATCAGCGAAGGAAAGGCCAGCAGCAGGTCTACAACACCCATCAACGCCGTGTCGATCCAGCCGCCGTTGTAACCAGAAACTATGCCCACCGCCAGGGCGATGGTCATGCTTAGAACCAGCGTGGCGGCGGCGGCCAGCAGGGTCATGCGGGCACCGTGAACGATGCGGCTGAAGGTGTCTCGGCCCAGATGGTCGGTGCCCAGAGGGTTTGCCACGGACGGCGGGTGCAGTCTATGAGACAGGCTGATTTGCGTTGGGTCATCCAAGGGAAGCCAGGGCGCCACCAGTCCCGCCAGCAGCAGGGACACCACCAAGAGCAGTCCCAAGGCGGTCCCCGGCTCCCGCAGCAGCCCGGCCCACTGCCCGCGCCGCCGGGAGCCGAAGGTTAAGGGGAGGCGTTCCATGGCCTTTTCGGTATCGCCCGTCATTGGCTGCTACATCTCTCCTTGACCGAAGCGCAAGCTGGGGGCGGCGATGCGCAGGGCAATATCAGCCGCCAGGTTGGCCAGCAGCACCACCACAGCAATGTAAGTTACGAACCCCTGTACCACGGGGTAGTCTCGGGTCAGCGCCGCGCCCACAATCAACTGCCCCAAACCCGGCCAAGAGAAGATGGTCTCCACTATGACGGCGCCGCTCAGCAGGTAGCCCAGATGCACCCCAGTGGCTCCGATGACCGGCAGCAGTGCGTTGCGCAAGGCGTGCCCGTTGACGACGGTCTGTTCGGACAGTCCCTTGGCCCGCGCCGTGCGGATGTAGTCCTGCCCCAGTATCTCCAACATGCTGGCGCGTATCAGCCGCATCAGTTGCGCCATGGGTGCGAGGGAGAGGGCGATGGCCGGAAGTACGACCTGGGCTGCTGAACCGTAGCCCAAGGCCGGCAGCCAGGACAATCTCACCGCAAACAGGATGATCAGTCCGAAGGCCAAGGCGTAGGATGGCGCCGCAGCGCCCACCAGTGCCACCAAGCGTGCGATGGCATCCACGGCGCTGCCCCGTCGCTGTGCGGACAGGATGCCCATGGGCACGGCTACCAGCAACGCCAGGCCCAAAGCAACCGCAGTGAGCAGGGCCGTCGGGACGGTGCGGCGGGCCAACTGAGCGGCCACAGGCCGCTCGGTCACATAGGAGAGGCCCATGTCCCCCGCCAACACCCGGGACATCCAGCGAGCATATTGCACTGGCAGGGGAGCGTCCAGGCCCAGCTCGGCGCGCATCGCTGCCACTGCGGCCGCGCTGGGTGTCTCGATGGGGTTGCGCTGGTGCAAGACCATCTCGGCAGGATCGCCCGGTGCCAGATTCAGCAGGGCGAAGCTGGCGGCCGAGATGCCCAGGAGCATCAGCGGCAGCGTGACCAACCTGCGGAGCAGGTATGCTCCCATGCCAGAGAGCCTATATCCGTACCCGTTGGCTCACTCGCTCAGTCCGACGCGGTGGTTGAAGAAATAGTGGGACGTTGGGTGGGCCTCGAAATCGGTAACCCGGTCACTGATGCCGTACACATGATTTACATGCGCCACCGGTAAAAATGCGGCTTCTGCGGTGACCACCGCCAGGGCCTCGCAGGCTATCGCCTTTCGAGCCTCCAGGTCGGTCACGGAGACGGAGGGGGCGATTATGTCCACCAGGCGGGACGCGTCGTATTTCCCATAGTTGTTGGTCCCGCTGCCGCTGGCGTCGCCCTTCAACCCGGCGAACTTGCTGATATTGAACACCGGGTCTCCCCCGCCTTGCACGACCGTGTTGTACCAGCCGAAGAGGTCCCATGCGGGTTCCTTGACCACCGACCATTCTGTTATGAGCACCTCGGCCTTGATGCCCACCTCGGCCAGCATCGCCTGGGCGGCCTCAGCCATGATAGGCAGCTGGAACCGCTCGGGATAACCACCGATAATAATTTCCAGTGGCTGACCTGCCTTGTCCAGGATACCGTCGCCGTCGCTGTCGCTGTAGCCGGCCTGGGCCAGCAAATTACGGGCTTCGTCAGGATCGTAGCCCAGCGCGCTCACGCCGGGGCAGGACGTCAGGACTTCCGGGAGCAGCAGCTCAGCGAAAGACCCGGATCCGGGGGGGGGGGTAACCAGACCGGCGATGCTCTCCCGGTCAATGGCGTGGGCCACTGCCCGGCGCACCAGCGGGTCGGCCAGCGTACCGCGCTCGAAATTGACCCACCACAAGACCAGGGAGGTGCCGATGCCGGAGGTCTGCGTATGTGTGCCAGGGTGGGCGTTGATCGCCTGGGCACCATCCGGTGATACGTTGACGGCAACGTCGATGTCCCCGGCCTGCAGGGCCAGCTCCCGGCTGTTGGTGTCGGGAATGGCGACGTGATCGATGCCGGCCAGCGGAGGCGTACCATCCCAGTAGTCGTCATTGGCCACGCTGTAAAGGTATTCCTTCTGGACGTACGAGGTGGGAATGTACGGTCCCGTCAGGGCGCGGGCCGCGATGAAATTGCCCTGGCCGGCGGCATCCGCCGCTGGCGCGTCGGTGATGGCGAGGGCAGGCAAGATCAACAGACCCGGCAGGGTGGGCTGTGGCACCGTCGTTTTGATGGTGATGGTTTGCCCGTCCTCGACCGTTATGGTGTCAACGGACAATGTATCGGCCGCTGCCGGCGACAATCGGATAGCCCTCTCCAAGGATGCCTTCACCGCTTGCGCATCCATCACGTTCCCGTTGTGGAACTTGACGCCCTGCCGGATTCCTATCCTCCAGGTCAAGGGGTCAACCTGAGTGGCTTCCGTCGCCAGCCACGGTTCGGGACTCAGGGTGGTTCCTGAGAGTCGGAACAAGGTCTCCGACAATCCCGATTGGGTGGAGACGTAGCCGCCCTCCACCGGGTCCAAGGGGCTGTCGAGCCAGATGA
>CAXXOQ010000081.1:0-11516 GCA_963664185.2 Caldilineaceae bacterium | reverse complement strand
GTGCGCCATGCCCAGGGTGGGGACCGTCCCCTGATCCTGGCCCTGTGGACGCTGGCCCTCCGACGTAGGGTGTGGACTTCCTCTCTGCTCCCGCCGGACGCAAAAAGACCTGCGGGTCCGCGCCATCTGGCGAGGGGCTGACCGTGCCGGCAAGCCATCGTCTGTTCCTACCCTGGATGACGGACATCGCCAAAGCGCTGGCCTGGGCGTACAGGCAACGACACCACCAGTGGGTAGCTATGAACTGCCCCTACCGACGGCCACAGGCAACTACCCTATAATTTACCACTGTAGAACTATACCCTCCGTGGACAAATCATAAGATATCGATTATCCCGAACCCTCTGAGACTACCAAACAGAACTTTCTCGCACTCAGGGGTGCCGATGCTAGGTGCGACCCAATATCAGCGTAACTGCAACAATAATGAAAGCTATACTACCTTCAATAGTTTGGACAGTTTTGGGGCCATAACCCAGGTACACGGGACTGGCGATCCTTGGTGTAGGTATCCAAACGCGGAGGCGAGGTGGGTCCCGTGCCCCTGTGGCCCATCGTATATGCGCATGCCTGTCTTTGAGCCAACCCCACCGCCAGTTTTTGCCCCCTCTGTGGCCTTGGCGGTTAGCCCCACCCGGACGGGCCCACTGCAGTGACCTGAGCCGTTTGGGCGGCTTGTGCACCCGGACCTACACCCGCGGGTAGGACCGCGGTCGGGATTTTCCCGTCTTGCATCGGGCGGGCCTGGAAACCGTCCTGCCGGCGACCCCCCTCCAGGCCTGGACGTGGGATGGCCGCTGCATGCCCCAGAGCGGGAAGCCCACCCACGGCTTGGGCCGTTTCGGGAACGGAAGCGCAGGGTGCAGGGACAAGGGACGGGCGATATCCTGGCGAGCCGGCCTGGCTAGCGACGCACACGGCGCCTAGTGCTTGGCCGTGTCTAGGCTGACGGATAGAGGTGCCGCAGCCGGATGCGGGCGTCGGCCGTGGTGAAGCGCCAGCGGATCGGGGTTGGGTCCGTGTTCTGGGCCTGGCACCAGGCCGCCACCTCCTCGGCCACGAACGCCGCGGAGGCCATGCGGCGGCGCAGGCACTGGCGGCCCAGTTTGCTGAGCTCGATTTCCGCCATGTGGAGCCAGCTGCCATGGGGCGGCGTGTAGTGCCACTCAAAGCGCGCCGCCAGACGGTCGGCGGTGGCTTGGTCGAAGGCCTTGTACAGGGACCGGGGGGTGTGCGTGTTGAGGTTGTCGCAGACCAGAACGATCGTCTCGGCCGCGGGGAAGTGGACCTCCGCCAGCTCCTTCAGGACCTGGGCACAGTCCACCGCCGTGCGGCGCGCGCGCACATCTACGGTGCGCCAGCCCTGCAGGGGCGCCGAGAGCAGGAAGAGGGCACAGGTGCCCATGCGGTCGTACTGGTAGTCGTAGCGGGCCACGCGCCCCGGCTGGGGCGGGGTGGGCTTGCGGTAGTGCTCATGCAGGGTCTTGGAGGTTTCGTCGAAGCAGACCAGGGGCCGGCGGGGGTCCGCCGGCTGGGTATAGAGGTCCAGCACATCCTCCATACACCGCACGAAGCGCCTGCTGGGCGGGCCCGGCTGGCACCAGGACTGCTGGCGCCAGGGCTTCAGGGCGTTTTTTTGAGCACCCGGCCCACGGTCGACGCCGACACCGTGGGCACCACCCCCTCCGCGATCAGGGTGTCCGCCAGCAGCTGGTGGGTCCACCGCGCATAGCCCTCGGGTGCGTCGCCACAGGCCAGGGCCACCAGCCGCGCTTCCCCCTTGCCGTCGAGCACCGGCGGCGTGCGCACAGGGTCCATGGGCGCCGTCTGCAGCCCGGCCTCCAGCCCCGCCGTGCACCAGGCCCGGCGCGCCCGTTCCACCGTGCGCACGCCCACGCCCAGCCCCGTCGCCACCGCCTGGTCCTTCCGGCCCGGCCCCTCAGCACCCGCGTCCGCCTGCAGCCAAATCTGGGCGCGCTGTCGTGCAAAGGCCTTGTGCGCCCCCGTCTTCACGATCCGGGTCAGGGTCTGGCGTTGGGCGGGGGTCAATACGACGTGGTAGCGTTTGGCAGGCATGGGTATCCTCCGGGGCCACAAGGCTGTTTCCTCCCCGCTATTATATCCGTCAGCCTAGACACGGCCAAGCACTAGTACTACAACGAAGTTTCGATCGGTTACACTTTGGGGATATGAAGGCAGACGGAAGCGATCCCATGCCCCCTACGCGCAAAACGGTGCCCTCGCGGGTTCTCACAGAGGCCGATGTGGCTGCGTTGCGTCAAGACTTGGCGGCCTATCACGCGATCTATGCCCCCTTGTTCCAGCGCCGGGAACAGCGGGCACCATCGCGGTTCTACCTGGAAGGTCTGCTGTCCGATGAACGGCGCAAGTCGGTGGAGCGGATGGTGCTGCACCTGCGGGGCGCGGACCCCAATGCGGTGCGTACGGCGCCGATGTTTGTGGGGCAGGGCGGCTGGCAGGACAAGGTGATCCTGACCCGGCACGGGCGGGAAGTCGCTCAGACCTTGGGGACCCCGAACGGGGTCGTCATCGTGGACGGCAGCGACCGGCCCAAGCAGGGCCACGAGTCGGTGGGGGTGGCACGGCAGTACTGTGGGCAGTTGGGCAAGAAGGCCAACTGTCAGGCGGGGGTGTTCCTGGGCTCTGCCCGTGCGCGGGGCGCCACGCTGATCCACCGACAGCTGTATCTGCCCCGGCACTGGGTGGAGGATCCCGCCTGGTCGGACCGCCGGCGGCGGTGCGGGGTGCCCACCTCCCGGACTTTCCAGACCAAGCCGCAGCTGGCGGCCGCCCTGGTCGCGGACGTGGTGGCGGCGGCGTGCCTGCCTGTGCGCTGGGTGACCTGTGACGAGGGCTACGGCCAAGACCCCGCTTTTCGGGACGGTCGGGCGGCGCTGGGGCTGGGGTACCTGGCCGAAGTCCCGCAAACGACTCGGGTCTGGTTGTCCCCCCCTGCGCCGGGGTGCCTGTCGGTGCCGGGCCGTCCACACCGGCCCCCTGAAGGCCCTCGCGCCGTGGCGGTGCGGGAAGTGGCGGCCCAGGTGCCAGCCTCCGCCTGGCAACAGTGCCTGATTAAAGCGGGGAGTCAGGGTCCCCTGTGGGCCGACTGTGCCGCCCTGCGGGTAAGGGCGTCCCGGCGCCGGCAACCGGGGCCGGCGGTCTGGCTGTTTCTGCGCCGCCATCCCGACACCCACGTCCTCAAGACCTATCTCGTGCACGGCCCGGCGGACCTGCCCCTGGACACCCTGGTGTGGCTGGCGGGTATGCGCTGGCCTATGGAAACCTGCTTCCAGGAAGGCAAGCAACTCCTGGGCCTGGGGGATTATGAAGGTCGCAGCTGGACCGGCTGGCACCACCACATGACCCTCTGTCTGCTGGCCCACTTCTTCCGGGTGCGGCAGAAAGCGCGGTGGCAAAAAAAGCCCCGATCCTGACCGTACCCCAGATGTGTCTGCTCCTGGCCCTGATTTTGCCCTGTCCCCGGGACGAGGTGGACCATGTCCTGGCGGTCCTGGACTACCGGGCGCTCGCCCACGCCGCGGCGGCCCCATCCCCTACCCGCCGCCGGCTCCACCGAGACCCGGATTAGAAACTTCGTTGCAGTATTAGGATGTCTCTCCATCCGGCTTCTTCCCTGAGGCGGCAGGCCATGGTCCGCCGCACCTGGCTCTATGCCGTGCTGGTGTTGGGGGCTTTCGTGCTGACAACACCGTTCCTGTGGATGACGACCAGTTCCCTTAAGGACGAGGCTCACATATGGCTCTACCCGCCGCAGTGGATTCCGAATCCTCTGCATTGGCAGAATTATTCCCTGGCCATGCAGGAGCATCCATTCCACTTGTTCTTCAGGAATACGCTGCTGCTGGTTGTCATGGGGGAAATTGCCACCGTAGGTAGTGCATCCATTTGCGGGTATGGATTCGCCAAGTTTCGTTTTCCGGGGCGTGAACTCCTGTTTGGCTTCACCGTGGCCACGCTGATGCTGCCCCAAATTGTGTTGCTGATTCCCCAATTCATAATTTTTCGCTATCTGGGCTGGATCGACACCTATCTACCCCCTGTTGGTCCCGCTCTTCTTCGGGGGCAATGCCTTCTTTGTCTTTCTGTTCCGACAATTCTTCCGTACCATCCCGGATGAACTGTGTGAAGCCGCCAAAATGGACGGTTGTTCCGAACTGGGCATTTACGGACGCATTGTCTTGCCGTTGTCCAAGCCCGTGCTGACCACAGCGGTCATTTTCACGTTTGTGGGCACGTGGAATGACTTCATGGGACCCCTCATCTATATCAACACGCCGGCCAAGAAAACCCTGGCCCTGGGCTTGGCCCATTTCAAGGGGTATTACGGCACGCAATGGCATTTGCTCATGGCGGCCTCGGTGGTCGTCACGATACCGGTTCTCATCGTATTCTTTGCGGCCCAGCGTTATTTTGTCCAGGGCATCGCCTTCAGCGGTCTCAAGGGTTGAGTGCCTATCCCGGGAACGGGGAGCCAGGTCGTGGTCGGTCTTATCCCCCGGGAGCCAGGAAATCAGCCTGTAGGGTGCAAAGCCCGTGCGAACTTCAGGCGCGCTCGTCGTTCTTGCTCAGCTTGGGGTGACGATAAGTGCCGGCAATGCCCAGAATCCCCGCCAACGCCAGGTTGCCGGGGGCCAACATGGGACTGGCTCCGCGCAAAGCAGGGATGAGCACATCTGAGACTACGGCATTGGGGCGCATCCCAAGTTCAAAACCCAGGTTGTGTTGGAAATGTTGATAGATACCAAACAAGCTCCCGGCACAGACAAGGATCATGGCGATTCGTAAAATCTGCAGTGTCCAGCGTTGCGTTCTGGTCATGGCCAACAGGATGGCGGCAATGCCCAACCCACAAAGGAAAAAGGGGATCCCCTGGATCACATTGCGGGTGTGTTCTTCCAGCCACAATTCCATGGCGGTAGCCACAAATATGATACCTGCAACCAGTTGCAGGAAAGTTCGAAAACGCTGAACCAGAACTTCAGTGGTCAAAACCTATTCCTTAAGATAGATGGCTGCTGCTTCCCGTTGCCCTGCCGTGACGAATGAAGTCAATTTCTCAAGAAACGCTTCCGGAGAGGCGTAAGGCCTGGCGGCCATGAGTGCTTCAGCCACGGCATCATCAACGCCAGGAATCTGTTTCAGCGTTTCCCCGTCGGCTTCGTTAATGTCCACGGGAACAAATACATACTGCTCGTAGAAAGCCAGTTGCTCATCGTCAATATGCGCACCCACATCCCGGCGGAACTGCTGAATGCTCAGATAAGGTTGATGATGGAAGAATTCATGAGCCATGTGTTCCGTAAAACCAGGAATGGTTGTCATCAACTGTTCTTCCGTCATATCGTTGAGATTAACCAGGTCACTCGGTGCGATGTCTGCATGTGCCTCAGTCGGCTCCTCCTCATGGGCAACTTCAGCCTGCGCGTCGACCGGTTCTGCCGCGTGTCCGTGTTCTTCCTCTGCCTGGCCATCTGCCGGAGGAGGCGCTACCATACAGCCCACCAATACCAGCAGGGCAATCAATATTCCGCCAAGGGCAGAGCCTTTGCGTGTCAAAGTTCTCATGGTGCAATTCCTTACATCGATTTCCTCTCTTCTTTATATTGTAGTCGGTTCTTTATATTGTAGTCGGTAAAGCAATAGTTTGGACAGTTTTGGGCCCATAGCTCAGGCACACGAGACTTGCTATCCTTGGTGTAGGTATAAGAACACTGAGGAGAGGCTGGCCCCGTGTACCTACTGCCCATCGTACTCGCATCGCTGTCGCTGAGCAAACCGCACCGCAAGTTTCTGACCCATTTGTGGCCCTTGTTGTTAGCCCAGCCCGGACGCGCCAATTTCAGCGACCTGAGCCGTTTTGGCGGGTTGTGTACCCGGACCTACACCCGCTGGTATGATCGTGATCTGCATTTTCCGGCTCTGAATCTGGTGGGACTGCAGACCGTCCTCCCGGACGACCACCTCAAGGCCTGGGTCCTGGATGGCAGCTTCATTCCCAAGAGTGGGAAACACACCCATGGCCTGGGCCAGTACTGGAACGGGCGTGCCGGAGGCATGGACAAGGGGCTGGAGATATCCTTGCTA
This sequence comes from Caldilineaceae bacterium, assembly GCA_963664185.2. Taxonomy (GTDB): domain Bacteria; phylum Chloroflexota; class Anaerolineae; order Caldilineales; family Caldilineaceae; genus Bin34. The sequence goes on along the minus strand of CAXXOQ010000081.1, from coordinate 5,390 downwards.
GCCTGCCTGGATATCGACGCACACTGCGCCTATGGGGTCAGTGTGCGTCAAACGGACCCGGCCCAGATCACACCGGGTGGCCCCCGGCCGGCCGTGACCCAGGGTCTGGCTCAACTGGCCGAGGCGCTCGCGGTCACCCCCCGCCCGGCGATCACCTATGTCGTCGCCGACGGCGCCTACAGCACCCAGCAGTTTCTGGACGGGGTGGAGGACCTGGGTCTGCATCACGTGGGCAAATTGCCGCGCAACGCCCATCTGCGCTATCGATATACGGGGCCCCAGGCCCGTCGCGGTCGCCCCCGCGTCTATGGGGACCGCTTCACGCACACGGACCTGTCCCAGCTCACCCCTACGGATCTGCCCGCCGAGGGCGTCACCCTCTATCACGGCGTGCTGCACCACCGCACCTTTCAGCGCTGGGTCCCAGTCGTCTCAGTCCTGCCTTTGGGGGCCTCCCCCGCGAAGACCGAAGGAACTCTGCTGTTCCGCACGGATGCGGACTTGGCCCCGGACACTCTGTATCACCTCTATCGGGCTCGTTTTCAAATTGAGTTTCTCTTCCGGGATGCCAAACAACACTTGGGTCTGAACCACTGTCAGGCCCGTTCCTCTACCCGCCTGCACTTTCACTTCAACGTGATCCTCGCGGCTCTCACCTGGGCCAAGCTGGAACAACGCTACCAGCAAGGCCACCCACTGGGCCGCTTTTCTCTGGCCAACGTGACCCGCCAGGCCTTTAACCGCCACCTGCTGGAACGCTTTATTGCCACTTTGGCCCCGGGGTTAAACTCCCTGCAATCCCGGCCCGGAGTTCCAGACCTTCTGCCAATACGGACAGATTGTTCCCGCTGGCCCCTAAAAACTGTCCAAACTATTGTACCTTGATAGTATGAAGGTTTTTTGTTATCGTTCAGGGTGTATCGCGGCAATTGCTGGTTATTTACGTGATCGTAACTGCACAGGTAAGAGAAACACGCCAAGAAAGAGCAGTCATCATAAACCGTGTTTACAGTCGTCCGCAAGCTGAAATGTCTTGACCGATGAGTTGCTACCGTGGACTTTGACGACTATACCCTCAATACGAACATCTACGACGAGATGTTCCTGCCAGATGGTACTCCCCGGGAACATTGTCAGGATCTCTACGACTTTCTATCCCGCATCCCTGCGGTGGAACTGGATAGCATCCAGGAAAGGGTCACCCGATCCTTCCTGCATGAAGGCATCACCTTCACGGTCTATGGTGACGAGGAAGCCGAGGAAAGGATAATTCCCGTTGATTCCCTGCCCCGGGTACTTTCGAATGCGGAGTGGCGCCACATTGAGGCCGGGCTAACTCAGCGATTGAGAGCCCTGAACCTTTTCCTGGAGGATATCTATGGAGCCTCGCCAGGAAAAGACGGCCATAAGGGGCCCCATATCGTTCATGATGGTGTGATTCCATCGGACCTGGTGCGTGGCTGTCCACAGTACCGGATCGAGATGCGTGGCTTCTCTGCACCCCATGGCACGTGGGTTGCCATTTGCGGTACCGATATTGTGCGCACGAACGACGGCTTCAGTGTACTTGAGGATAACCTTCGGGTTCCCTCCGGCGTTTCCTACATGTTGGCGAACCGGGAGGCAGTGAAGAGGAGCATGCCTCGCCTGTACAGAAAGTCCCGGGTACAGGAGGTAGAACACTACGGTCAGGTGCTCCAGGCAACTCTGAGGGAGCTTGCTCCGGGTGGCCAAGCCAACCCCACCATCGTTTTGCTGACACCCGGGGTTTACAACTCCGCCTTCTATGAGCATATGTTCCTGGCCCGTGAGATTGGGGCGGAACTGGTGGAGGGTCGCGATCTGCTGGTCAAGAATGGCTTCGTCTACATGCGCACCACGGCCGGTCTGCGTCGCGTTGATGTCGTGTACCGGCGCGTCGATGACGATTTCCTGGATCCGTTGGTTTTCCGTCCGGACTCGCTGCTCGGCGTGCCAGGATTGCTGCACGCCTATAAGCTCGGCAACGTTGCTCTCGTCAATGCTCCAGGCACGGGTGTCGCGGATGACAAAAGCGTCTACGCCTATGTGCCTGACATGATACGGTACTACCTGAGCGAGGAACCGATCCTGGCCAACGTTGAGACCTTTCTGTGTCGTCGCCCTGAAGACCTTGAGTACACACTGGATAATCTGCAGGACCTGGTGGTGAAGCGTGTCGGTGAATCCGGAGGATATGGCATGCTGGTCGGTCCCCATGCCACACCCAGGGAGCGGGAGGAGTACGCCGGGCAGGTGCGCGCGAACCCCGCCGACTTCATCTCCCAGCCGGTCCTCGCGCTTTCCCGTGCGCCCTGCTATATTGATGGTCGTTTCGCACCACGTCACGTGGACTTGCGCCCCTTCGTGCTGCATGGTCTTGAAACCCGTATCGTGCCCGGTGCGTTTTGCCGTGTTGCCTTGCGCGAGGGCAGTCTGGTGGTAAATTCCAGCCAGGGAGGGGGTGGCAAGGATCTTTGGGTATTGAAAGGCTAGCGTGCTGGCAAGCTATGCTGAGAAGGATCTGATCGCCTTGGCGGACATGTTTGTGCGTCACCGAAACATTATGGTTATGGTGGCAATGACAGGGTTGCAGTTTGGTAGCGTATTGGTTTGTTCGGCCATCCCGGACAAGATTACTGATGGTGCGACCAGGCGGGTCACAGCAAGATGAGGAACTTTGCTTTCTGCAAACTGGTCCTGGCCGGCCGCTGTCCAGTGGCTGTCGCAGGGATCAGGGATCACGGCCAACTGGGTGAAACTGGTTTCTTGCTGCCTCTGTGGACGGCATTTGGGCAGGACGTTCCTGGCCGGCGGATCGCGTCCTATAGCGGAAGTCTGGAACTGCCATGGGGTGAGCCAGACCTCAAAACCCATCCTGATTCCGTGCTATTGTCCAGACACAGACATAAAGAATAAGGTACGCATTCACTGGGGTTTGGCATCGCATGCTTTCACGGAGTGCACAGGGCCTCTATTGGATGGGGCGGTACCTGGAACGGGCACAACACCTCTGCCGCCTGCTGCGTTTGCAGACGGCGGCTCTGGTGGACCGTCCTGTCCAGGAGATCTACTTTGGCTGGAGTCGCATTTACCTTGGTATTAACCGTCGGCCTCCCGGAGACAGTCTGGAACTCATCGACAGCGATGATTTCACGCTGGCGGATTCCTATACTCTCGCTGATGACCTCACCTTTGAGGATTCCCATCCCGATTCCGTTTGGAGTTGCTTTGCCCTGGCGCGGGAGAACGCTCGTCAGACCCGCAATTGTGTCAGTCCGGAAATGTGGTCACACCTCAATTTGGTTTATCTCCAGCTCCAGGGACGCGACATGCAGGAAACCTGGTCGCCTTCTCCTGACACCTTCTACGCCAGGCTTACCACCGATATAGATACATTCATGGGTGTGGCAACAGCCATGATGTACCGAGACAATGGCTGGCACTTTCTGCAGCTCGGTCGTTTCGTGGAACGTGCGCAACTTGCGATTGGCCTGTTCCTGGCACAGCTCGTTACGGAAGTCCAGTTCGAAGAGTCTTCCGAAGCAGATTGGACAAGTCTGCTGCATGCCTACCACGCGTTGGAAGTCTACAATCGCCGCTACAGCGTGGAAGTGCAGCCGAACCAGGTGCTGGATCTTCTCGTAACGGATCCATTGTTGCCATCATCTCTCTGCTACGCTCTTGATGTCGTGGGGACGCAGTTGGACGCTATCGGCCCGGGTACCAATACGGAATCCAGTGACGCAACCCGGCGGCTGGCCGGGCATCTGGAGTCTCTGAGCCATAACGATTGGTCGGACATGGCAGACTCGGGAAAAGGCCTTGCGGGAAATGGGTGCGATCTGTCGCGACCTGCATGATCTCATTACCGTGACCTACTTCGACTATCAGGTTGAAGAGGCTCCCACGCCCTGATGTGCCCTGATGAGCAGAATCCAGGCCCGGCATTCCGAACGCCGCACGGAATCTCAGCTTCGTGCTGCCGATTCAAATCACTTTGAGATTGACCACGTCTCCTACTACCACTACACCGCCCCCGCGCGGTACTCGGTGATGTCTCTCTGTTTGCAGCCAGGCAACAGCGGGAAACAGGAGTTGCTGGACTTCGCTCTTGCCACGGATCCGCCGGCGGTTTTGAGCCCGGAGACAGACTCCTTCGGGAACATCAGGCATGTTTTCAGCGTTTGTCAGGTGCATGAATCACTGAAGATCACAGCCTGCTCCAAGGTAAGAACGGCTCCTGCTACCCCCCCTTCCCGCCTCTCTGGGTGCTGACGCCTGGATGGAAATTCATTCATGGCAGGATTCTTTCGCTCTGTGGGATTTCCTACACGATAGTCCGCTGGCGCGGTCATCCCTCGCCCTCACGGCCTTCATGGAGCGGGAGGGTATCAGACCAGCGGCCGATCCCTTGTGGGCGCTTCTGCAACTTTCCCAGACGTTGCATGATGTCCTGGCGTACGTACCGGGAAGTACCACGGTGGCTTCGCCCATCGAAGATATCCTGGAGTCAGGGCACGGCGTTTGCCAGGACTACGCTCACATCATGATTGCCATCGCCCGTTCCTGGGGCGTGCCGAGTCGGTATGTCTCTGGCTACATCTATGTTGCGGGCACTGACGGTAAACTGGCACCACAAGCTGCCACCCATGCGTGGGTCGAATGCTGCCTGCCCGGTCTCGGCTGGGTCGGCTTCGATCCCACCAATGATACTCTGGCTACAGACTACCATGTCCGTATCGCAGCAGGACGAGACTATCAGGACGTACCACCCTCCAAAGGCGTGCTGCAGGGCAATGGCGCAAGTTGGCTTGAGGTAGACGTCCGCATACGCCAGCTTGTGCCAACAGAAGCCTAAAGTAAGTGGTCCATTGTATTCGTCCGCCTGGAGGTCCTTACGCCCGAAGGCCTGGCGCAAAGACAAGGGAAGTACAAATCGGCGCCGGAGAAGCAGTCTCTACTCATAACCGGGAAATCGGTGGTCCAGTACCAAGCTGGACTTTGTACAGGGTCAGGGCGGGATTCGTTTGAGGGCGTGGTTGTCAGGAAGTCTGGTTTCTCCTCATCGCGTTGAGGAGCGTAAGCCGCTTGTACATAGCCCATGACAAGGGCGTGCTGATAGGGTCTGATCCGGATCACCACACGTGTGCATAAGATCCAGGTCACACGTTGGGCCCAGGAAGCGGCGAGCGTGGCAATGCGTAGCACTTGACGGACGGAGGCCCGCCTCCCAGATCGTACGCTGGCCCCGGAACTGGCTGTTGTCGCGGTGGAAGGGCGCCTTCCCGACCCAGCTGGACGCTGGTCACGGCCGGGGCGATGCCTGGGACAGGCGTGAAGAGTGCAATTTGACATAAGGTAACCGTAGA
>CAXXOQ010000080.1:0-29175 GCA_963664185.2 Caldilineaceae bacterium | reverse complement strand
GCTTCCCAGGCGTCCTGCCTGGCCCTCCGCCCGAATGTAGGGAAAGGGCATGGAGACTCCCGAAATCAGACATCTACCACCTGATCGATCCACAGTTTTTGCTGGAGGTTGTCCATCTCCAACTCGAACCTTATATGTAATCGTTCTGCCATCCCGTTGTACTTCCGGCTCGCACCAAGCACGACTCTTGGGTTTGGTGCTCAGCATAAAGGAGCTTGTCAAGGGAACATGCGCACCTCGCAGGACGGGATCAGGGCTGGCTACGGTTCTCACCCAGAGAAAGGCAATGACTGTCAGTTCCTGTCCCTTCAATCTCTCCAAGTCGCTGCGACCAGCTGCCACGTTCTCGTCAATCCTGATACGTGGGTAAAGATGTCCTATCCGCGCCCACGCCTTCGTTCGTATCCATTCACCATAGTGCAGAATATCCTCGGCCAGGCCCATGGCTCTGCTGGACATGGTGGTTCCCACAAGATTTCGGCGGGCTTCGGGATGGATCGCCGGCATTCCCGTGAAGCGACCAGGAATTTCACAGGTAGCTTTGGAAATCACAGTAGCTACAGGATTCAAATCGGAACCGACGGCCCGAAATCCCAGACGTTGGGCTTCAAGTACGATCGATCCGCCACCACAAAAGGGATCACGGATCACAGGACCGTATTTCTGCAGATAATCCAGATCGTCCCCATACGTGTCAGGCAGTTCATCTCCGCGATTCCGTGCAATGGAACATACTATCTCTCTCCGTGCACGGCCCAATAACGCCTTCGTTATTGGAGTTCTCCCAGACGATCAAATCCTGCATGATGCCGAACAAGCGTTCACGTTCAGCATTCTGCTCTCGTTCCGAAGGATACAAGTCTGGCCATGAGGATGGATCATCTACAGTCTGGGCAAACAACACTGCCCGGCATGTAGCCAAAGGTTTGCGGGACCACCACAGGTGCAGAGTGGAAGGATGACCATGCCGGATAGACTTTTCGCGGGATGATGCCTTGTTGATTGGATCAAGGGGCATAGCGGATTTCGATCAGTTTTCTGCGGGTTGTTTTCATACAGTGAACTTCCTTGTACAAAGACCAAATCGGTCCCAACTGGATTGGAAACAGTTATTTGCTGCCAGCTTTTTGCCGTCAATTCCGGGAGTGAAGTTCCGGCAACAGCGGGTCATGACTCCAAGCCCTCATGACAATACTGTTCAGGGCGCTCCCGGCGTCTTGGACACCATGGAGCGTAATACTGTTCGGTTATCCGGATACTGCTGTGCCCCAGCAAAATACTCACATCCTCCATGGAGGGTACCGGCTTTGAGCAGTTCCACGGCAAAAGGTGTCCCGAAACTGATGCGGCCGGCCACCATCTATGCCCGCTGCGCGAAATTTCAACTTGAGACGGTATCCCCAACGCTTGGTAACCGTTTCCCGCTGGCAATTTCCGGTCCAGAAGAAATGATCCAGGGAAGTGCTCGGAAACGAAAACAGAGCCTGAGTGACGCAGTCGGGCAAGGGTACAGTGACAGGTTCTCCTGTCTTGGCTCGGCGCAGGAAAAGAATCCCTTCCAGCAGGGCATCCTTGCGCAATGTGCATGCATCACCGATAGCTAGGCCCGAATACCGCATCAACAGGACCAGGGCGTGCGTAGCGGGTTCATTTTGACAGCTCCGCAAAATGTCTCGCATTTGGTTCAGGTCAAACGGCATGGTGGGTTTGCGCTCAAACCGGGGCGGCCGCAGGGCTGTGGCCGGACTGGTCATTAGCCAGTCACGCTCCACCAGATACCGCGCGAACGCCTTGATCTGCGTTACCATCCGCACCTGGGTCGATGGTTGGTGCGACAGTCCGTTTCTCCATTCCCGCATGACATCAGATGTGATTGCGGAGAGCACATTGATACTGTGACCCTCGGCAAAAGTCATGAAGGAGCCCAGCGTGGCACTGTAGGTACGCAGCGTAGAGGGAGCCAGATTGCGTGCGGCAAGATCGTCCAGAAATTGACAGACGGCCTCTTCCAGAAGCGGTACACGAGGGACACTGCTGGCTGTCCCGTCTGTGAGGCGCGTAGCCGCACTTTGGCCTTGCTTCTCTTCAAACATAGCATCTCCTTCCGCCACGTCCAGTCCACATACATGCCAGCCTGATGCCCAAGTACATACGTGCCAACTGGAAAGGAACACCCAAATGCAGGCCGCGGACCATGTTTGAAATCTATTTTATGGGACGAGACAGGAATTGCTTTCCAGCCACGCCTCCAGCATACCTTCCACCTCATCCTGCAGTCGGTTGGATGTGTCCCCTTCGGCAATAGCGCGAGACCATAACGCAACTCGGCCTCGCTGATGGTGGATATGTACAGGTGTAGCAGGGTTTGTGTCCCCATCCAGCGCGGCTGCAGGAAGGGGACACATCAGTTCCGATACGACATTCATGTCCAGGAGGATCATCACAGCCCCTTAATTGAATGGGGACGGGGAGTGTATCGGCGATCGGGACGACAGATCTCCTGCAATCCCCCCAGTGGTGCCAAACCTGTCTGGATCGCGCGGGCCAGGTTTTCCGGTGCAGCCGTTGGCCGATTGAGTCACCCCTCGCCGCGGCTCGCATATGCAGCCTGCACTTCAAGTCCGGTTCGATATCCCGTACCCTAATGCTGGCCATCTCGCTTCCTCCAGTTCAAAATGCAAGCCATGCCTGCATGGCTTGCAAGCATCCGGATCCCGGCTTGGCACACAGCTGAGCCTACGGGCGCGATCCGGCGTTTGTATATATCGCCTGACAAGCCTCCAGGTTGGCCAGACCTGTCTGTCCTGAAATAGGGGAAGCCGCGTCACGCTGTATGGCTTGGACAAAGGCCTGGGCCTGACGCCGGAAATTGTAGTGCTCGCCGTTTTGCGTTGCCACATCACGCACATCGATCTGCTGCACCAGCCGGGAACTCGCGATTTCCACAGACTGGCGCGCCTGAATGCGAATCACCCCTTCGGTACCATAGATTTCGCTGCGCCATCCTGTCGTGCCACACGGATACGTTGGTCCATTGACCGCCAGCATCGCCATGGCCCGGTTCTCAAATTCCAGCAGGGCCGCGACGGCTTCCTCGACCCGGGAGGATTCGGAATACTGCCGCGTACCGGCATGGATACGGCGCAAGGGGGAATCCACCAGCCACAGCAGGCGATCCAGCGCATGGATGCCCGTATACAGCATCACCCCCCCGCCCGCATGGTCAGGTGCATTGACCCAGGCCCCCAGATGCGGCCCCCGCGGGGAAGCAATGGTCTCCGTGCAGTTGACAGGCACACCGATGTATCCGGCCTGAATCCAGGCCCGGGCCTGGATGGCCTCGTCCCGAAAACGATGGACATAGCCAAGCATGAGCAGGACCCCGGCCTGTCGGCAGGCCCTCCACGATTCCGGCGTCCACCCTGTACGGTCGTGGCCATGGGTTTCTCCAGCAGGATGTGCAGTCCATGGTCAGCCGCCAGGCAGGCCGCTTCCACATGCAGATGATGGGGCAGGGCCACCACAATGGCATCCAGGTCCGGCGCACGCGCAATGACGCGCCGCCAATCCGGGCAAGGGATGGCATCGCAGCGGGCGGCCTCCTGGCGCGCCCGTTCCGGATTCGCATCCGCCACGGCCACGATCCGGACATCCTCCAGATCCCGGAAGCCCGTGATGTGCCTGGCCCCTGCCTGGCCGGCGCCCAAAATGCCTACCTGCAATGTCATGCCCGTTACCCCATGTAGCGCCAGCGGTGACTCCAGTCCCCACTGAACGTCTCGGCCCCCGTGGGGGTAATCCGGATGTCCTCGTTGATCCCCGTACTCCAGCGGGGACCATCCACCAGATTGCGCCGCGGATGGTAGGAAAACACCATCCCGGCCTCCAGGGGCCAGTCCTGGCTGGAGCCCCAGCCCGCGGCGGCGGAAAACCAGGGGTACTCGATGGTATCCATGCCCTGGCCGTGGAAGTCAAAGTGCTGGGTGGGCCCGCCCAGCACCCATCCCTGTTCTTCCAGGGTACGTTCGAAAATCTGTGCCATCTGGCTCAGCTTCGCACCGGGTACCGCGGCCGCGCGAATGCGCTCGAACGCCAGCAGTTCACTGTCCATGAGTTTCTGCTCGCGGTCCGTGGGTTCCCGGAAGGCACAGTTCACCGTCAGTTCACACCAGTGGCCGCCGGGCCCCAGAATCTCCATGTGGTAGCGCACGATGTCGTCGCACCGGAGCGGAATGTCCTGGGGCGGTTCGTGTTCGCCCGGACGCTCGCCAATGAAGACCAGAATGTCGCGGGCGCCCCCGGCCCAGGCCACGCGACAGGCTTCGGCCGCCAGCTCCCGCTGGGAGGCCCCCGGCTGGAGCACTTCCACGAAGCGCTCCATGGCCGACTTGGCCAGGGTCCAGAGTTCAAATTCCTGCTGCATTTCCAGGTCGCTCTTGATGGCCCGCACCCGATTCAGGAGATCGTCGGCCACCACGAACTCGGCGTCCGGCATCTCCGCCGCCAGCAGCTCCATGGTACCGGCGCCCAGGATGAACTGGTGTCCGGCCACGCCAATCCGGCTGTGGCCAAAGCCGCGGGCCTTGCACTCCGCCGCCATGCGCGGCGTGATATAGACATCCCCGCGTACGTCGGTAATCCAGCCCCGGGCACCAATCCGCTCGGCCACGGCATGGGAGCTGAAGGTCAGGAAAGGCTCGGCCGCCAGCGGAATGAAGATCAGGCCGTCATGGCCCCAGATGTGAAAGTCGGTGAAATACCGGAAGTACCCCCGGCCGGTCCACCAGTGTCCCTTGCCGGCTACCAGCAGCCCGTCCAGCCTGGCCGCGGCCATGGCCTGCCGTACCCGGGCCAAACGACGGTCCCGTTCCCTGAGATCCGGAATCGTGGCCATATGCTCCTCCCTGTTGCCTGTCAAATCATGCAGTGTCCGCAACATGCCACAGATCGTCGGCGTTGTGCGCCGCGAACAGATCGGCAATGTCTACCCAGACACGATCCTGTGTCGCCTGGATGCAGGCTTCCACGACCGCCAATGTCCGCAGGTGGTCCCGGGCCGATGTTTGCAGCGGGGCCTCCCGGGTCAGGCAGGCCACAAATTCGTCCAGCAAACCGCGGGCGTCATCCACGAAAGGCTGCTGGGCAGCCAGGGGCACGGGCCGCAGGGCCTCGGCCTCGGCCGGGGCCTTGAACCGCGCACCGGTCAGGCCCAGATCCGGATCGAACCGGGCTTCCACCATATCGCCAAACTGGGTACGCTGCCAGATCATGCCCTGCGGGAAATCGCTGCGCCAGGAAAATGCCATGCCATTCCAGCCGGCTGTCCAGGTTCCCAGATAGTTGACGCGGGCGCCCTGGGCCATTTCCAGCAACACGGACACACAGCTGTCATGCCGGTAGACACTGCCCGGCGGATTCCAGGTATCCGCACACAGGCGCACAACCTCCTGATCGTAACAGTAGCGCACAAGATCCAGGTGGTGCACGGACTGCTCCAGCAACATGGGATGGGCCATGGACAGGGCATAGGAGTTCAGATCATCCCGGTGTCCATCCCGTTGGCGCAGATAATGGAATTGGCCGAAGCCCAACGGGCCGAAGCGTGCTTCCCGGACCGCCCGGCGCAGGTATTGACTGGTCGTCAGGTAGCGGAAATTCATGCCGACCAGCAACCGGCGCCGGACCTGTTCCGCCATGCGCACCAGCTGAATCGCCTGGGCGAATTCCTCCACCAGCGGCTTTTCACAAATGACATGCATCCCCTGCGCCAGGCACATCTGGACCTGGGCAAAATGCATCGCGGGCGGGGTGGCCAGGACCACAAAGTCCCATTGTCCCGGTGCCGGCGCCAAAGAGGCATGACAGGTCATGGTTCCCCCCAGACGCACCGCCAGCTGTTGCGCCCGCGTCAGGTCCGGGTCCACGAGAGCCGTCAGTTCCACCGCCGCATGCTCGGCCAGAATCCGGGCCCATACCGAGCCGCGCACCCCACAGCCCGCCAGTGCGCAGGAGAGAGTCATGCCGGTTCTTCCTGGCAGGCAGGGTCAGTGCGCAACCAGGTGCCACAGCCCGGCTGTCCCACCACGGTGCCCTCCTGATAGACGATTTGGCCTCCCACCACGGTGGCATGCACGGTGCCCCGTACCGGCAGGCCCTGGTACAGGTGGCTGGCCCGGGCGCCTTGCGTCCACCAGGCCGCGCCCTCCAGGGTGGCCTCCGGGCGCGGATCATACACACAGATGTCGGCATCCGCGCCCGGACGCAAAATGCCCTTGCGGGGATACAGACCAAAGCTGCGGGCGGCATTGGTGGACACGAGTTCCACCGCCCGTTCCAGGGACAGGACACCCGTCAGGCCCCAGGTCAACAGCAGGGGTACCAGGGCCTCCACCCCCGGATGTCCCGGCGGGGCATCCAGAATACGACCCCAGGTCGCTTCCTTCTCTTCCGCTGTGAAAGGCGCATGATCGGTGGCGATGAAATCGAAGATGCCCGCGTGCAGGCCCTGCCACAGGGCATCCTGATCCGCCTGCGTGCGCAACGGCGGGTTGATCTTGCCGTAGGGCCCCACCTGTTCCAGGATTGCGTCGGTAAACAGCAGGTAGTGCGGACAGGTTTCGGCCGTGACGGGCGTGCCCTGTTGCCGGGCGGCCTGCACCAGGGCCACACTGGCCGCCGCACTGACATGCACAATGTGGATGGGCGCCTGCAATGCCTGGGCCAGCTGCAGCACGCCCGCGATCGCCGCGGCTTCCACCACGGCCGGCCGGGACATCCGGTGACGCTGCCAATCGGCCACGGGGTGGCGCCGGGCCTGCGCGGAATACCAGTCGATGAGACTTTGATCCTCGCAATGCACGGCGCAGCGCAGTCCGGTCTCCCGCGTCAGCGCGAGCGCGGCCCCGATGGTAGCCAGATCCGGGGCAATGAGTCCCTCGAATTCGTCTTCCCGGCCGGGCGGCGCCTCGGTCATGAAGAGCTTGAAGGCCACGGCTCCCGCCTGGGCCATGCCCTGCACTTCGCGTTCCTCCAGCAGGCCCGGTGCCCCATACAGGCCTATGTGCACATAGGCGTCCCTTTCCACCAGGGCCCCCCGCGCTTCCAGCGCGGCGGTCGTGGCGACCCCCGGTTTGGAGATGGGCATCTCGAAAATCGTCGTGACGCCCCCGGCCGCGGCCGCCCGGGACTCCGTGGCGAAATCCCCCCGCTGCGGAAACGAAGGCGCGCGACAGTGAAAGTGGGGATCGATGCCCCCCGGCAGAACCAGCATGTCCGAGGCGTCAAGCACCTGGCGGGCCGATGGCCTTGCGCCCGCATCGAGTATGGCGGCAATGCGGCCCTCCTCCACGACCAGGGTGCCGGGCCGCGAGGCATAGTCGGATGCACGGGCGGGATGGAGGATCAACCCGCCCGTGATCACCAGATCGGCGGTCATGCGGCCGTCGTGCGGGAACTGGCCTGCAGCTGGGCTACCGCCTGCCGCAGGGCGGCATCCGCCAATTCCTCCTCGGACTGTGCTACCGGGACCCCGTAGGCGGCCTGCGCCTGGGCCGCGGAGACCAGGCCCAGGGCTACATCCTGCATTACGGCCGCCCGGGACCGTTCCGCCGGTGGTCCGTAGCCTCCACCGCCCGGCACCCGCAATATCACCTCGTCGCCCTGCCGGAACTGATGGGGGACAAAACGGTGCATGCGTTCCCCGTTCATGATGACATCGCCGGCCCCGCCCCGTTGCCCGCCCCGGAGACCCTCGGCCGGGAATTTCATCAGATCGGGCCGAATCGTGAGGGTGGTACCCCGTTCCGAAGTGGCCCGCAAACCAATCTCCTGCCCGGGTCCGCCCCGATGCTGGCCCGGCCCGCCAGAATCCGGAATCAGGCGTTTGTGGGTCATCAGCACCGGGCACTGGATCTCGATCAGCTCCGTTGGCGTCACGGTACTGTTGTGCGGATAGGCGGTAGGCAACAGGCCGTCCGCCTGGCGGGTGGCCCCCAGGCCCCCATGGGGCAGCATATGCACGGCATGTCGGCCGAAACGTTCATCCTGGCCGACGACATGAAAGGGGAAGATGCCGCCGGCCGCGGCAATCACGCGGTCCGGAATCAGTTCCGCCAGAGCCCCGAAAATGAGCGGCGGAATGTGCTTGATGACCTTGGCCCGGGCCGCCACGGGGGCCGGAAAGGTACAGTGCACGATGGAGCCTTCGGGCGCCGTCATGCGGATGGGGCGCACGAGCCCGTCATTGTTGAAGATGTGGGAAGCCAGCATGGCCTTGATGGGATAGACGGCGGTGGCGTAGCTGATATTGAACGCGGCATTGATGGCAGAGTGCCATTGCTGGGGCGAGGTGCCCGCGAAATCCAGGTGAATCTCGTCGTCCACGATCGAGAGTTGCACTTGCAGGGTGAAAGGTTCCAGATAGCCGTCGGCCGTCACACTGTACTCCGACTGGCCGTTGGGCAAGGCCTGGATTGCGGTACGCAGGGCGCCTTCACTTCGGGCCAGAATCTCGGTGGACAGGGCCTCCATATCGGCCATCCGGTAGTCATCCAGGAACTCGCGAATGCGCTGGATGCCGATGCGGTGGGTGCCCACGATGGCATGCAGGTCCCCCAGCACCATATCGGGCACACGGCAGTTCGCCGCGATGAATTCCTCGATCATGGGCACCACTTCGCCTTCCGCGTAGAATTTGTTGGGCATCACCCGCGTGCCTTCCATGAACATGTCCTGGGCTTCCAGATCCCCCAGGTGACCGCCCACATCCGAGACATGGGCCACGGTACCCAGAAAGGCGACCAGCTTGCCCTGGTGGAACACGGGGGATACCAGGTTGTAGTCGGGCAGATGTGTGCTGCCGATCCAGGGATCGTTGGTGGCGAGGACATCCCCTTCCCGCAGGGTCTCCGGCGGAAACCGTTGCAGCATCGCCTTGGTCGTGCGCGGCAGCATCGTGCAGAACTGGGGCGGACTCCATTGCGCCTGGGCCAGGCCGGAGCCTTCGGCATCCATGAGCGCACAGCCAAAATCGTGGCTTTCCCCCACGATGGTGGAGAACGAGGTGCGAATCACCGCATTGTCGATCTCGTCTACAATGTTGACCAGCCTTTGCCACTGGATTTCCAGCGTGATGGGATCAAGGGTCATGGCCGAGGCCCCTTCCTCCGATTCTTGTCGTAACGCATGGATCTTGCCCCAGGATTGGTGGACCGGATCCAAAAGCCACGTGCGGACAGTGAAAGTCGTCGTGCGGAAGCACAATGACCTCCCTATTCTGCCACGTTTTGGCGTGGGGGCAGATGCATACCATGCGACAAGGTGCCCTGGTGGGCCTGTTGTCTGCGCCGGCCGGTCTCGCCGGGCACCGGCGCATGTCAGGGTCCCGATGGCGCAGACAGGTAGCCTATGGCGCCGCCGGTGGTCACTTCAGGGCCTGGCCCGTTGGCGGTAGCTTCTTTCCTGCGTCCCGGAGGGAGCTCCAGACAGTCCACGCCAGAATTTCGGGCAAGCCGCTACACCCTTGCCCAACCTGGAACAGGGAGAAGCCACCCACGGAATGTCCATAGTCTCCCCGTCTGGCTGCCAACGCCGATTCTGCCGTAGCCGGGTCCCCCAGACCTCCCGGGACAAGGCCAGGGCCCACGTCTCATGCGGACAACGGGCAAACACGCCACGGCCAGGGACAAGCCCGATCCAGGACAAGACCAGTGTCTGCAGACATATGTTCTGTACCGCACACATGCTTCCGCCTGCACAGGCGTGCACCGCGGTCCATAGCTGACTTTATTGTTTCCAGGATATTCATTAAGAGCGAACAGGGTTACCACGATAATTACTATCACCGTTCACATGCTACAATACTGTATCAGACTCTGACTATGGACCGTTCCCGGCCAGCCTTGCCTTGGGATCGGGCCTCCCGCGGTCCCCCCTTGGCCCTTTGGCCAAAGGAAACAGCATGCGTACGGCAACCCCTGGCAGCCACCAGGAACGCACTTTCATCCTTTACACCAACGCGGTAATGGTGACCGAATTGGTGGAGGCCGTCTGGCCCCGCCTGCGAGGCCAGGTACAGGTCATCCAGCTCCTGACCCCACAGGGATATCTGGCCCCCGAGATTGCGCCCCGGATACACCGGGTGGAACAGATGCATGAAAGGCGCATGGATCTCGTGCTGGCGATAGCGGACAGGGAAGGACATTTCCTGTTTCTGTTGGCGCTGGAAGCGCAGGCTACGCCCATGGAGCCGGAACGATTGAATGACTACTACAAGCTGGCCACCACACTGGTGATTACCAGTCCGCGTCTGCAGGACCGCGATGGGAACAGCCTGCCTGTGGTTTTTGTCATTTTTTACACGGGGCCCAATAAACAACCGGATTCCCTGTACCGGCCGTTGCCTGACATCACGGATCCGGCCCGCAAGGCCGCAGTTCCCCTGATAGCTGTCCGGTCGGACCAATACCAGGAACACGTATACGCCATCCGCACTTTCCATGCAGCTTTTATTGCGCTGGAACGAGCCCGCTACGCCATGGAGGAACAGGACCTCCCGGCTACGCAGAGGCAGCAACGTCTGATCGCACTGTTTGCGGCCATGGCCGGATTGTGGTCCCCGGCCCAGAAAAAATATCCTCCGGAGGATATTTTGGACCTGCAGGAGGCCCTATGGGCGTATTTGGCCCTGGCCTTTCAGGACTTATACCCTGACTGGTATAATCTCTACGTGAATGCATTGATGGAACAGGGCTTGCTGCCCGCCGGGGAGGGGTCCATGATGACCGTGACCGAGGTGCTCAAACAGTGGGCGGATAATCAATATCTGGCCGGCAAACAGGAAGGTCGGCAGGAGGGCCAACAGGAGGGCCGACAGGAGGGCCGACAGGAGGGCCAACAGGAAGGCCGGGCCGAAGCTGCACGGCACTATGTAATGGCTACCGTGTCCCGCCTTTGGGATGCACAGACCGCGGCGCGCTGGCAGGAAAGAGCGGCCGCATATCCTCCGCATGCGGTGCTGGCACATTTCCCTTCCCTGGATCAGCTGTTTGCTGCCCACGCCCGCGGCGAGGATCCCCTGGATCTGTTGCCCGTATACCGGGAAGCCGATGCGCTGCCGCCCGACTCCGATTCCGGGACTGTTCTCAATCTCCCTAACGGCAACGGTATACCAGGATAGCGGCCCGACGGGGAGAGGCGAGCTGCCCTGGTCCGAATCCCTATAACCTGTCTCATCCCCAGGATACAGGCCATGCGGCTTGTATCCCAGCCTCCAATGCCCGGAACCTGGAGTGGGGGGACAAGCCGCATGCCTGTGTTGCCCAGGTCAGGAACCATCGTCTTCTGTGCGGCCGGATGGTCCCCGGACAACACGTAACCGATATTGCAGGCAACGCAGACGTATCCCATTCTCCCGGGTTCCTCACCCGGCAGATGCGTCAAGCCGGCTGCATGTCCATGGGCCCAAGGGCATCCAGTCCTGGCCTGCGACAACGGGCAGGCCGGAACAGAACATTTTTTCTTGTTTACGTCCTGTCCGGCATGATGGTACAATGCGATGCCAGGTGGGAATGACAGATCATGCCCGCGCCCTCAAGCCAGTCTGATTGCTTCCGGAGGTGCCAAGCCCAAACCAACCCGTCATTGTTGTGTATACAGGATTTGAGACAACTGGAGACCAGGCTACGGCCAGGAGGAAAACATGCAGAAGTCACAGATGAATCGCAGGAATTTTCTGAGTGCGTCCATGGTCGCGGCGGGCGCCACCATGACCGCAGCGTGTGTAGCACCGGTCGTCCCGGCGGCCGCGCCGGCGGAAGGGGCGGCGATGGCGGAGTCACCGGATTTCAAGTTTTACTTCAACACACACGGCTCGGTGGAAATCTCCTTCTGGTCTGCTGCCAACAACGGCTTCCAGGATTTCTGCAGCCACTACAACATAGATGGCCAGTATCTGGGTACCGTGCGTGACGGCGACTTTGCCGAGGAACGCGAGAACATGGAACGGATCGTGGCGGCAGGAGACGCGGATGCGGTCGTGGCCGTCCTTTCCGATGTCGACGCCCTGGACGAACCGTTGCGCCAGCTCGGGGAACAGGGTGTGCCGGTGGTGTTGGTGAATTCCAAGGATCCCCGCCCCAAGGAAGAACAGGTACCCCACCTGCGCTACGCCGGGGAAGACACCTATCTGACCGGCGTCCGCAATGCGGAACTGGCCCTGGCGTCTTTCCAGGAACTGGCGGGACGGCCCCCAAAGCGCTCCACCTACATTGAACACGTACCCGGCGCCTGGGTGCTTGTTACCCGCGGCCAGGGCATGTCCGATGTCCTGACGCCGCAAGGAACCAACTTCGAGAGCATTGCCGGTGAAGTGGATCCGGTCCAGATGCAGGAAATCGTGCGCGCCCATCTGATCGCCAATCCGGATGTCGAAACCATCCACACGGGCTGGAGCCGACCGGCGGCGTGGTCGATCGAGGTCCTGCGCGAAATGGGGAAACTGGGCAACGTGAACGAACCCTTTGAGGAGGGCAAGGTCTATGTCACCAGCATCGATCTGGATCCGGAGCTGCTCGGCATGATCGACGCCGGCGACTGTGTGGGTACCATCGATCAGCAGGTATACCTGCAGGGCTGGTATGGGGCGGCCCTGGCCTGGCAGTGGGTAACCAACCAGTTCCTGATTGCCAATGACATCTCCACGGGACCCTATGTAGTGACCCAGAGCAACGCCGCGGACCTGATTGGGCAGGCCGAAGCCGGCATTCGGGCCTGACAGGCCTCACGCCTTAACCGGAAGACATGCGCGCCAGTGGGGCAAGGCATCCCCCTGGCGCGTATGTTTTGGTGACGGGACTCGGCTGTCCGCCGGCGGCATGCCCGCGGGTTCTGGCCGTGTCCCAGGAATACAGGGCAAGTTCATGACTGACGTCTCTTCCAACCTGGCGGCGGATCACGCGCACGGCCGGCGGGGCCATGACGATTTCCGTCGCCGCATCAATCGGGTGGTACGGCGCATCCCGGAAATCGGGATCTTTTCGACGCTCGTGCTGCTGGTGGCGGTATTCTCCATCGGTGCCGCGCACTTCCGCACCGTGGATTCCTATACCAGCATTCTCACCGTGGCGGCCAATGTCGGCATTGTGGCCCTGGGATGCGGGTTTCTGATGATCTCGGGGGAATTCGACATCTCGGTGGGATCGGTGTACCTGATTGCCACGCTCTTTTTCGCCCAACTGGCCAACGCCGGGCTCATTCCCTGGCTGTCTTTCGTGGTCACCCTGCTGCTGTGTGCCGGGATTGGCCTCATCAACGGCCTCATCACCGTCAACTTGCGCATTCCCTCCTTCATCGTCACCCTGGCCGCCATGATGTTCTACCGGGGCATGCATATCATTCTGACCCGGGGCTTCTCGGTGAGCTACAAGGCCGACAAGGCCTTTCTGGAAGCGCTGGCCGGCATCACCTTTTCCCTGATGCGCAACACGGTCATCTGGTGGATCCTGCTCGCCATCGTACTGCAGATCGTGCTCACCAAGACCCGCTACGGCAACTGGGTACTGGCTACCGGCGGTGATGCCCAGGCCGCCCGCAACTCGGGGGTTCCGGTCGGTCGGGTCAAGGTGATCAATTTCGCCCTGTGCAGCCTGCTGGCCGGCTTTGCCGGCGCCGCCAACATGGCCCGTTTCCTGACCTCCCAGTCCCAGTTGGGCATGGGCATGGAATTTGAAGCCATCACGGCCGCCGTCATCGGCGGCACCCTGCTCATGGGCGGCAAGGGCAGCATGGCAGGCGCCGTCCTGGGGGCGATCTTCGTCAGTGTCATTCGCTCTGGCCTGATCTTCTTCGGATACTCCTCCTATATATACATGCCGGTAACCGGCATTATCCTGATGCTGGCGGTCATCATCAACCGCGGCTTCAGCAATTTCCGCCTGCTGCAGTTCTATCGCCCCGGGGAGGCTTCATGACTACGGCCCAGGAACCCATCGTCCGTCTGGTCGACATTCACAAGAGTTTCGGCCACATCCAGGCGTTGCGCGGGGTCAGTGTGGAGTTGCACGCCGGACAGGTGCTGGGCCTGATTGGGGACAACGGGGCGGGCAAAACGACCCTGGTCAAAATCCTGGCCGGTGTGTTCCCGCCCACACGGGGCGAAATCCATTACAAGGGGGCCCCGGTCCGCTGGAAGAATCCCAGCCAGTCCCGTGCCGAGGGCCTGGAGATCGTGTACCAGGATCTCGGCCTCGTGCCCATTATGAATATCGCCCGGAACTTTTTTCTGGGCAAGGAACTGCAGACCCGCTGGAAACTGCTGGACTTTGACCGCATGGCCCGCGAATCCCTGCGGGCCATTACCGAGATGGGCATTTATCTGGACGACGCCGAGGAGCTGGTGGAGAATCTGTCCGGGGGCGAACGCAAAGCCCTCGCCATCAGCCGCAGCCTGTATTTCGGGGTGCAGGTGCTGATGCTGGATGAACCGACCGCAGCCCTCTCGGTGAAGGAAACGCATGCGGTCCTGGATCTGATGGAAACCCTGAAGGAACGCAATATCGCCACGGTGTTCATCACCCACAACATCCATCACGCCTTCGCCGTGTCCGATCGTTTCGTGGCCCTGAATGCCGGCGTCAAGGTCCTGGATGCGGACAAGGCGCAGGTAACCCCGGAACAGCTGACCGAAGCCGTGATCGGCGAACCGCTGGCACAGGTGACGAGTGCGTCCCTGGCCGCATCCACCACGCCCGGAAAGGAAACAGATTCATGATCGTGCAAGCCGCCCTGTGCCTCCAGGAAGGCGCACCTCTGGAAATCCGCGCGGTGGAACTGGACCCGCCGGGACCGGGCGAGGTGCTCGTCCGCTGGCACGCCAGCGGCATCTGCGCCAGTGATCATTTTGTGATTCGGCACGCCAACTGGCCCAAGCCCTATATTCCCGGGCATGAAGGTGCCGGCGTAGTGGAGACCGTGGGCCCTGGCGTGGCGACCCTGGCCGTGGGGGATCATGTGGTGTCCGATCTGCTGGGCGCCTGTGGCCAGTGCCGCCAGTGCCGGACGGGGCGGCCCCGCCTGTGTGAACCCCAGCGGCAGCGCGCCGGTGCCGGACACTGCCAGTCGCTTCCATCTGAACGGCACCCGGGTCGGCCGTTTTGGCCATCACGAGATTGCCACATTTGTGGAAGCTTGCGTCGTGCCGGAGGCTTCCCTGACGCGCATTCCCGCCGATGTGCCCCTTGATGCCGCCTGCCTGCTGGGGTGCTGTGCCCTCTCGGGCGCTTCGGCCGTCCTTACCCGGGCCCAGGTGTCACCGGGCAGCCGTGTTGCCGTCTTCGGCTGCGGGGGGCTGGGTCTGGCCGGCATCAACGCAGCGCATTTGTGCGGTGCAGCCCAGATCATCGCCATTGATGTGGTGCCGCGCAAGCTGGAATGGGCGCGTGAGTTTGGTGCCACGGATACGGTAGATGCCTCGCAGCAGGCACCCGCCGAAGCGGTATGCGCCATCACAAATGGTGCCATGGCAGACTTTGCCTTCGATTTTTCGGGTTCCGCCGTAGCCATGAACCAGACTCTGGGCGTGGTGCGCAACGGTGGCATGGTTGTCCTGGAAGGTGCTGGTCCGCCGGGCACACAGCTGATTGTTGATCAGGTGGAGCTGATCGACAACGAGAAGGTGATCACGGGCGCACACGCCGGGGGTGGCATTCCGGCCCTGGACATTCCGTTGCTGATTGAGCGTTTCCAGGCCGGAACGTTCAAGCTGGACGCCCTGGTCAGTCATCGGCTGTCCCTGGAAGATGTCAACGAAGGTTTTGCCCTGATGTCCCGGGGTGAAGCCCGGCGCAGTGTGATTGTGTTTAGTGACTGACACTACAGTTGCAATTTGGCCACCATGGATTTGTGTCGCTCAGCAGGGGATCTGAAGCGTAGAGTCGGGGCGGAATGCCCAGAAATCAGAGTGGATTTCATAGGTGCCGGAAGGACTTTGGAGTCTCCAAAACATAATCAAGCACACTGCAATATATTCTGATCAGCAGGAATCGATGTGACTACTGAAGTAGCTGTGCTAAACAAATCTGGCGTTGCGCTTGCAGCAGACAGCGTTGTTACAGTCACGTCTCGGGACAACGCCAAGACATATGATACCGCCAACAAGCTCTTCGCGTTATCGAAATTCCATCCTGTCGGAATCATGATATACGGCAGTTCGGAGTTCATGGGTTTTCCATGGGAAGTTATAATCAAGACTTACCGTGCACGATTACAGTCCAAGTCTTATCCTACGGTGGCAGCATACGCTGAAGCCTTTTGGGATTACATAACACATGAATTGTGCACCTTCACAGAGAAAGATCTGTATAGCAATGTTTATCGTATCTTGTCCAACAAGATACGAGCCGTCCTGCAACACGACGCTCCGCAGACTGCCTTGACCATTGTGATTTCACAGTTGGAATCATCTCCTACAGCCTGTAACATTGAAGAAAACACTTACAGGGAAATTATCAATTCCGTAGTTGAGTTCATCCACAATGAAATGAACATTTCAGTAAATGAAGATCTTCGCGAAGGTTTGCTCCACTTGGGTTTTTGGCCCTTGAAAGAGTAGATACTTTACCTGATACATCCGGCATTGTGTTTGCAGGATTCGGTGACCGAGAGATGTTTCCGGTTGTCGTTGATTACTATGTAGATAGTGTCATCGACAACAAACTGAAGTACAGAGAAAACTCAAGGTACCAAGCATCTCGAAACCATGATGCATATGTAAAAGGCTTCGCGCAAAATGACATGGTCTTCCAATTCATGGAAGGTGTTGATCAAAGATATCAGGGCCATATGGCATTCCAGATTCTTGAATTTGCCAATAGACAGATGATGGCATTGCTGGATGAATTGTGGTCTGGTACCGAATCAGACAAGAACAAGAAACGGGATGAAGTGCTTGCCCACATACACCATGAATATCAAAGCCTGTTGCAGGACTTTGCGAATTATCGCAATACCTATTTCACGAGTCCGATTCTGGGTACGCTCAATGCGTTACCCAAAGACGAATTGGCAAACTTGGCAGAGTCTCTTGTCAACTTGACATCTCTGAAACGGAAGGTCTCGCGTGATTTGGAGACAGTCGGTGGACCCATTGATGTTGCGGTTATCTCCAAAGGAGATGGTTTCGTTTGGATCAAACGCAAGCATTATTTTGATGCTGATCTGAACAGGGCTTTCGTGCAGAGATATTTGTATACTTGAGGAAAGAGGGGGAACACCGATGAGCGCGGAAATGATCTTGAGACGCATGGGGATTTTTCCAGATCATCCCCAATGGGAGACTATCGAATCTATCGTTCACACCTTGTATGAAGCTTCACCCGAATCATTTAGGTCAGAGGCTTTCAGACAAGGAATCTACGACGCCATTAAGTCCATGGAAGACAATCAAAATGGACATCCAGAAGACACGGCTCGCGTGTCGACAGATCAACCAGCCCTGGAAGAACTCTGGACACAGTAGCCCCGAAGCCGACGATCCAGGTGAGAATGTATCATCCAGCGACAAGATTCAGTGTGATGGCCTCTGCATGCAAAGCTACAGCGTGACTGCAACCTGCCATTCACCTTTTCTGCGGCGGCATTATCCACAGACTCAGGCAATCATGCAGGTGACAGCCCTTACCCCTTTGCGCAGAGTTCTGTAACACGGAAGAAATACAACCTGTTTCTATCCTGTTGGTGTGTTGCTGTCTGAGCACTGTTCTCTCTTGTCCCATGTACGGAAACAGCCGGAACTCTTCATGGCGCAGATGGCTGAGGAATTCATCCATTTGGGCCCAGAAACAGTCCATTGCTACGGGGACGCGGGGACTGTTCCCGTCAGCAGCTTGTCTTGACTCCAAACAAAGGACGCCACGGTCCTTCTGTGAACAGCGAGATTGCCATGCCTGTTCCATATCGCCAGATCGATAGTGCCAGAATGGATCTGGTAGTCCAGAATGCGGAACTCCTGGTAACCATGGATTCGGATCGTCGCGAAATCCGCGGCGGTTGGGTGGCCATATCCGATGGCTTTGTCATTGGCACAGGGGAGGCAGGCCAAGAACCCTTGGCCCACCAGGCAATTGATGCCACGGGATGTCTGGTCACCCCAGGATTGGTCAACACCCATCATCACATGTACCAGAACCTCACGCGGTCGTTCGCGCCAGCGCTCGCGGGCAATCTTTTCGACTGGTTGCGTACCCTCTATCCCGTCTGGCAACGCCTTGACGAGGAAGCGGCCTATGTTTCGGCCTGGATTGGGCTGTGCGAACTGGCGCTGGGCGGCTGCACGACGTCAACCGATCACCTCTATGTGCATCCGCGCGGGGGCGGCGATCTGATAGGCGCTGAGATCCAGGCCGCCACCGAACTCGGTTTCCGCTTTCAGCCCACCCGCGGTTCCATGAGTCTTTCGCAGAAAGATGGGGGGCTGCCTCCTGATGCGGTAGTACAGGAAGATGACGAGATCCTGGCCGAATCGGAGCGCCTGGTACAGTTGCATCACGATCCCGCCCCGGGCGCCATGGTGCGCGTTTCCCTGGCACCGTGTTCGCCCTTTTCGGTCACGCCGGAATTGATGACCCGCACCGCCGAACTGGCCGAGAGGCTGGATGTGCGCCTCCACACCCACCTGGCGGAAGACCCTGATGAGAATGCATTTTGCGAAGCGGCCTTTGGTTGCCGTCCCATCGACTACTTTGAACGTGTCGGCTGGGGCTCAGATCGCACCTGGGTGGCCCACTGTATTCATCCCAACCCGGCCGAAATCGCGCGGCTGGCCCATTGGGGGGTCGGGGTTGCCCATTGTCCCAGTTCCAACCAGATACTGGGCACCGGTCTGGCACCTATCCGGGAATTCCGTGATGCCGGGGTCCATGTCGGTATAGGCTGTGACGGTTCGGCTTCCGCCGACTGTGCCTCTCTCTGGCTTGAAACACGCAGTGCCTTGCTCCTGGCCCGCTTGCGCGGCGGTCCCCAAGCCATGCAGGCCCGGGAAGCGCTGGAAATGGCGACCCTGGGCGGAGCTGCCTGCCTGGGCCGTGACGACATCGGATCCCTGGCGCCGGGACAGGCCGGGGATCTTGTCATCTGGCCACTGACAGGGATGAGTTTTGCCGGGGCCTTGTCCGATCCGGTCGAGGCCCTGCTGCGTTGCGGTCCTGTGTCCGCCCGGGACACCATCATCGCCGGTCGAGCCGTAGTCCAGAACGGCGCACTCCAGGTGGAGGGGGTGACGGCCATGCTGGATTGGCATCACCGGATCGCGGACCATTGGCTGAAGGCGGCTATGGGCAACAGCTAATACGGTCACGTCGGCTATGCTGGACAACGGCCCGGCTTGCAGAGCTCCCAAGTTACCACTGCCTGCGCAGTGGGGCAAGCCACAGATTGGCTGACGCTTTGCGGGCACCGCGCCCCACCATCTGCGGCATCGCGCAGGTCGGTGACAGGATCACATCGCCGTGGTCGGCCAACCAATGGATGGCCTTGTGGTGCAGTTTGTCAATCGGGAACACGAATGCGCAAGGCAGTCTGTCTCAGCGAGCGTCTGCGCCTGGCGTTGGACGTTGCTTCCTGCCCCCACCGATTGTCCAGGTGATGGTACATTCGGGCCATGCGCCTGATCGCCCCCTGCCCATCTTGCTGGTTGCGGTTTCGGCGAGGAATGGCAGAAAGGTGCGCACACCAGGAACGAGCGCCACGCTACGGCTCAGGGTCTCGGTTGCCTGGCGTGTGACTTCCGTGGCCACGCGCAACCCGTACTGTCATGCACCCCCCATGAGGCGGCGGTCTTTCACGAGGGACGGCAAAGGTTTGGCCTACAGCATGGCGATCCCGCAAATTGCCATTCCAGGCAGGTTTTTGTTGTGTTTATATGAGTAATTCATATAAAATAAGGGGTGACAGGTACTGCCAGTGATCATTGGAGGCCGCCGCGCGCAACCCGGCAAGGTATGCCTGTCCCAACCGGAAACTTTTTGTTCTATGCACGACTCCATGCCGTCGGAATCACAATCCATTTCTCACCCGCCCACATCGGCGGCACGCCAGGCGGGCATATTTTTGGTGCTCACCGCCTTTGCAACTCTCGCGGCGGTTCTCGGGCGTGTCGCTGCGGATGCTGACCAACCCACGCTGCTGGCCACTCTGCAGGCTATCGCGGACAACCGGTTTCTCTATGGCTTGGGCGGTGGCGCCCGCCTGATCTCAGGCCTCACATTGGGGGTTGCGGCCTGGCTGCTGCTGCAAACGTGGATTATCCGGGAACGTCTGGGATCACCTCTTGTGCCTGTGCTCTTTGGGGTGTCAGGCATCTTCACAGCTATATCCGGTGCCTGTGCGGTAGCCATGGCAGCCGCCGTTCCGCCCGCACTCGATGTGCCCGGCGTGATCTGGGAAACGACAGCCGTGCTCCGCGCGACTTCCGGCAAAGTCGGTTTCGCGGCAGCGGGACTGGCCCTCATCGTGGCAGCCCGATATCAATGGCGAGTGGGTGGCATGCTGCAACGCATTGCCCCCATATCCGTCCTGCTCGGTGGCACCCTGCAATTCATCTGGGTGGATAGCGCAATCCAGCTCCACCGCTACACGGGAGCCCTGCTCCTGCTTTGGTTTCTGGTCATTGGCAGCCTGCTCCTGACAGGACGCGTGGAACAGCTCTACCGTGCCATGCACCACGCCAGGTCAACCCGCGCCTAATCCCCCATACTGAGGTTCTGGCCCGCATAAACGGCGGCTGGGGAATCGAGACACGATGATTTCAGGCATACAGGCCGGAACAATTTCTGCACCTTCATCCCCCAAGCCAACGTAGCGCTTCTCATCCCCTTATCCCACGGCGCTGAGGCATGGCAGCCGTTCAGGCTATGCCCACGCGCAGGACATCCCATCCATTTCCGGATTGCCCGGTTCCGGCTCCAGAACCTTGACCACAGGTGAGGCCAGAGCTATTCCTTGGTATCAAGTTGTATTACACTGTTGGCACTATCACATCAATCCGGACAGATTGCGGAGGAGTATTGGGAACATGCTAAGCAACAAACTGGAAAAGGCCCTGAATAATCAATTGAACAGCGAACTGTACTCGGCGCATCTCTATCTGTCGATGGCCGCGTACTTTGAAGCGGAAACGCTGCCAGGCTTTGCGCACTGGATGAAGATCCAGCATCAGGAAGAGATCGATCACGCAATGCGCATCTTTGAATACCTGAACGCGCGGGACAGTCGTGTGATCCTTCAGTCCATTGACCAGCCCCCCACGGAATTCGAGTCCATACCGGACGCCATGACCATGGCCCTGGAACATGAGCGGATTGTGACCCGCATGATCGAGGATCTCTACCGGGAGGCCCGGGTCGAGGAAGACTACGCTACGCATGTGTTGCTGGAGTGGTTTATAGAGGAGCAGGTGGAAGAAGAGAAGTCCGCCCTGGAAATTGTGGAACATCTCAAACGGATTGGCGACGACGGAACCGGTCTGCTTATCATGGATGAACGTCTGGGGGCCCGCACCGCGGAAGAAGGCGAATAGCCTGTTGGCGTACCCGATACATCCGCCCCACGGGGCAGGCAGACACGACCGCAGATTTGGCGGATCCATGTGCCACCATGGCCGTGCATGACTGTTGCCCAATGACTCCTCGGCTGGAGGTGGCAGCGCAGAACAGGTCCGCAGCAGCCGATGCGGTTGCGGACCTGCAATTCCGATCCCAACACCCCCAAGTATAATGAAGGCCAGCCTCTCTTGCATGTGGGGGAAGAGTTGAGGGATCACGGGGTTGCCCACGCCGGCGGTGTCAGGCATTGTGCTGTGCCTCCACCGGATAGGGCAACCGTCTGAGGATCACCAGGATTGGGCGGATGTCGGGCGGGACCACGGCGGAACTGGCCCCGCTGGCGGATCCTGGCATGGATTGTGGTTCCCTGCCCCAGGGATTGGCCTGCCGCCTGCGTCCTTGATCTCTTCTCCGCCTGCGCCTTGGCCTGCTGCCGCAACCCCGGACCCGGTTTCCATGACCTCACTCCATTTTCCCAAACTCTCACGCTTCGATCGCCCCCAGGAACCGGTTACGGTCAGTGTCCCCTTTGCCGAAGGACGCTTGCCGGACGCAGCGCATCTTGGTGTGGCGCATGGATCCACCCGGTTACCGCGACAGGTGCGTCCGCTGGGGCAGTGGCCGGATGGCAGCATTCGCTGGGCTCTGGTGCACTTCCAGCCCGACTTGCCCGGCAATCGGTCGCAGGATCTGGAACTGGTCATTGACGCCGGCGCTGCAAATCCGGAACCGGCCACCTGTGTCACGCTGGTGCAGACAGACCAGGGCCTGCACCTGGATACGGGTACGCTGGCCCTGGACATCCCTGTGGGGACCGCTTTGTCCCTGCAGGCAATCCGGTGGCAGGGGAATCCCCTGGCCACGGCACCGGAACTGGGCCGCATCGAACTGCATCTGCCGTCCGGCCGTTTCCAGGCCATGGTAGATGCGGCCAGGATTGTGGAAGCAGGACCTCTCCGGGCCGTCGTGACCCTTTCTGGCCGCCATCGCGATGGCGATGGCGCCGAATCCCTGGCGTTTCGGGGCCAGGTTACCGCCTATGCGGGCAAGCCCTACCTGGAACTGGAGCATCAATTCATACACGATGGGGAAGAGGCAGAAGTCGTCTTCTCCGCGCTGACCGCCCATTTCCGGCTTCAGGTTGACACAGACGCCGCAGAAGCCCCGGCCCTGGCGCTGGGCGAAGGATACTATCGGACCGGCATCCAGACCTCCTCCACTGTCGTCCAGAAGGAAATCAACGCCGAAACGCTGCTTTACCAGTCCAACGAACATTTCACCGAGTCCTTCTATGGCGATTTCTGGGCTGACTGGCGCCAGGGATCCCGCGGGCTGGCCGTCACCCACTACCAGGCACACCAGCACTATCCCAAGGCCCTGCAGGCCGATGCCCAGGGCCTTGTCGCAGATTTGTATCCGGCCACGGCCGACCCCGTCCGCATTCTGCAGGGCATGGGCAAAACCCACCGGTTCCTGCTGCACTTCCACAATGGGCAGGCCACCCTGGACACCATCAGTACCCGCAGCCTCCAGTTCCAGATGCCGGACGTGCCGGTTCTGCCTCGTGCCTGGTACCGGGACAACAATCCCTGGCGGCTGGATTTCTTTCCTGACCATGTGCCCGGACGCCTGGTTACCCGTTTCAACGAACTGCATGCCGCCCGGCCCCAGGCCCTGGGCATGATGCATTTTGGCGATGCCCCGGATGCCGGGTATACGGATCAGGGCCGCGGGGGCGGCGAATCCGTGTGGGTCAACAACGAGTACGATCGGCCGCACATGAGCCTGCTGTACTATGCCCTGACCGGCCAGCGCCGCCTGCTGGACTCCGCCCTGGTGTGTGCCCGTCACTGGCTGGACGTGGATTTCTGCCACCATCACCCGGATCCCCTGATCCACGGAGGCCTGAAGATCCACACCGCCTATCACGGTACCGGCAAGGTCATTCCCTCCCATGAATGGACCGAGGGCTTCCTGGACTACTACTGCCTCACGGGCAGACAGGAAGCGCTGGATGCCGCCGCCTCGATTGGCCACAACATTCTGCGGCATATGGCCCTGCCCCACATGCGCACGCCGGGGGAAGCCGCCGTGCGCGAAGGGGGCTGGGCCCTGCGGGCCCTGGTCGGCCTCTTTCTGGCCACAGGCACGCCATACTGGCACCAGGAAGCCACACGTCTGGCCCAGATGTTTCTGGATTGGCACGACGCATACGGCGCCTTGCTCGCCCCGTATACCAGCCACACCATGCCGCGCGTTCCCTTCATGATTTCGATCACCGTCAATTCCCTGGCCCGTTACCGCCTGCTGGATGACGACCCGCGCATCGGTTCCCTGATCGTGGATGTGGTGGACGATCTGCTGGCGCATACCCTGGGGCCGGATGGCATCACGTTCTACAAGGAGTTGCCCAGTCTGGCCCGCACCGCACCTACCCCGCACTTTCTGGAAGCCCTCACCCATGCCTACCTGGTCTCGGGCCAGGAGAACTATCTCAAGATCGCGGCCCGGCAGTTTGCCGCCCAGATGGCCCGGCCGGTGGAGAGCCAGCGTACCGGCAAGTTCGTGGATACGGGCGGTGCGGTCATTGACGGCAAAGGCGGGGGCCGCCAGTTCGCCGACACCTATTCGTCCCTGCTCCTGTTCGCCGCCGCGGCCACGCCCCTGGGCATTCTGGACTGGTACGAATATCCCTATGCCAATGTCAGCCTCTAACTTTGCAAGGAGAGAACACACATGAAAATTCTGGTTGCCGGTGCGGCGGGACAGGTGGGTTGCCGTCTCGTACGCCAATTGCTGGACCACAATCATGAAGTCCGGGGTACCGCCCTGCCCGATGACCCCGTCCTGGATCGACTGGAGGGCCTGGACCTGGAACTGGCACAGGGCGACC
Source organism: Caldilineaceae bacterium (assembly GCA_963664185.2). Lineage (GTDB taxonomy): Bacteria > Chloroflexota > Anaerolineae > Caldilineales > Caldilineaceae > Bin34. The sequence goes on along the minus strand of CAXXOQ010000080.1, from coordinate 4,689 downwards.
TGACGGACGAGTCCTTTGTCCAGCAAGCCGTGGCCGGGGTGGATGCCGTGATCCACACCGCCAATTTCGTGGGGCCCCAGTTTGACAACAACCTGCAGATCAACCGGCTGATCGCGCGCGTGTGCGGCGAACATGCGGACCGGCTGGATCGGCTGGTCTATGTCAGTTCCTCGGGTGTCTTCCCCAACAACGGGGAGAAATTTGCCTGCGCCTACCATCCGGTGGACGAGGAACACCCGCAGAATCCCGACGGCGAGTACTCGCTGGTCAAGCTGATTGGCGAAGAGTTTGTCAGGATGGCCGCCAATTACACGGGCCTGCGCACCGTGATCGTGCGGCCCAGCCACGTGCAGTCCGGGGAGGCCATTCTCAGTCAGTTCACCGTCAACCGGGTCTGCGGCATCCTGCAGATTGGGCAGGCCAATCCCACCGGAGAGCTGTACATGGCGGACGGCACCGAACTCTGGCACGATGTCCAGGCGCAGGCCGCCAGTCCCGAGCAGCCGTGCAGTGTCCGGGATACCGAGGGCCGCTCCTGGCTTTACCAGCCCAATGACGCCCGGGACATTGCCCACATGCTGGTCTGTGCGGTGGAGGAACCGGCAGCCATCGGCGAGTCCTTCAACTGCGGTGCTCCCGAACCCTTCTACTACACCCACGCTTCGCCCCTGCTGGCCGAGCTGACCGGACAGGAGCCCCTGGAAGTGACCGTGCCCGTCTGGTATCGCTACGATCACGCCATTGGCAAGGCCAAGCGCCTGATCAACTATCGGCCCCGGGGCACGGTGGAAGCCATGTTCCAATCCGCCCTGCGCGTCCAGCAGGAAGCAGATTACGTGGATTACACCTGGGACTGACAGCGGCGGTGCAACGCGGTGCCATATGGGAGGCTTCGCCTGCCTGACAGCCTTCTGGGTGCCACCGATCGTATCAGGAACGTACCGTCAGCCCTGATCACCGGCTCGTCACCGGCAAGGCGGGCGATCAGGGTCGCATGATCGGCCGGAGCCAATCCTCTGCCCGCACCCCGGCCATTTTTATGTACGCGCATGGCCGCACAGGCTATGTCCGGGTGCTGTTTCCCTTCTTCCTGCCCGGCACCTGTTCCGGCCCCCGACCACTGCTGGGAGGTCGGGGGGATTTGCGTGTGGGGGGTACCTTGTTTCCGGCCTCTGATTCTGTCCGCGGGTCCATCACCGGGGCTTGACGGCAACCTCTGGCAACTCCAGTTGACTACGGCCGGAAACCCGCCACTTTGCTGTTGTACAATGAATCACGGTTGCATGAATCCCCGGAAGGCCAAGTCCTGCTCGTGTCCCTGCGCATCAGGCCCTCAGTCCACGATTTTGCCCGACGGCGCAAATCCAATCTGTTGTATGTAGACAAGACACGACAGATACGGCATTTTCTGGACCACGACGATGCCCTGCTGTTCACGCGCCCCCGGCGCTTTGGCAAGACGTTGTTGTTATCCACCATCAGGGCCATGTACAGCGGAGACGCATCCCTGTTCGCCTCGCAGCCTGCGGGGGGCGAAGCATTGGCCATCTACCGGGACGCCGCCTGGGACTGGCAACAGCAGCGTCCCGTCCTGCATTTGGACATGAGCACCCTGGAACCCCATGCCGAGGGCTTTGCCCGGCCCCTGGCCGATCGGGTAGAAGCTGCCGCTGACGATCTGGGCATGACAGGGCACTACATCCATAAACCTGACAATCCTTCCCAGGCGCTGGCCAACCTGATCGCCGCCCTGCATCGACGTTGTCCGCATCCCGATCGCGAGGGTCTGGTGATTCTGGTCGACGAATATGATGCCCCGGTGCTGAATCATATGCATTTGCGGAGTGCACCCAGGGGCCGTGAGCAGTTGGCCAATTTTTACGGCACATTCAAATCACAGTCCGCACATATAGAGAAACTGGTGCTCACAGGTGTCACCCGCTTCGTGCGGGATGGACTGTGGTCCAAACTCAACCATGTCACCGACGTAACCCAATACCCGCAATTCAATGATTTGGTGGGTTTTACCGACTCCGAACTGGATACCCTGTGGTGCCAGATGGGCCCCCCGTCCCCTGCCGCAGCGGCCGCGGGTGGGGATTGGCCGGCACTGTCTCGGGAAGCATGGCGGGAGTGGTATGACGGCTATCTCTTTGCCGCCCAGGCGGAGGAAACCATCTACAACCCCTTCGCTATCATGCACAGCCTGGATACCGGGCACCTGGATGACTACTGGTCCCATGCCGGGCATCTGCAGGCCGTGGAGGATCTGTTGCAGGAAACATGGGAATCCGGCCGGTTCTCCTCCATCCTGGCCCACCCACACACATGCCGGCATGGGACACCACTATGAACTGAGCCTATCCATGATGGATCTCCTGGAACCCGGGGAACGAGCTATTGACATCCTGCGCCAATGGGACAGTCGGCAACTGCTGCTGTTGCTGCACCAAACAGGGTATCTGACGCTGACCCGGGACAATCAGCTGGTTCCTCCCAACCGGGAGGTCGCCACGCATCTGGCGATTGTCCTGCTGAAACCGGGGTTTCAGCAGGACGAACAGCGGGCCGCACGTTATGTGAACAACATGTACCAGGCCCTGTACGACTTGCGGATTCCCGACCTGGTGGCCGCTTTCAACAGCCTGCTGCACCAGTTTCCCCACCAGCGGTTCCGGGACAAGGGGGAAAATCCCTACAACCTGTTGTTTGACATGGCGGTCCATGCAGTTCAAGACACACGTATACCATGAAATGGAGCATCCAGGATTACAGGGCCAGGCTGATACCGTACTGGTCTGGAAATGACATCGCCCTGGTAGTGGAATTCAAGTACAGCGATGCGGCTACGGCGGCCAGGGGGCTGGGCCAAATCCGGAACAAGGCCTATCTCCGGGCATTGCGCCAGCCATGCACGCTTTACCTGGGACTGTCCCTGCAGGTCAAGGATCGGCAGGTGGATGCCTGGATCTGTGATGGCTTCACGGATACAGGCCAAACCGCTGGGGCGCGCCATCCGCCATGACCAGGCTTGGCCACAGGATTTCAGCGAGGTGTGGGCGAGGTGGTGTATATCCTCACCGCCAAACGGGGAGGCTTGACAGATGAATGGGATTTTTCCGGGACAGGCATTGCCGGGATAACCGGCATGCTGTCACCGGTGAGGAACTTCCGAAAATTCCCGACAAGATGATGGTTACGCGGTATCAGCCCGGCAGGTAGCCCTGACGGTGGCCATGCGCCAATGGCGGACCATTCTGAACGCTGGCGTCAAGGCCCAGACTGCCTGCAGGCACAACTATCCGCCTCGGCAGCGACGAGGCAGAATCCCTCCCGGTGGCCCACCACAACCATCGCAAGCGCTGGTACCTTCAGCCCACGCGAATGTAGAGGTGTTCTCCCCCGGCACTCCACCGGATAGGTTCTGAGGTCATCACAGGCGGGGGCCCGCAAAGCCCGGCCGCTTGTGACATCAAAACGGCCATTGTGCATGGGACATTCAATGACTTCGTCGATCACCAGACCGTCGGCAAGATAGGCAAATTCATGGGTACAGATCCCCGTCGGTGCCGTAAAAACCTGTCGCCCCGCAACCGGTAAATGGCGTACGTCTGGCCTTCGTGATCCAGGCTGATGACGTCTTCCTCTTCCAGATCCGATACGGCACACACTGCCACCCACTCCCCCTGTTCCTCCGTCGCGGCGGCCACTTCCGTCACGGCCACCGTTTCCGGATCCCGGGGAATGGGCCGCATGATCTGATAGTCCGGATTGCCGGTAGCCTGCCTTGATGAGAGCCGGAATCATTTCCCGGTACACTTCCCACAGGTTCCGGTAGGCGGGCGGCATCTGGTCCTGCCACCGCGGCATGCAGTTTGGCCAGGGCATGATAGGGCACCATGGGCACGGAATGATGCTCAATGTGGTAGTTCATGTTCATGTACAGGTACCGGTAGACCGGATTGACCCGCACGGTGCGGGTGTTTTCCCGGTGATCGTAGGTATCTTCGCCCAGGCCGGCATGCTGGGTAAGCCCCAGGGAGCTGATGCAGCCATCCCCCATAGAAGCGGGGCAGGAGCACAAACATCATGGGCAGAAAGCTGCCTATCGCCAGGGCCCACACCCCGAATGCTACAATTATGGCGACATAGATGCGGCTTGACCAGTACATTTTCGGGCGCTCGCGTTCGGGGACGAAGTCCAGTACGTCGGCACTGGGCCGGCCGCACGCGTTCCGGATCCACGCGCCCAGACTTCCGGGGGGACCGCTGCGCAGGTACAGGAAATCCATCAGAATCTTGAGCAGATCCGCCGGTCGCTGTACCGGATTTCGGGGTCTCGCCCCACAAAATAGGTATCGGTATGATGGCGGGAGTGACTCCAGCGCCACATATAGGCTTCCCGCCAGGTCATGAACGCGCTGATATGGTAGAAGATTTCGTTCAGCCCGTGGGTGCGGAAGGGCGTACCGTGACCGCATTCATGCCAGCGGGCATCGGATGACGAATAAATCGTCCCGTACAGGAGAAAGGCGGGAATGGCCCACCAGGTGCCCCAGGCGGCGACGGCCAGGGCGGCACTGCCGGCCAACAGCGCAAACCACAGGGTGAAATGCCACAGGGCAGGTCCATCCGTGCGCTCCATGAGTGCCTTCATTTCCTGGCGGGGGCAGGGATGGTTGCCACCAG
>CAXXOQ010000079.1:0-97099 GCA_963664185.2 Caldilineaceae bacterium | reverse complement strand
GGCTTGAGGTGCAGGACGGCACTGCGTTGCGCATCACCGGCGGCGATGGCCGGGGCGTCTTGTATGGGGTGCAGGAATGCATTGACCGCGCCCGGCAAGGCCGGGCCATCACACCGATGACCGATGGCCCGCATTTTGCCGTGCGTGCGTTGCGGATGTGGGAAACCCCTTCAAACAAGGTTTGGTGTTTGCCTTTCAAAAGCATCCTGGACTATGACAGGATGCTGCGCCCGGAGGAGTATCCTGAGTACCTGGACTTCGCCCGGCGCCTGCTGGCCATGCGCATTAACAGCCTCGGCCTGTTCGCGCAATACGCGGCCCGAGGTTCCCAGTTTGAACGCTGGCTGTCTCACGCCGAGCCGGTAGAGCAATTTGCCCGTTTCCTGGATCGCTTCGGTATAGACATTCGCTTGTCCCTCCATTATGCGGAGCCCGATGAGCATGGAGACTATGCGACCGTCTGTCCCTTCTCGGATACTGTCCGGGAGCAGTGGCATGATTTCGCGGCCCGTCTGGCCACCGTCATGCCCACGGTGCGCAGTGCGATAGTGTGGGGAGCAGGGGAGAACGCCCCGGGCCCGCACGAGGACGACTGCCCCCGCTGTCGCGCGTTGCCGATTCGCGAGCGCATGCTGGCAGGCATACGTGTGGTCAGCCAAGCGCTGGCTACCATTGACGGCGACCTGTTGTGGCCCGCGGTCACGGACCAGGCGGCCTACGTCAAATCCGAAACCGAAATGTTTGGGGACTGGGGGAATGAACTTCCCGCGAATGTACGGATCGCACCGTGTCACCTTTACTGGGACTTTCGGCCCCCTTATCCACCGCATCCGATCTGGCAACACATAGGCAATCGTCCTGCAGAGCGTTCCCCTTACGTTTTCGAACTGGGATTGGTGGGTGATACCGCCGGCCTGAACTTTCTGCCCTGCTCCATGGTCCACCGCTGGCAGGAAGAATTTCGCAAGGCAGCGGACAAGGACTGTGAAGGGTTTGACGCCAATCTGGGGCTGCATCCCCAGTACGTGGACCATCCGCTCAACCTCTCCAACTGGCACGCCTACGGGCGGCTGTGCTGGAACCCCCGCCTTGAACCGGACGACATCCTGTCCGAATGGTTGTCGATGGAGTACGGCGGGGAGGCCCTCGCTTTCCTGCCGGGCCTGAGGGAAACTTATCCCGCCACCATCGGCGCCCTGTTCAGTCGCTGTGGCCTAACCCAGTGTCACAGCTATGTTGCGCGCTACAGCTATCTGGACACCCGCCTCAACGGACCGTGGCGCATCTGGACGGATTATCTGCATCCGGGGATGGACCGCGTGGGCGAGGATGTCCTCGGCCTGGAGTTGCCCCTTGACATCTATTCGGCGCAGGAGCGCGAGGCCCTGCGCAACGATCCACGCTACCAGCTCATCTTCAACCGTGTGAAGTTGACTGACACCTATGTTGCCGAACTGATGACTGAGAAGCGACAGGCCATCACCCACATGGAAAACGTACGGGCCTCCTGGCAGCAACTGGCAGGCCGGATTGATCCTGAATCCTTTGCCCACGTCTCCCGGTTACTGGAAGCCAATGTGAACGACGTACGCATCCTGGTAGAGTGTTTCGGACTGTATCTGGACTACAAGCTGGGGCGGCTGCGGGCAGGACAGATTCAGGCACTGCGGGAACGGTACGCCGACGTGCCCAAGGGCGAGGCTACCATCGGCTCGCCGTATGACGGCTGGTTCTGGGATCACTTTGGCTGGCAAGGCACCTACCTGGAGTTCCTGGACGATCTGGACAAGCTGTTGCGGGGTGAGACCCTGGGTCCTTTTCTTGCCGCCGGTGCAACGGAAAGCCAGATGGAATGAGGCGCCTGTTTGCGGCAGCGGAATCGAACCGGGCACCGTTCGGCGACCGGGCAAGCCAGCGTCGATTGCCGGCAACCCGCGTTGAGGCATACACGGGGCAGGGAAAAAGCGAGGCGTGCAGTCAATCCGAGACAGGAGGTTTTACATGGCAGACCATCAGTCCATCCCTCATTGGCAGGAGGCCGGTGTCGTATCTACCGTGACCAGTCCTTTTGCCCTCCTCAGACCTGTCCCGATCCAGGCCGTTACGATGCGGGATGGGTTCTGGAAAACGCGTATGCAGGCCAACCGAACCAACGGTATCCCGTCCTTCCTCGCCTGGCTGGATGTAGACGACCAGACCGCGCCTTTCCGGGCATACGCCGTCGGTGACAGATTGGGCGTCACGGCCGGCCTGACCACGCTCAAGACCAATGCCACGGGTATGAACCGCACCCGCAACGGGCACTCCTGGCGCGCCAGTTTCCAGAAGTGGCTGGAAGCCTGTGCCTATGTCTTGCAGTCCCGGGACGATCCGGACACGCGTGCTCTGCTGGATATGTTTGTCACCGGTGTTGCCCAGGCACATCAAGACCCGGATTTCTGGACTGTCTACTATGGTGACGAATTCGAAAACTCATACGGACTGGGTACCCCCGGCCACCTGATCCAGGCGGCCATTGCCCACTATCGGGCGACGGGTTCGACCGAGTTCCTGGAATGCGCGGAGAAGGTCGCTGACGCCATATGCGCGCGGTTTCGGGGTGAGCATTTCGCCGGGCACAGCGTCATTGAAATGGCCCTGGTCGAACTTTATCGCACTACGGGCAAAGAGAAATATCTCGCCGGGGCCAGACATTTTCTCACGCCTCTGCTGAGACAGCCCCCGGTTATCGGCTCGGAATTCCGCGGCTACGTGAGCCGGCACGTAGTCCGTCAAACCTACCTCATGTGCGCCGGTGCGGACTATTATGCCGAAACCGGCGACCCGGAATTCCTGGACAAACTCACCGCCATCTGGCGTGACATGACAACCGGGAAGCTCCATCTTACCGGCCAATTGGCCGTGGACTCCGAGAACTGCGAGCTGACATGCCGGGACGCTTTCGACCTGCATGCAGGGGTGTTCCGATTTCTGTTAAGCACAGGGTTGGAGACATGTGAAGCAATTGGCAACGCGGTCTGGAATTGGCGCATGCTGGCCTTGACGGGCGATGCACCATACGCCGATTTGATGGAAAGGACACTGTACAATGGCTTCCTGGTGCACGTATCCCTCGACGGCGGCAAGTTCCACTATTTGTGTCCTCTCTCATCCAACGGTAACCACTGGCAGCGCACGCCCTGGGCATCAACCTCTACGGGTTGCTGCCCGCCCAACGCCCTGCGCATGATCGCGTCACTGCCTGGATACGTGTTCAGCACTTCACAGGATGGACTGTGGATCCATCTGTATGACAGTTGTACGCTGAACTGGCGCCTGGCTGACGGGACCAAACTCCGCCTTGCACAGGACTCCCGATATCCATGGGACAGCCCCATAGTCATTACGCTTGATCCGGAACAGCCTGTCACGTTTGATCTGAATGTGAGAATACCCGGATGGTGCCAAAATCCCACCGTCCAGGTAAACGGGCAATTCATCCCGGACGCGCCTGTACCGGGAACCTATTGTCGCATCCACAGGGAATGGCGCCAGGGTGACCGTGTCATCCTGCAACTGCCGATGCCCGTTGTGGCCGTGGATGCCGATCCGCGGGCCAGGTTCTATGAGGGTAAGGTGGCGTTGTGTCGCGGTCCGCTTGTGTATTGCCTGGAGAGTACGGATAATCCCGCTATGGCTATGTGGGACGCGGGCATTGCCTTGCCGTCAAGTCACGAATTGGGTCACGGCCGCGCGCTCATGGGATCCTATCGGCAGTCAGCCGGGCTTACCGAATTTGCGGCCGATTTCAGGCAGGATCTTCTCGGAGGGGTGGTTTCGCTGCGCGGAAATGGTGGCGCAGGTGGCGCCCGGGAGGGCATGCCGACATTCATTCCGTACTTTGCCTGGGCCAATCGTGACAGCCGCTCGTCGATGCGTACATGGATAAATGGCAAAGGGAAGCAGGGAAACGAAGCGGCTTGACGCCGCCCGTCAGGGGCGCTATCGGCACAGCTGCAGGGCCGTTGCAACTGGCGTCTGCATGGACTATGATGGGCACGGCACAAGACGCGGTGGCCCGGTATCGGGACAGGATGTGCAGGCATGGATGAGGACCTACAGACATACCCAAAGGATCTGTTATGAGTATCCGCGTAGCGGTGGCCGGATTCCGGCATTTTCACATCTTTGACCTTTACCACCGGGTCAGGGCCAGGGAGGATACCGCGATCGTGGCCGCCTGTGAGGCAGATCCCAGGGTGCGGACGGAACTGGCGGCGCAAGGCGCAATCGAGATCACGCACGGCGACTTCGATGCCATGCTGGCCGAGGTGGACTGTGATGTCGTTGCCATCGGGGACTCCTATGCCCAACGGGGTGGTCTTGTCATCAAGGCGCTGTCCCGGGGCAAGCACGTGATCAGTGACAAACCCCTCTGCACCCGCCTGGACGAGTTGGCGCAGATTGCGCAATTGTCCTCCCAGCAGGGACTGAAAGTCGGCTGTATGCTGGACAATCGCGACGCTCCGCAATTCATGGGACTCCGCCATCTGGTGCGCGACGGCGTGATTGGCGAGATTCACGCCATTGGCTTCGGGGGGCAGCATCCCCTGATGTTCGGGAGTCGTCCCGGATGGTATTTCGAGCCGGGCCAGCATGGGGGCACGATCAACGATATTGCCATTCACGCCATCGATGCCATCCCCTGGATCACAGGGCTCCAATTCACCACGGTCAATGCCGCCCGTTGCTGGAATGCCTTCGCTACGCAGGTGCCCCACTTCCAGGATGCCGCGCACCTGATGCTGACCATGGACAACGGCTGTGGCGTACTGGGCGATGTGTCCTACAGCATGCCCGACAGCTTTGCCTATTCCCTGCCGCATTATTGGCGGATGACACTCTGGGGGAGCCAGGGGATGCTGGAGACCTCCATTACGGCGGACACCATTGCCTTGGCCGCCAACGGCCAGCGTGAACAGACATCCGTGCCGTTGCCGGACGGCAATCCGGGCGGCTATCTCCAGGCGTTCCTCCGCGATGTTGCGGGGCGCCCGGCGGCGGATGAACTGTGTACGGCCAGTGTTCTGCAGGCCACCCGGACGACGCTGACCATTCAACAGGCGGCCGACACGGGCGCGTATGGATTGGGCCTGCCGATACCGGACGGTTCTGCCGTCCCACCATGAGGCCGCTTACGCCATCCCGTGCACGCACCATGGCATCGAGGTATTGAGACATGAAACCCATGCATATCGCCATCATCGGGGCAGGGAATATCGGGGGCATTCATGCGGAAGCCATCGCCCACATTCCCGAGGCGCGCGTGACCGTCGTCTGCAATCGCGGGGAGGAAGCAGGCCGCCAACTGGCGCAGCGCCACGGGGCCGACTGGACGCCCCACTACCAGGAGGCGGTGGTCCGTCCCGATGTCGATATCGTCGCTATTTGCACCCCCAGTGGCCGCCATGCCGAGATGGCCGTCGCGGCGGTGGCCGCGGGCAAGCACCTGCTGGTCGAGAAGCCCCTTGACATCACCCTGTCACGGGTGGACCAAATCATAGCCGCCGCCCGCCAGGCCGGGGTGGCCCTGGCCAGTATATTTCCCCTGCGCTTCATGGCCGGGGTACGCCACACCAAAGCCGCCCTGGAGGCCGGGCGGTTGGGACGCCTGACGATGGTGGATGCCTGCGTCCAATGGTATCGCCCCCAAGAGTATTACGACGTGGGCTGGCGCGGCACATGGGCCCTGGACGGCGGTGGCGCGCTGATGAACCAGTCCATCCACAGCATCGATCTGTTGCAGTGGCTGGCCGGTCCCGTGGCGAGCGTGTTCGCCCGCACCGCCACGTTGGGCCACGAAATGGAGACCGAGGACACGGCCGCGGCGGTGCTGGTGTTCGCCCACGGTGCGCTGGGGACGATCCAGGGCGCGACCAGCTGTTGGCCCGGCAGCCCGGCCCGGATTGCCCTGCACGGTGACCGCGGGACGATCGTTTTGGAGGAGGGCAGGATCGTAACCTGGCAACTGGCCGACGCCGCCCCGGAGGAGGAAGCGCAGATGTTGCATCTGGAGCATGGTGCGGGGAGTGGCGCCCAGGATCCAACTGCCATCAGCTACGAGAACCACCGCCGTCAGATCGACGATCTGATCCAGGCCCTGCGCGAGGGACGCCCCCCGATGGTCAAAGGCGCGGAGGGACGCAAGGCGGTCGAGATCGTCCGGGCCATCTACCATTCGGCAGCCCAGGCGCAGCCCATCCACTTGCCGCTGATGGATGACAGCACGGCAGGCCCAGAGGAACAACAGGATGCGCGCCCGACGCCTGGTCTGTAGGGCCATGCGCCAGCTGGCATGGGACGCTTTCCCAGTCCCGGACGTACCGGCCCCCCATGCGGTGGTCGTCAAGTCCGCTTGCTCGCTCATCAGCGCCGGCACCGAGATCGCGATGTACAGTGGTTCACACCATGGTTTCTCACAGCCCCACCCGCCACAATTTCCCATTGATATGGGCTACGCTTTGGCAGGCACCGTGCAGGCGGTTGGTCACAGGGTGACAGAATGGGCCCCGGGCGATCGGATGGTCGCCTATGCCTCGCACAGCGACTGGGCCATGTGTGATGCACGCACCACCAGCATGTGGCGTTTGCCCCCAGACGTTACGATGGAGCAGGGCACGTTGGCCGTGTTGGGTGGCATCGGCGCCGTGGGAGTACGCCAGGGCAAAGTCACGCTGGGGGAAACGGTGGTAGTCCTGGGTCTGGGTCTGATTGGCCAGTTTGCGGCACGCCTGTCGCATCTGTCCGGCGCACGGCCTGTAATTGGGGTCGATCGCCTCCCCTATCGCGTGGGGATCGCCGCGGACCGCGGTATCCGCGCTCTCAATCCAGACGAGACGAATATCACCCAGACCGTAAACGATGTTACGGGGGGACACATGGCAGAGGTCGTAATCGAAGCCACGGGCAATCCCCATGTAATACCGCAGGCCCTGGACCTGGCAGGCGACGGCGGGCGTGTAGTGCTGCTGGGCAGTCCGCGGGGTACTGTTGAAATCGATCCCTACAGGGCTGTTCACCACAAGGGAGTTTCGATTATCGGCGCCCATGCGCGCGTATCCGGGCATCCCTTCACGATTCGCGACCCGTGGACCCGTGAGCGCAACCTGGATCTGGTTTTGCGCCTGTTCGCAGACGGTTCACTGCTGACCGAGGGGCTAATCAGCCATCGCGTGCCGCCAGACGACGTGGGCGATACCTACGAGAAGCTCGTTGAGCGCCCGAGCGAATTCCTGGGTGTGTTGATTGAGTGGGACAGGAATCAGAGCTAAGCCCACAGTTGGCGCATTCCTTGGTCACCGGGCACTTGGCAGCCGCAAGGCGATCAGCTTTACGGGATTCCGGGTCGGTGAGCCCACCCACAGGTCAACGGCCAGCGGGATTCTGTACTTCGCAGGTAGTCTCTGGATGGCGCGAACCGGAGCCCCGGAGCGGGATCTGCCCTCTCACTTTGGGCCCTGGAACACCGTATACCAGCGTTGCAATCGTTGGGCACAAAGCGAGGTCTTGTCAACCGCGTGCCACAAGCTGAGGCAGGCACGGCACCTGGGGGTTCTCCTGGTTGAGGGCACTTGCGTTACGGTGCATCCGCAGGGTACCGGCGCCCCCAAGAGGACGCCCCCCGACCCAGCTCCAGGCGAAGAAGCCCTGGGGTGCAGTCAGGGTGGGCTCACTACCCTGATGATGGCTTGGACCGATCCGGCTGGACGCTTGGTCAAGTTCACCCGGAAACCGGGGAACGCCGCCGAAAGTTCTGAGCACGCCTCTCTGCTCAGCGATGTGCCCCTGACCCAAACCCAAGACCTGTGGGGTGACAAAGCTTAGTATTACAGTGGTAACTGTCTGTGGTGCACTATTGGAACCGCTACCCGCTTATGTCCCGGTATTCCAATGTCATCCAACCTGTCCGCCTCCTCTCCGCTCCCCGCCGTCACGGCGCAAACCGGGCGCACCTGGCAGGGGGGTACGTTGATGAAGTGGCCGCTGAGAGGGGGCAGTTTGCCAGACAGTTACGTCTGTAGTATCAGGACACCCATGCCATCCCCATGCTTCTGGCTTCGGCCCGCATTGTAGCGACCCTTCCGCCCAGTCCAACCGCACGCAGCCCAGACCCCATGATACGGAGTCCTGTCAGGGACGGCATTGAGGGGAAAACACCTGCGTGGATCCCCAGCCGGGGCGCGGCCTGGCGTGGCTGGTGCTTGGGGACAAAAGAAACACAGCACCCTCAAGCGTATCGGGCGTTGGAGGCAACAGGCAACGAATCACCTCCATTGGCTTGTCTCGGTTAGGCCAGATCCTGGTCAGGCCCTCGGGATCGTGGAGGATGTGATTTCCCTATGCCACCCCACGTGCCGCCAAACTTTCGGCAACAGGCTCTCACAGGGTTGATGTCCCGGACACTTGGGCAAGGCAACGCATCATGCCCCAAAATCAGTTGTGCCATCCTGGAGAACTCCATTACAGCCTTCTGCATCGGTCTTCACGCCAAACCAATGCGGGAACGACAGCGTCCGTTCCCGCGGATCAGCGACATGCTCTACCGTCCTTTCTGACCTTTACCCATCTCGGCTATGCTATGAAAATAGTGCAAGCCGGCTGGCAGCTGGATAGCGCACCGCAACGACTGTGCACACGGCGGGGGAGGCGCGTTTATCCGTCTCCATGCGCTCTTGGCAGCGGGGGAACTTTCCCTTGGTTTTCGGTTTCCACGGACATTACGCTTGGTTACCGCCAAGATATCCACAGGGGGACATGACACTTTGTTCTCCGTGGCAAGCATAAGCACAGATTTCCAGGTTGCCGTTACTTTCCCCCAGCGACAGAAATGGGGGAGGCGGTGGCAACGACTGAGATTTCGAGGGAGCAGTACAGGGTAGTGGTAAGGGTCCACCCGGATGGGATTACCCGGTCAGCAGACAAACAGTGGGAGACAGTAGCAATGAAATATGCATTCATGAGTTTTTCTTGCCCTACCGCCACGTTCGATGAGTTGCTGGCGATGGCTGTACAGTACGGCTACAGTGGCATCGAACCACGGGTCGCCGGCAACCAGAACCACGGGGTGGAGCTGGAGGCGTCGGCGGAGCAACGGGCAACCTTCCAACAGAAGGCAGCGGACGCTGGCATCAACATCTGCTGTCTGGCGGCGGGCAACCGCTTTGTCGATCCGGACAATCGAGATGCGCAGCTGGCCGAAGCCAGACAGTACATTGAGCTGGCCGCGGACATCGGCGCACCCCTGCTGCGGGTCTTCGGTGGACGGCTGCCTGCGGGTCTGAGTCGCGAAGCGGCCATTGACGGACTGGTGGACGCCTTCAGGTGCCTGGCGGAGTGGGCTGGCGAGTGGGGTGTGGTCGTATGCCTGGAGACCCATGATGACTGGTGCAATCCGCAACATGTAGCTACCGTGCTGGAACGGGTGGATAACCCGGCTGCAGGCGTAAATTGGGATGTGATTCATCCGTTGTACCGAGAGGGCTGGACACTGGCAGATTCGTATCGTGCTGTCCGCCCGTGGATACGCCACGTCCATATCCACGATGTTTCCATGACCCCGGATCGACTGGACTATCAGGCCTTGGGAACAGGGGATGTCGATCACAGACAGGTACTGCAACTGCTGCACAGCGACAGCTACACCGGACATCTCAGCGGTGAATGGATCGATTGGGAGCCCCCGGACATCCATCTGCCGCGAGAAATTGCCACGCTTCGCGGGTACGAACAGGCGATGATGTGAGGAACCTGGGGCAATCCAGGGGCCACCCTTTGCCCCAACAGCCTTGCAGGGGCAATCACCGCGTCTTGGCTCATCCCGTCATTTTGTGGTGGATTGGGCTCTGCAGAATCACGTCAACAAGACCGTCGGACGAAGGGCAGGGCCAGACAGCCCATCGCGGACACAGGCAAGGTCTCCCGGCGCAGGCAACCGGTTATCCCGTCGTGTGGGATCTGTACAAGGGCATCGCTCAGGGCACGCCCCTCTTGCGCCCCCTGCTTGGGGACCATACTGAGAGTATTCCTGCTATAGGTTGACCAGGATCCCTGCGATAGCAACAGGCACAAGCCCAAAACCCGGTCGCCGGGATATCAGGTTAACTGTACGCCTGGGACCCGAAGCTGTGGGTCACGGACAGCCGTGAAGACAGGGAAGTGCGCATCCTCAACAATGGAGCTCAGGTTTCCCCATTGTTGGGCCGGGACCCCAAGCGCGCGTCCCGGCGGCTTCCCCATGCCTCTGCTTCTGCGCGGGATGGCCTGCTTCAGAACGCATGGTCGACGGGCAACAGGGCCGGGCGCGGGCAGGTACTGACGGTATCCATGTGCCGGGCCTCATCACTGGACACGGCAAACAGGTCCATGACCTCCAGCACATGATAGGCCAGTTGGCCATGGGCCCGGTGTTCCCGATCCTGGGACAGGGAATCGGCCATTTCCGCCAGTCCCACCCCACGCATCACCGTATCGCTATGCGTCAGGGGAATTTCGTTCCAGGTGCGACCGCCCTTTTCCAGATGCAGTACCGGTCCCCGAAATGTGTTGGGATCGGGCACACTGAGGGTACCCTCCTCCCCGTAGATCTCAATACGCGGCAGGTTGGCCCCCCAGACATCGAAAGTCTGTATGATCGTGCCGATGACCCCGGATGCAAACTGCAGCGTTCCGGCATAGTGGGTAGGCACTTCAGGGCGGATGACTTTGCCCGCCAGCGGCTCGCTGGTGATGATTCTTTCCGGGAACGAGGTACGCGTCATGCCACTCACACGGCGGACCGGCCCCAGCAGATTCACCAGCGCGGTCACGTAGTAGGGTCCCATGTCCAGCATGGGGCCCCCACCTCTCTGGTAATAGAACTCGGGACTGGGATGCCAGGTTTCGTGTCCCCGTCCGGTCATGAAGGCACTGGCGGCCACCGGTTGGCCAATGAGCCCTTCGTCGATCAGCTTGCGGCTGGTTTGGCCGCCGCCGCCCAAAAAGGTGTCCGGGGCACAGCCCACACGGACGCCCTGCGCATGCGCGGCCTGGATGACGGCCCTGCCTTCTGCCCGATCCAGTGCCAGGGGCTTTTCACTGTAGACGTGCTTGCCGGCCTGGATCCCCCGCAGGTCAATTTCCGCATGGGATTTGGGTATGGTGAGATTGAGCACAATGTCAACATCGTCCTGCGCCATCAGGTCATCTACGGCATATACCGGACAGCCAATCTCCTGCGCCAGCCGGGTGGCAGCTTCCGGATTGATGTCCGCGACCGCGGCAATCCGTACATGGTCATAGGGAGCCAGCCCCTTGACATAGGCGCGGCTGATGGTACCACACCCGACTAAGCCTATGTTCCAGATCTTCATGGCAAATCGGATCCTCTTGCTGGCGGTGCGCAATTCAAAGGGGACTCGGTCCCTCCCCCGTCTCCAGCCAGTGCAGGTCGGAGGGCGAAAGGTCCAGTTCCATGGCGGCTACGTTGGCTTGCCATTCCTCGGGTGTCTGGCAGCCGATAAGCGCAAAGATGTTGAGGGGATAGTTTAGCACGTAGGCTACCGCAATCTGGGGCAGGGACAGGCCGATTTGGGCTCCCAGCGCCTCCGCCCGGTCCAGACGCCGGAAATTCTCTTCCGAACCATAGGCACGGACACAGAGCTGCTCGAAGGGATCCGTGAAGGTGTCCAGATTGTCGCGCCGATAGCGTCCGGAAAAGAAGCCCTGGGCCAGGCTGGACCAGGTAAACAGCGGCATCTTCTGATCCCGGTACCAGTCGCGCTCCCCGGCCCCTTCCTGGCCACTGATGGTAAGGCAGTCCTGGTATGGAATTTCCTGCGGATCCGCCATGCTGAAATTGGGACTGCTGGCGACAAAGGGGGCACAGCCGTGGGCCGCGGCGTAGGCGTTGGCTTCGGCGATGCGGGCCGTGGACCAGTTGGAGCCGCCATAGGCCAGGATCTTGCCTTCCTGCCGGTGCTGGTGCAGCCGGTCAACCACGGGTCCCACCGGCTGGGAGAGATCATCCCGGTGCAACAGATAAAGGTCAATGTGATCCGTGCGCAACCGTACCAGGGAGTCGTGCAGATCACTGCTGAGATCGTAGGGCGTGACCCGATTCCGGTCTTCGTTCATAAGACAACCCTTGGTGAGGATGAACATCTCATCCCGCACCTTGCGGGATTCCATCCACTCCCCCAGCGCCCGCTCCGATCCCCCGCCACCGTAGCCGTGGCTCGAATCGAAGGCATTGCAACCCTGTGCGTACAGGGCATCCAGCAAGGAATTGACGTTCGCCATGTCGTTGTTGTGCAGCATGAGGGTGCCCTGCACAATGCGGCCAATCGACTTGGTGCTCCCGGGGATGTGTCCGTACTTCATCGTGTGTTGTTCTCCTTGGGCTGGGCGGTGCGGTGATCATTCCATGGGGAAGCGCAATCCCCACTGCGCCCGGATGGCGTCCATGGTGGCCATAATGGTCAGGGTTTCGTCGAGGGGCATGTCCGGACTTTCCCGCAGACCGGCCTGCAGGCACCGGTTGACTTCCATGACCTCATGGGCGAAGCCATTGGTAATCAGGGGCGCCTCAATCCGGCGTGTTGCCTGGCCCCGTTGCGTCAGGAAGCAGTGGTCATTCATCCACCAGGGCCGCGGAATACGGATTTCCCCCCTGGAACCGGTCAGAATCGTCTCCTGGGGACTGTTGTCCCGGATGGAGGAATAGCAGATCGCGATCTGGCCCTCCGGGTATCCCAGCAGAATAGCGCTCCGATGATCCACGCCACCGGACAGATGGGCCAGGGACTCGATCCGCGTCGGGGCCATGCCAAACAGCCAGGACGCCAGCGATACGGGATAGACTCCCAGATCCAGCAACCCGCCACCGCCCAGGGCCGGATCGGCAATGCGGCCCTCCATGGGATCGCTGCCCCCGAAGCCAAAATCCGAGACCAGCATGGTGAGATCCCCTATGGTCCCGTCCTGGACCATGCGTTTGACCTCGCGGAGGATCGGATGGTAGCGCACCCACATGGCTTCCATGAGAAACAGGTCACGCTGCCGGGCGACGGCCACAATCTCGGCTGCTTCCCGGACATTGATCGTAAAGGGTTTCTCACACAGTACGGCCTTCCCGGCTTCCAGGGCCAAGAGGCTGTGGGCCCGGTGAAAGCTGTGCGGGGTCGCCACATAGATGACATCAATGTCCGGATCCTGCACCAGTTCCTCGTAGGTCTCGTATTGGCGCGGAATGTTGAAGGTCTCCGCCAGGTCCCGGCGTCGTTCCGCTGTTCGTGAGCCCACCGCCAGCAACTCGGCATCTTCCACTTCTTGCAGGCCCTGCCCAAAACGGCGGGTGATGCTGCCCGCCCCCAGGAAACCCCATCGAATCTTGGTCATGGTCACACTCCTCACGCCCCCAGGGCCCCACCAGCCCAAAGCAGGCCACGGCGCACCAGTTCCCGTGCTTCCGGGACGTCAAAGTCCTTGGCGACATGGCCCAGCGAGCAGTAGAACACGCGTCCCTGGCCATACATGCGTTTCCACACTACGGGCATAACAGTACCATTGACCCAAGGGGCAATATCCGTGGCAAACATGGTGGTCGCCAGGACCTGATTGCCCGGGTCCACATGCATGTAGTATTGCTCGGAATGCATGTCGAAATCGTCCAGGCCGGCCGTAATGGGATCCATGTGATTGGTGATGTTGACCCGATAGTCAATGATGTTGCCCGGATGTGCCACCCACTGGCCACCGGTCATCCACTGGTACTCGGTGCTCTGCCGGAACGCGTCGCACATCCCGCCGTGCCATCCGCCCACGTTCACCCCGTTGCGCACGGCCTGCAACAGGCCCGCTTCCTGTTCCCGGCTGATCTCACTCATGGTCCAGGTGGACACCACCAGATCCAGGGATTGCATATACTCGGCGTCACAATACCGGTCCAGGTCGTGCACGATGTCTACCTCGAATCCGGCCTCTTCCAGGGCCGGGGCAAACAGGTGGGTGGTCTGTTCCGGTTCGTGGCCGTCCCAGCCTCCCCAGTTCATCAGCGCCTTCTTCATCCGTCCTCTCCTTGCTTGTCGGTGGGCTTCGTCACTTGTCATCTAGCGGGCCAGGGCGCCGCCGCCGGTGGCCAGCAGGGAATCGACCTCATCCCGGGTGGTCACGAGCATGTCACCATGCTGCGTCAGAACCATGGCCGCCAGCAAGGCCCCATACCGCAGTCCCGAGGCCAAATCGCCGTCCAGAAAACCGTGAATGACACCGGCCGCCATGGCATCACCGGCGCCCAGGCGGTCGACGACGGTCACGGAACGGGCTGCCTCGTACAGTGTCTGGCCCTGCTCTACCGCCCAGATGCCCTGATCGCTTTGGGACATGACGATGCGGGCGCCCGGCGCCAGCCGGGTCAGGGATTCCAGCATCTGCTCCGGTGTACCCTGAAATCCAAATACCGTCTCGGCATCGCCTTGCCCGCAAAACAGGATCTCCACCTCGGCGGCCAAGGGCGCAAGCACAGATCGGGCGGCGGCCGGAGTCCACATTTTGGCCCGGAAATTGATGTCCAGACTGCAGGTGACATGCCGGTTCCTGGCCTCCTGCAAAGCCGTCCGGGTGGATTCCAGACCGGCGGGGGACAGGGCCGGCGTAATGCCACTGATATGGAAATGGCGGGTATCCATAAGCCGATCCCAATCGATCTGGTCCGGCGTCAGGCAGGCGGCACAGGAGTCGGCCCGGTCGTATACCACATCCACATTGCGCGGAGGATCCGCAAACTCCAGAAAGTATAGCCCTGTCCGTCCTTCGTCGGACCACCGGACACAGGAGAGATCGATGCCGGCCAGCTGCAGATGATTCGCGATCAGGCGCCCCGTGGCATTGGTCGGCAAGCCACTGCACCAGGCCGTTCTGTGTCCCAGCCGGGCCAGCGCCACCAGCACGTTGCCTTCCGCTCCCCCCGGATGGACATCCAGGGACCGGGCCAGTTCCAGCCGCTCCCCTGCCGGGACGCTCAGGCGCAACATGACTTCACCCATTGCCGTTACGTCAAATCGAGGCATTTGTGTTACCTGCCAGCTTCTTCAGGAAGTACGGCCGCCTGGCCATCCCGCGGGTCTGCGCCAGAATCTGTGAATCGTACACCATAGAGTCGTGACGGCAGCGACAGTCTCCCACTCTTATCATGGCACAATGTGATGGGAATCTGTGTTTTTCCCTGCGCTCGCGCTATCATGAATCGTGCCGATGCCTGTCTGCGGTGCACTCCAGTCGTCTCCCATCCCCCACCGGGAACCCAGGCCATCTTCATGCAAGCCCTCCAGCTTACGCCTTCCCTTCCCGCCTTTGCGTTCGACATCTTTGCCGACTGGCCCGTTGCCGCTGTCGTCAGTACCCGTCACGGCGGTGTGAGCCAGCCGCCCTGGGATACGCTTAATTTCAGTGTGGCCCGCGGCGACAGCCGCGAAGCCGTCGGTATCAACCGGGACCGTTTCCTGCAGGCCAACGGATTTGGGCCAGACGATGTCGTCATTGCCGGCCAGATCCGCTCCGATCACATTTGCCGGGTGACAGCACAGGACCGGGACCGGCGCCTGCCCGGTGTGGATGGTTTGATCACAGACGAGCCCCGCCTGCCCCTGCTTACCCTGTATGCCGATTGTGTGCCTGTGGTGGTCTATGATCCCGTGCAGCATGTACTGGGGGTGTGTCACGCCGGCTGGCAGGGCACAACCCTGCGTATTGCCGCCAAACTGTTACAGGAACTCCACCTGGCCTTTGGCACCCGGGCCCGCCATTGTCTGTGTGCCCTGGGGCCCAGCATTGGTCCGACCAGCTACGAAGTCGGTCCCAGCGTGATTCAGGAGGTGCAGTCAAGCCAGCGCCATCCGGAGCAACTCCTGTGTCCATCCCCCAGGCCCCATCATGCCTATCTGGATCTGTGGGACGCCAACCGCCAGCAGCTGCTTGAAGCGGGTGTGTCCAGGGCCAACGTGGATGTCTGCGGGATCGATACGGCCCAGCATACGGATCTGTTTTTTTCCCATCGGGCCGAAAAGGGGCAATGTGGCCTCTTTGGCATGCTGTGCTGGCTGGAACACCGCGGAACATAAGGCATGTCTTCACCTCTGAGCTCTGCTCCTGCCCCGATGCCACGCCCCGACATGCAGCAAAGGATTGATGCGCTGTGGCGGCGCATTGAGAACAGTGTGGCCAAGTCCGGGCGCACGACCACCGACGTGCAACTGGTTGCCGTATCCAAGACCCATCCCTGGGCATTGGTGCAGGCTGCCTACGCCTGTGGCCTGCGGCACTTCGGCGAAAACCGGCCGGAAGCCCTCGCCCAGCGCCTGGAGCATCCGCGGCAGGATATGCCAGCCCTGGCCTGGCATCTTGTCGGCCCGTTGCAAAGCCGCAAGATTCGTTTGTTGCCCCCGGATCTGCAGCTGGTACACAGTGTGGACCGGCGCAAGACGGGCGCCTTGCTGTCCGCCCTGGGGGAACGCCATGCCCGCCCCATCCCCATCCTGATCCAGGTCAATCCCCTGCAGGAAGCCACCAAACAGGGCCTTGCCCCGGAACAGGTTCCCGCCTTGGCGGCAGAGCTCTGCCAGATGCCCGGCCTTGAGGTGCAGGGGCTGATGACCATGGCGCCCCTTGGCGCGGAGGAGAAAGTCCTGCGCCAGGTGTTTGGCACGGTGCGCGAACAATTTCATCGTCTCGCCCAGGCGCTCCCGGAAGGGAATTGGCAACACCTGTCGATGGGCATGTCCGATGATTTTGAAACGGCCCTGGAAGAAGGTGCTACAATCGTGCGGATTGGCACGGCGATTTTCGGCCATCGAACAGGGTAATACGATTATGGATGCAGACTCCATCCTCACCGGACAGCAACTTCTGTTCATTGGTGGCGGGGCCATGGGCAGCGCCATTATCCGGGGCCTGCTGGATACCCGGATTTGTACGGCGGCGCAGATCGTGGTCAGCGAGCCGGTGGCGGCCCAGCGCGCCTATCTGGAAAGCGAGTTCGGCATTGCCACCCGGGATGACAACGCGCAGGCGGTCCAGGGCCGGGATCTGGTGGTGCTCAGTGTCAAGCCCCAGGTATTCGCCCAAGTGGGCGCGGAAATCGGATCGTCACTCGCTGCCGACACATTGCTGATTTCCATCATGGCCGGCATGTCCCTCCAGCGCATGCACGCCATAACCGGTCATGCCCGGATTGTGCGGGCCATGCCCAACACGCCGGCACAGGTCCAGGCCGGCATGACGGTCTGGACGGCCACCGCGGCGGTGTCGGCCGCGCAACGGGAAGCGGCCAGCCACCTGTTCGATGCGATTGGCCGCCAGTTCTTCACACCACACGAAGACGACCTGGACAAGGCTACGGCTCTCAGTGGCTCAGGCCCCGGTTACGTGTTTCTCATTCTGGAAGCCCTGATCGATGCCGGTGTCCACATCGGTCTGAGCCGTGACCAGGCCGCGGAACTGGCCATCCAGACCTTGTGGGGCAGCGCCCAGCTGGTACAGTCCCAGCCGGACCGGCATCCGGCCCTATGGCGCAATCTGGTCACGTCCCCTGCCGGGACCACGGCCGCGGGCCTCCAGGTGCTGGACCGGGCTGCCGTACGGGCAGCACTGGTAGACGCCGTAGCCGCGGCCTACCAGCGCAGCCGCGAACTGGACGCCTGAATTACATCTCCCTTGCTCGCAAGAGTCCTGCCATGGCCATTATCTCGAGTCTGATTCAGCTCTATACCCTGCTGATCTTCATCCGGATCATGCTGACTTGGGTACCCAATCTCGATCCCGACCTGCCGCCTGTCCGCCTGCTCATGCAGATCACGGATCCGGTGCTGGATTTCGCGCGGCGCTTCATTCCCCCCTTGGGCATGATCGATATCTCACCGATGATTGTCATGATCGTACTGATGTTCCTGCTGCGCATTCTCAACAGCGTCTGAAGCGGTACCGGCAGTCTGTGGTATGTTCCGACTGCTGAAATGGGGCTTTCAGGTCCTGATCCTGTGCATAGTGCTGGGAGCTCTGCACCAGGGATACCAGTTCCTGGTGCGCGGCCAGTCACCGGAACTGCCCCTCACGAATCTGTGGATCCCTCTCGCGGCCGATGAACTCCGGTACCGGGGCTTCGACTGGCAGCAATTGTCCGCGGGCCAGCGGGTTTCCGGCACGGATATCGTCTTTCAGGGCATGGAAAACCAGGAAGCCATCTTCCAGTTTCCGGATGGCCGCTCGCCCCGGCGTGTGGGGGATCCCCTGAATTACCACGGCCTGTGGGCAGGACTCCCCCAAACCGACTTCACCCGGACAGGGCGGATAATCCGCCTGACCACGGCGGAGGTCTTTCTGGTTTCCTGGTATGCCCTGACCATAGAGGGAGCGACACCGGTGCAGCAGGTAGTGCCCTGGGCGGATGTTCCCCTGTATACGGTGATGTTGCGGACCGACAAGGGCCACACCGTACCGGGGACCACACTGCTTTACCAGGGCCGCGATGCGGACTCCGGGGTGGCCCTGATTGAGGGCCAAGCGGGAGATGAACGCGCCCAGTTCCAGGTCATGAGCAGCGTGAACTGGTCAGGACAGTTGCGCAACGACCTGTATGTTCGGTATAATCTGCGTGTCTTGTTCTACACCGATTCTTTTCTGCAGCTAGGAGGAACCGCCGCCCTGATACACCCGCCCTGATCCGGCAGCATGCCCTGCCATCTCACATCTGCATAATCTTCCCGCGAGGCGACATCATGACTACCATCGACACCGCCCTTGACGCCAGCATCAACGCCAATGAACTCGCTGGGGCTCCTTCTGCAGCATCGCACCTTGCCGAAGTTGCGTCTCTCTCTCCGGCCATAACGGCCGATTATTACAATTTGACCGAATCCGATGGCTGGCCCATTGCGGGTCTTGTGGTGTTGCTGGATCGGCACCACCGGCCTGTGCGGGCCGAAGTCCATCTCTACGACAATACCATGGGGCGTCGGCAGGATGATGCCCTGAACAATGCCAACAATCTGCTGATCCAGAAATACCGCAGTCTGACCGATGAGGACAGCAAGTTGCCCTTGCGGGTGATGCGCACGCGGCAGGAACTGGATACCCTGTCGGTCCAGCTGGATGTGGATCCGGCACCGGCCCCCGTCAAATCGGATACCTTCGTCAAGCCAGCCTGGTTCAGCCCGGCCACGGGCATTGCGGCCCTCACCGTGGTAGTCATCGCTGCCCTGCTGGTGACGATCGCGGTCCTGATCCAGCGGAATTCCAGCGACATTGGCAATGTCTCCGCTTCGGCGCCCGGCCTGGAGATGGCCGCCGTGGGGCAGGGAGGCGCTTTGCCCTACTACGGGGATGAATTGCTGTTGGCAGGCATCATGGATCCCCCACAGCAGGCCGCTGTGGTGACGGAATCTCAGGCTATCACCGAAAGCGCTGCCGAACCGGCGGCCCTGCCCGTGCAGCCTGTTGAACATACGGTCATCGCCGACTACATCAACCCGTATCCTCCCCAGACCAATGATCTGCCTGCCAGCACCGTGGCCTATCCCTTTGCGCTGCAGGACGGGGCCCAGGTTGCTGTCGGCCATCTGGCTGTTCAGAGCCAGCCCGATCCCGACCCGACTCATTCCATTGCCTGGAAAGAGCAAGGCAGTGTGGTACAGCTGATCGGCGGTCCTGTCTGGAAGTCCGGCGACTCCGACACAATTGTATGGTGGTATGTACGGACCGACGACGACAAGGAGGGCTGGATGGCCGCCAACGGCAGTACGGTGCAATTCCTGGCGCCGCTGCCGTAATCTGCCCGGGCATTCATTCGGTGCGGAATCGGGGCAAACCTGCCGTTGCCTGGTAGCAGGCCCCGCTGTATCCACCCCTCATGTTTGTGAGATAGTGGGTATAGCGGGGGTATTCAGGCCGCCAGCGCCAGGATACGGTCCGGTTTCAGGGCCAGAGGCACAATGTCCCTGGTGCCCGTGGCGGTGCGCAAGCGGGTGACCAGTTCCGGGTCCGCATCGGCGAGTGGCACGTCCAGGCACAGCATTACAGATGGGGTCTGTGCATCCAGGACTTCCAGTTCCACTTCATACAGGCGTCCCCGAAACGTCATGGATGTGACGCGGGCGGCAATGGCGATGGCTTCCGGGTAACCGGACGTCATGACCAGGGCATCCGGCCGGATCAGGAGAAAGGGGGCTTCTGTCGGGTCGGCTGCGGGTGCGGACCGCAGCCACGATGGCAGGCCCTGGGCCAGCGCCAGGATATTGTGCATACGCAGAAAACGGGCGGCATACACCGATCCGGGATGCCGGTGCAACTCTTCCGGCGTAGCACACCGCAGGATCTGCCCTGCATGCAGGAGCATGATTTGGTCCGCCACGGCAAACGCCTCATCCTGATCATGGGTCACGTAGATGGCGGTGATGCGCAGGGCCTTGAGGATGCTGCGCAATTCCGCGGCCAGTTCATCCCGCAGATTGCGGTCCAGGGATGAAAGCGGCTCGTCCAGCAGCAACAGGCGGGGACGGGGAGCCAGGCTGCGGGCGAGAGCCACCCGCTGCACTTCGCCGCCGCTCAATTCCTGTACACGGCGTCCTTCATAGCCTTCCAGGCGCACCAGTGCCAGCATTTCCGCCACACGCGCGCGGATTTGGGGGCGCGGCCAGCGCCGCATCTGCAGGCCATAGCCAATGTTGTCGCTTACGTTTTTGTGGGGAAACAGCACATGGTCCTGAAACATGAACCCAAACTGCCGGGCATGTACCGGCACATCACGCAGATCTTGCCCATCCCACCGCAACATCCCGGCATCTGCCTGCTCCAGTCCGGCCAGCAGGCGGAGCAGAGTGGTCTTGCCGCTGCCACTGGCCCCCAGCAGGCACACGATGGTCCCTTGCCCTATCGTGAAATTGAGGCCTGCCAGAATGGGCTGATCCGCGACAAAGCTCTTGGACAGTTCACGGACTTCCAGAAACGCCATGCGCTCAGAATTCCCGAATGGTCAACGGAATCCGGTCCAGAATCAGCATGGCTCCCCCTGCCACCAGCATGAGGATGGTGCTCATGGCCAGGGCCTTGCCCAGATTCAGCAGGCCGGGCTGTCCCAGGGCCCGGAAGATGACAAGGGGCATGGTGGGGTATTGGGGACGGGCGACCAGCAGGGATGCGCCAAATTCCCCCAGACTGGTGGTGAAGGCAAACACCCCGGACACGGCCAGGGCCGGCAAGAGAAGAGGCCAGTCGATTTGCCACCAGGTACGCACGGCGGTGGCCCCCAGGACCGCACTGGCCTCGCGCAACGATTCCTGCAGTCTCCGCACCGAAGGCAAAAAGACCCGGAAGACGAACGGCATGGCGATGAGGGAATGGGCAATAGGCACCAGCCAGGAAGAGGTGCGCAAGGGGCCCATGGACAGGATGAAACCCAGTCCCAGCGTGACGGCTGAGGTGCCCAACGGCAACAGAAACAGGGGATCCAGCCAGCGACTGAGACGACGGGGCGCGTGGATTACCGTATAGGCCATGCAGATTCCCAGGAGCAGGCTGAGCAACATGGTCAGAATCCCGTACCGCACGGAGTTGCCAATGGCATGCAGGGGCGAAGCCAGGAAGGCATTGTCCGGCACCTGCATCAGCAGGGCCTGGTAGTAGCGCAACGTCCATCCGCCATCCCCCAGCGTAACGCTCTGGATCAGGAGCGCCAGGAGTGGCGATACCAGAAGTCCCGTCAGGGCATACACGGGCAAGGCGCACCAGCGGAGGACCGATTGGCGGGTCCCGGGAAACCTGTCATGGGAGGAGACCACGGCCAGGGTGCGGCTGGCGGCACTCTGGATGCGGGTATACACCACCATGGCGGTAAAGGTTACCCCCAGCTGCAGGAGTGACAGCATGGCGGCTGCCGGCAGATTGAAGAAGCTGACAGCTTGCCGGTAGATCTCCACTTCCACGGTGGCAAATTGCAGACCGCCCAGTATGAGTATCACCCCGAAACTGCTGAAAACAGAACAGAAATACCAGCAGGGAGGCAGACAGAATACTGGGCAGAATCAGGGGCAAATCGATAGTGAAGAGACACACAAGGGGCGTGGCCCCCAGTGACCGTGCGGCCATATGGAGGCGTGGATCTATCTGACTCCAGAAACCCGCCACGATGCGCACCACCACACCGGTATTGTAAAACGTATGCGCCAGCAGGATCAGCGCAAATGTGTGCAGCAGCCGGACAGGCGGTTCCGTGATGCCGGGAAGCTGCATCAACAGGCTGTTGATCGTGCCCGCGGGTCCCACCAGCGCGGTAAACGCGGCCCCGACTACCACGGCAGGCATCACAAAGGGCAAAGTCAACAGGATCTGAACGCCACGCCGGCCGGGCGCATCGGGATGCTTGACCCACCAGGCGATGGGCAGGCCTGTCACCAGGGCCACCAATGTGGATGCCGTGGCCTGGCCCAACGTAAAACCAAGGACCTGGCGCAAGAGTTCCAGGTCCGTCAGGACGGATCCGGGTGCGCCGAACGTGTCGCCCGCGAAAAAACTGGTGCCGATAATGCGCGTCAGGGGAAAGAAGTAGAAGCAGGCGAGAAACGAGGCAGGCAGCAGGGCCCACAAGATTCCCTTGCGCATCAGGTTTGGCCCCACTTGCCTGCTCCATTCTGCCTGCGGGCGGTCAGCGCAACATCGTGTTGGTCCAGGCTTCGATCCAGATTTCCCGATTCTGCTCTATGTCCTCCGGGGCCACCGGTGCCGGTCGGAAGGTGTTTCGGCAAACGCCTCAAACAGTTCCGGCAGTTGTGCGGAGGCATTGGCGGGATAGACAAACATGTTCAGGGGAATGTCTTCCTGAAACCTGACATCCAGCATGAAGTCGATGAAGGCCTGGGCCAGGGCTTCCTGCCGGGTACCCTTGAGGATACCTACAAATTCGATTTGCCGAAACGTACCCAGCGGAATGTTGACATTGACACTGGCAGGTTCCGTGCGACCATCACCGGCAAAGAGCACATCGGCCGGAGGACTGGTGGAGTAGCTGACCACCAGGGGACGGTCACCGCCCCCACCCGACCCTACCGTGAAGTGCTCGAAATAGGCTTCGCTCCAGCCACTGGTAACCAACACGTCATTGGCACGCAGGGCTTGCCAGAATTCAAGATATCCCGGATCGCCAAAGTAGCTGACAGTGGCCAGCAGGAACGCCAGTCCCGGGGAGGAAGTGGCCGGATTCTGCACAACCAGCAGTCCCTTGTAATCGGGATGCACCAGGTCTTCCAATTGGTCCGGTACCGGCACACCATGATCATGGAACCATTGCCGATCGGCATTCAGATTGACAAACCCATAATCCACAGGCAGCAGCGTATGGGCCGGATCCAGCTCCAGCTCGTCGGGGGATCTGGGCTAGCAGCGGCGACGGGTAGGCGAGAAAGATATCCGCCGCCAGTGCCCGGCTCAGGAAGGAATTGTCCCACGCCAAACATGACATCTGCCAGGGGGGCGTCCTTACTCAGAATTACCTTGTTGAGGGCGGTTCCCGCATCGCCGAGTGCCAGATATTCCACCTTGGCATTGTGTGCCAGCTCAAACTCGGCCAGGACCTCGGCCGATATATTAAAGGAATCGTGGCTGGCCAACACCAGGGAAGCCGGTTCTTCCGGTTCCAGCGTGACCATTCCGCTTTCATCCACCACACATCCTGACAGCAAAAGCAGGGCAAGCCATACTGTGACTAACAACCAGCCCCAACTCGACCTTCGGTAATTTGGCTTCCGTCGCATGTTCCATCTCCCATACAAGAAAAAAAGGCTTGCCCTGATTAGGCAAGCCTCCCGGAAACATGTGTTGTCCCTCCGCTGGCATTACCCAGATCAGGTCAAAGGGTCAACGGGTCCCTTCCCGTTCTCTCAGCCTGCGGCAGCAAGCTCCCCATGTCAGCCTTCAGTATAGCACAGTTCCTGATACAGCAACTCCTGGCAGCGATATGGGCGCCGCCGTTCTGGTCATTCCTCAAACACCCAGTCACGGGAAGAAGCACAGATCGCACAATGTCGGGGGTCCGGCAATTCCTCCATCGACTCCCCGCACAGGGCGAAAGTGATACGCACCCGGCTGACCATCCACTGCCGCTGGATGGTGGCTTCCAGTGTCAGGTGGTCGCATTCGGTATGGCGGATCGTATCGGGCACCGGACAGGTACGACACAAGGCCCGGCGCCAAGTGCCCTGGGCCTCGGGGCTGGCTTCCAGCAGGCGGCACTCCTCGGTCTCGTTACCGCGCCGATAGTCCGAATAGTAATACGGACAGTCAATCTCTGCCATGCGGCCACCATTCGCACTTGTGCTGCACTGCGGCCCGCCTGCCACCCACGAGTCTAGGGCCAGGCAGGCCGAAACTTGTAGCCATACAGAACCTGTCCCTGGTCACCGTCTTCCCGCAGCTTGCGCGTAACCATCTCCACCCGCATGCCAATTTTGACTTCCTCCCACTCCACATCCGTCAACTGTGCGGTCAGCATGGGGCCTTCATCCAACTGCACCAGAGCTACCGTATAGGGTGCCTGGTCTTCAAAGCCTGCCGGCGGGTGGTGCAACTGGGTGAAACTGTAGATTTCTCCCGATCCCTTCATCTCGTGCACGGGACCTGCACTGTGGTGGCAATAGGGGCATACATCCGCGGGGGAAAGATATGCCTTGCACAGTGGGGACACACTTCACCGGCCAGGGCGTACCGCTGATGTCGCGTCCGCCAATGCTGAACTGTCTGCATAATGTCGTGGATCACATGACTATGTCCGTCAAAGCCCCTGTAGCTTACATGCTGCATGCCATCAATACCTATCAGATCCCGCATGTGATAGGTTTTGGAAGCTGTCAGCAGGACAGAATTGGGACGTTATGTCAAAAGAGAAGGCGGAAACCCTCATAGTACTGTGATAAGTGAAACTTGCGCGGCAACATGATCCTTGGGCTCGCACCGGGGCCCAGATCGCACCAGGCTACCTACCAGGATATCAGCGAGGATGCTTTGCCCTGCCCCACGTAACCCGCTGGGTCTTTAGCCGACACCCTGCCCTGACCCAACGTAAGGCGACTTGGGCGCCAGGGCGGGACTGCCGCAATCCCGGTCGGAGTTCCCTATCTGCTGCCATTCCAGCCTGTTTGTCCCCAGCAACCCCTGAAACCTGCCCCCTTTCTGGTGGGCGGAGACAAAACCTAACTGCCCAGAACGTGAGTCACAACAGAGGCCCCACTGCCCCCGATGTTCTGGATCATGCCGACGCGGGCTTGCGGCACCTGATTCGCACCTCCCAGGCCTTGCACCTGATTCGCGGCTTCCACCGCCTGATAGATGCCGGTGGCCACCTACCGGATGCCCACGGCTCTTCAATCCGCCCTGCGTTGAAATCGGAAAATCCCCATCGCGATCAATATAGCCTTCCATGGCATAGCGCCAGCCGGTACCGCGCCTGGCATAACCCATGGCTTCCAGGCTCAGGGCACTCAGAATGGAAAAGGCATCATGTACCTCACAGAAATCCAAATCCGACAGGGTCAGGCCAGCTTGCTGCAGGGCTTGCTCTGCGCCCTGCTCCACGGCCGCGAGGTGTGCAGGGGATCCTTGCGATCATGCAAGGCCAGCGTGTCGGTCGTAACGGCACTCCCCAGGATCCGGACAGGCTCCGGACGGGCGGCACCGCCCAGGGACGGGGCGTGATCCAGTGGTGCCAGCACCAGGGCCGCCGCGCCATCACAGATGGGACTGCTGTCCAGCACACTGAGGGGCGAAGAGATAACCCGGGCCCGGGCATAGTCTTCGGCCGTGATGGCCTGCTGAAACATGGCGAAGGGATTTTGGACCCCATTCCGGTGCGCATTGAGACTGAATCCGGCCATGCCATCATCGGGTACATCATAGGCCCACATGTAGCGTTGCATCAGCATGGCGTTGAGGGCCGTAAAACTGACTCCCTGAAACGTCTCATACACGGCATCCGCCGCCATGCTCAGGGCGGCGGTCGTGTCGGGACCCAGGGAATCGGTCATCTTTTCGACACCGGCCACGACCACCAGATCATGCAACCCCCCCGCTACGGCCATATATCCCATCCGCAGACTCGCGCCGCCGGAGGCACAGGCAGATTCGATTTTGACCGCTTCAATGCCCTGCAATCCACAGAAATCCGCCACACTGGCGGCCAGATTTTCCTGGCCGGACAGGACGCCACTGGACATATTGCCCAGATACAGGGCGTCGGGACGCGCAATTTGGGCATCGGTCAGTGCCGCCGCAATCGCCTCAAAGGCCAAGTGCTGTATGGATTTGTCCCAATGCTCGCCAATCGGGATCTGACCCTTGCCCACAATACAAACCTGGCGCATTCTCATTCTTCCCGTTCTGGTGTTCCACGGCCGTAGCTTTCGTTCTGGCGCAAGTACATGAGACGATTGAACCGCATGTCTATCGGATCCATTATAGTTTATGGGGGCAACACCGTTGGATGGGAAGTCCCCAGACCCTTGCAGTCCCGCATAAAGGATGGGTGCCCTTGGCCGATTCACAATTGCATATAGTCGCGATAGGTGGAGGCACCGGACTGCCGGTGCTGTTGCGCGGCCTGAAGCAATACACCAGCAACATAACGGCTATCGTCACGGTCGCCGATGACGGCGGCAGCTCCGGGGAACTCAATCGGGCCACGGGCATTCTGCCTCCCGGCGACTTTCGGAACAACATCGCCGCTCTGAGTGAGGCCGAGGAACTCCTCCAGTTGCTTCTGCAATATCGCTTTGGCGAAGAAGAAGGATTGGCCGGCCATGCCTTCGGGAATCTTCTCATTACGGCCATGGCGGCCATTTTCGGCAACTTTGAGGCGGGCATCCTGAATACCAGCAAGGTGCTGGCCGTACGGGGGACGCGTACTGCCCAGCACACTTGAATCTGTTACGCTATGTGCCGAGGCGACCGACCCGACCGCCCATGCCCCGGGGACCGTACGTTTGCTGCGGGGCGAAAGTTCCCTGGGGGCATTCCGGGGGACGCATCCTCCGTGTCATGCTGGACCCGCCGCATGTGCAGGCCTTTCCCGGTGCCATCCAGGCCATTCTGCATGCCGATCTCGTCATTGCCGGACCCGGCAGCTTTTTTACCAGCACACTGCCCAATCTGATTGTGACCGGCATCCGGCAAGCCCTTCAGGCCACCAAGGCACCCAAGCTGTACGTCGCCAACATCCTCAACCAGACGGGCGAAACGGATGGCTTTGCCCTGCAGGATTATCTGGACGGGCTGGATCAGCATCAGTTGGGCATGTTCAAGCACGTGCTGGTCAACAGCCAGATCATGACCGGGGGCAACTGGGCGTCCCTGGAGTGGATCCACGCGCAGGCCGAACGGGTCTACCCCTCCCGGAATGTGCATGCGGCGGATTTGCTGGACATGCATACGCCATGGCGTCATGATTCCCGCAAGCTGGCGGCAACCATCCTGGATCCCAAGGCAGACTGGTGGGCCAGGCCGGAGGCATCTGTCGCGTCCGCACAGGCCATGGGTTCCAGCAGCCAGATCCAGGCCCCCTGAGGTCTGGCCGGAAAATCGGAGAGGCGCCCCACGGCTGTGCACATCCCTCGCTCACCGTAGCCAAGGCCGTCCCCAACCTGGGGATTGTGGCAGGCCAGAGTCCCATGCCATCCCCTTGGGACTCCACAGGACACAGGCAATCCAGGCGTCCCTGTAGCTGAAATTTGCCGGCGCTTTCCCTGTCCGTTCATTGTTTCCGTTCATTGTTCGCTTTTACCTTATAATTGGGACGGTTTCACATATCTGCTGGACCTGTCCGGTGTTACCAGGGAAACAACAATAAGAGAGTTCGCAGGAGACGATTATGGCTGCACGTGTTGCCATCAACGGTTTCGGACGCATTGGACGTCAAGTGACCAAAGCGATTCTGGACCACTATCCCGACGACCTGCAGTTGGTCGCTATCAATGATCTGGGGGATGCAGAGACCTTCGCCCACTTGTTCAAATACGATTCCAACTATGGCCGCTACGACGGTTCGGTGGAAGCCAGGGACGGCAGTCTTATCATCGACGGGCAGTCCATCCGGTTGCTCAGTGAGCGTAATCCGGCCGATCTGCCGTGGCAGGAACTGCAAATCGACATCGTGGTGGAAAGCACCGGTGTATTCACGGATCGCGACCAGGCCACCCTGCACCTCCAGGCCGGTGCCCGGAAAGTTATTATCAGTGCTCCGGCCACGGGCGAGGACATTACCCTGTGCATGGGCGTAAATGAAGAGGGCTATATTCCCGCGGAGCACCATGTCGTGAGCAATGCCAGTTGCACCACCAACTGCCTGGCGCCGGCCGCCAAGGTGGTCAATGACAAGTTCGGGATCAAAATGGGCCTGATGACCACTGTGCATGCCTATACCAGCGACCAGCGCATTCTGGATCTGGTGCACTCCGATCTGCGCCGGGCCCGGGCGGCCGCCATGAGCATCATCCCGACTTCAACGGGAGCGGCCAAAGCCGTCTCTCTCGTCATCCCGGAACTGCAGGGCAAATTCGATGGCATGGCCATGCGTGTTCCCACCTCTACGGTCAGTGTGGTGGATTTCGTCGCCGAAGTGGAACACCCAGGTACCACAGAGGAGTTGATCGCCGCCTTTGAGGAAGCGGCGTCGGGTCCCATGAAAGGCATTCTGGCGGTCAACCACGCTCCCCTGGTCAGCACCGACTTCAAGGGTGATGCCCACAGCAGCACGATTGATGCCCCCTTTACCTCCGCCTATGGCAATCTGGTCAAGGTGGTTACCTGGTACGACAATGAGTGGGCCTACAGTGTGCGCGTAGCCGATCTGGCCAACTACATTCACCAGCAGGGCCTATAGGTTCTTCCGGCAACGCGGCTTTTTCGTACCTTCGGCATGGCACCGTGGACAAGAACACCCTGTACCATGTAGATTGGGCCAATCGGCGCGCCTTGGTGCGCGTCGATTTCAATGTGCCCATGGACAAGGCAGGCAGGATCACGGATGACTCGCGCATTACGGCATCCCTGCCCACGCTCCGGTACCTGTTGCGCCATGGGGCATCCCTGGTCCTGATGAGCCATTTGGGACGCCCGGCGTCTGCGGCCGATACCGGGCTTTCCCTGAAGCCTGTTGCGGATCACCTTGCACATCTCCTGCGCCAACCCGTCTCGTTCATCACCTCCCTGAATCAGCCCCAGGATTACCGGCAACCCGCCGGTACGGTGGCCCTGCTGGAAAATACCCGCTTTCATGCCGGCGAGACCGCCAATGATTCAGCCCTGGCCGCAGCCTTCAGTCGCTACGGGGATGTATTCGTCAACGACGCCTTTGGCAGCATGCACCGTGCGCATGCCAGCACCACAGGGGTGGCGGACTTTCTGCCCGCGGTAGCCGGCATCCTCGTGGCCCGGGAACTCCAGTACCTGTCACCGCTCCTGTCAGCCCCCCAGGCCCCGGCCGTGGCCATCCTGGGTGGCGCCAAGATCAGTGACAAGATCAGCGTCATTCACAACCTGCTGTCCACCATGGATGCCCTCCTGATCGGGGGCGGCATGGCCAATACCTTTTTCCGGGCTATGGGACATGAAACCGGGGACAGCCTGGTAGAGGAAAGTGCCGTGCCCGTGGCGCGGGAACTCCTGCAGGCGTCATCTTCCAAGCTTCATCTTCCGGTCGATTTGCATGTCGCCCGGGCTTTCCGGGGCGATGCCGCGAGGCAGATGGTGGCGGCCGACGCGATGGCCCCGGGCTGGATGGCCCTGGACATTGGGGAAGCTACCATCGCCCATTTCGCCAATCGCCTGTCCGGCGCGGCCACCGTGTTCTGGAATGGTCCCATGGGGGTGACCGAACTGCCGCCCTTTGCTGCCGGTACCGTGGCCCTGGCCGACTGTCTGGCCGGATTGCAGGATGCGACTACCATTGTTGGCGGCGGCGACAGCGCCGGTGCCATTCACAAGGCGGGCATGGCCCACGCGTTCACGCATATTTCCACGGGGGGCGGTGCCTGTCTGGCCTACCTGGCAGGCCAGACCTTACCGGGAATGGCCGCACTGAATTCTCGGGATACCCAGGTGAACAGAAGATCATGAGTTTTTGGAATCGACTGCGATCCATGTTTCAGGGGGGCGGGTCCACCAATCGCTTCCTGGACATCTACATCCTCAATTTCCGTTGCAACGAGCCGCTGGCGTCCCGCATCGATCTCTTCAATGATCTCAGTCCTGCCGAAGACGGGGAAGCGGCGTTCTTCGTGCGCAAGGTCTTGACCACTTCCGGCGCGGAACGCTGCTTTTCCGCCAACGAGATCCAGTTGTGGCTGGACCGCAACCGGAAAGTCGTGAATCTGGAAGTGGAAGGCGGGAAATGGCTCACCCGGGAAGAATACGAGGCAGAACTCGAAGCCTTTCAGAAGCGCATCCAGTCCACCTAGACATCATCCATTCCAGCAGCAAAGACAATACCATGGCACGCATTCCGATTATGGCCGGCAACTGGAAAATGAATTTGGCCCCTGCCGCCGCGGCAGCCCTCGCCACGGAGATTCGGGAGAAGACCGAGACAATCACGCAGGTGGAACGAATCGTCTGTCCTGCGTTTCCGGCGCTCCCTGCGGTGCAGGCCAGCCTGGCGGGCAGTACCCTGAAACTCGGCGGCCAAAACCTGCATGCGGAAGACAGCGGTGCCTTTACCGGCGAAGTCAGCGGTCCCATGCTGGCCAGCCTGGTGAGCCATGTCATTCTGGGTCACAGTGAACGCCGAACCTACTGCCATGAGTCAGACAAGGATGTGAACCTCAAGGTATTGGCCGCCCTGCGTGCCGACCTGATTCCTATCATCTGTGTAGGGGAGAGCGCCGCCGAGAACCAGACCAACGAAACCCGGGCCGTGATTACACGGCAGGTAACGGCCGCCCTCCAGGATGTTGCGGCCGCAAGCGCCGCGCGTATGGTCATTGCCTACGAGCCCGTTTGGGCCATTGGTACGGGGCTGGCGGCCACGCCGGAAATAGCCAACGAGGTGTGCGGGGAAGTAATTCGGTTGCAGGTAGCCGAACTCTATGACGGCAACGTGGCGGAAAATGTGCGCATCCTGTATGGTGGCAGTACCAACCCGGACAACATTGCGGCCTTCATGCGCGAAGCCGACATTGATGGCGCCCTGATCGGGGGCGCAGCATTGTCCGGCGACAGCTACAGCCGTATGGTGGTGCAGACTGCCCGTAGCGTCACGTGACCTGCTGCCAGGAATGCCCGCTCCCGTTTCTCTCGAGAAAGGCCTCTACTTTCTGTTTCTGTTGGGATTGTCCCTCACGCTGCTTGTGTGGCTGATCCGGCAGATCCAGCTCAAACTCTATCGTTTCCTGTTGATGTGCACTGGCTCCAGGCCCGTTGCCATGCTGGTCCTGTTCCTCCTTTTCCTGCCGGGCATAGCCTTGCATGAGGGTACCCACTGGATCACCGCCTGGCTTCTCCGCATGAAACCCCACAGCCTGACCTTGTGGCCTACCCTGCAGGGACAGAAAATTGCCATGGGCAGCGTACAGATGCGCGAAGCCGGCATCTGGCGCGAGACTCTGGTCGGTTTGGCGCCCCTGTTTGTCGGCAGTTTGCTGATCGCCCTGATCGGCGGGCAGGTGTTCCAGGTTCAGGACCTGATACTGTACATTCTCCGCATCCAGCCCCGACCGGCCCTGGACATGCTGCGTTCCACCCTCAATACCCCGGACAGTGCCCTGTGGCTCTATCTGGTATTTGCCATAGGGAACAGCATGTTGCCCAGCAGCAGTGACCGGCGATCCCTTTCCCTGGTTCTCTATTATCTGGGGGTGGGTGTCGTGCTCTTTGTCATTGCGGATCTTGGCAGTACGGCGGTAACCAGCGATTGGTGGCCGCCCTTCGTCGTGGCCATCACCCATCCCCTCCAGACGCTCAACAGCTTCCTGTTCCTGGTGATTCTGCTGGATCTGGGTTTGCTCAGCCTGCTGGCCCTGTACGAACTGCTCGTAAACGCCCGACGCAGCCACCCGGCCCGGGCAGGGGCCCGGAATTCCTCCTGAGTCCCTGCCCGGCTGCCATTGTGGCGAATCAGTTGAGGTGGGTGGATAGCTGGGCCATCAGGGCCTCTTTGGGTTTGAAGCCCACAATCCGATCCACAGGCTGTCCCTCTTTGAACAGGATGAGCGTCGGAATACTCAAAACCCCGTATTCCTGGGCCGTCGCCTGATTGACATCCACGTCCAGCTTGCCCACTGTCAGTCTCCCGTCAAGTTCCGTCGCCAGTTCTTCCAATACGGGGGCAATCATCTTGCAGGGACCACACCAGGTCGCCCAGAAATCCACCAATACCGGCTGCTCCGCCTGCAGGACTTGCGAAGAAAACCCACTGTCAGTCAATTCGACAGGACTGCCCATGTCACCCTCCTTGGGGTACCACTGAAAAACCTATTATACACTTCCGGGCCGGTTAATTCCCGGTTCAACGCAA
Source organism: Caldilineaceae bacterium (assembly GCA_963664185.2). Taxonomy (GTDB): domain Bacteria; phylum Chloroflexota; class Anaerolineae; order Caldilineales; family Caldilineaceae; genus Bin34. The sequence goes on along the minus strand of CAXXOQ010000079.1, from coordinate 64,545 downwards.
TTCAAACCAGGTTCAAACAAAACCGGGTCCGCCTGGCGGACGGCCATGCAGGATCGGATACGTTCACGCTCCGCACCCCTATAGTGGCCATCGGGCCCTTTCCTGTATGTCTTCCCCAGAGGGGCCTTACCCGTTACCGGGCCAGGGTCAGGCCTTAACCTGACGGATCCGGCGGCCACTGGCAGCACCGGAAACCTGCTGGGCGGCAAGTGCCATGCATGGTTCCGGCGGCGGTTTGGCCGCGTGGGACCAGGTTCGCTAAAAAGGTAATGCACTTTGGTGGTATACTGTAGAAGTGCGGCATGGCCCATTTTCTTGGGTTGGAACATCACCGGGATCTGTACTTTCGTATCACTTTGCCCCCATGGAACATGGATCTGATTGAGCGTCTCATGCGTCTGGGCCAATGCATTTGGCTTGACAGCATAGCCTCCCCCGCACAGCTGACGGCAGATACCGTTTCCCACCTGTCGGACCAGGGCTTCGCGGGGATCGCGGATTGCCATACCCTTTCGGTGGCCTCTATCCGGGATGAGTCGCATTATGATCAGGCCATCATGGATATCACATCGGCCAATCGGTCGGTGGATGCATCCAGCATTCATGAGATTCTGTTGTTGCAGGACGTAGCATTTCTGGCCGATACCCTGTTACCCGAATTCACGAACTCAAGACATACCCGCGGTGTTGTCAGCCTGCCCCTGATCCCTTACCAGTTTGAAGAACCCCACGAAGTCCGCGAGTGCGTCCATCGTCTGGTGCGACGTCTGAATCGTACCAATATAGTCATCAAGATGCCGGCTATGCCCGTCTATCTGGAGGCCCTGGAAGAACTGCTGGCGGACAACATCAGCGTCTATGTCTCCGGCATGATGGAGAAATCCGCCTTTCTGCAAGTCCAGGAGGCGTACCTGGCGGCCTTGGAACGCAGGGTGCAAAAGCAGCGTGCCGTGGACAATTTGCGGTGCATGGCCGGGTTAAGCATCGCCGGCATAGACCGGCTGGTGGACTCGTTGCTGGACGAAATCCTGGCCGAGGAGGCCAATCCGGCCCGGCAACTGGAGCTGGAAGGCCTGAAGGGACGTGCGGGCATTGCTACCGCCCGTCTGCTGGCCTCGGGCGCGGCACAGCGGACGCGTGGGCCCAAGTGGAATGCCCTGCAACAGCACCGGGCCAATCCGATAACCCTGATCTGGGAAGATCTGCACGATACCCAGGTATGTTCTCCCCAAGCCTATTGCAACCAGCTGATTGGCCCCAATACCATCGCGGTCCTGACACAGGACCGCCTGTCCGAAGTGCTCAACGAACTCACACCTTCCCTGTCCCTGTTCCAGGGCTATTCCCAGGTCAATACCCTGTTGGCTGACATTACCCGCCTGGGTTTTGACTTTGCCCAGGAAGTCTCGGTCCTGAACCGGCAAAGCACCGAACAGGCCCACGATCACTACCTGGGTATTCTGGAAGTTATAGCCGAAAAGAGGGTGGCCACCACCCTGCGGGCCTAGCGTCCACCCCCCTGCGGGGCTTGGGGGTGTGCAGACGGGCCGCGTGCGGCCCGAAACGCCGCGAACTCGCTGGCCTGCAAACCGTGGATCGGTTCTTCGCCTGCCGGGTCCTTGGGGGGATGCAACAGGGGATCCGCTTCTCCGCGCAAGGTATGCAGCAGTGCCGGAATGGCGGGACGCAAGGCGGTCAGATAGCGCGGCAGCAACTGCTCATCCGCGGGCAGATTGAGGACATAGGTCACGCCGCGAATGCCGGTGATGCTGGCATCCAGCAAGGCTTGGGGATAGTCCTCCGCAACTTGCCCCCGCATCGCTTCGGCCAGGCCCGGCAAGGTTCGTTCCAGTATCTGTGCTGTAGCCAAAGGGACGATTTCCTCGCCACTGGGGCCAGGCGCGGGCCATGTCCCGCCCAGGGTAATCAGCCAGTCGGCTTCTTCCTGATCACAGAACTGGCGCATCCTTTCTTCAACGACATGTCGGTGGCCCCCGCACGGGATCTCATCCAGCACCAGCATCTGCATCGGCCAGGCCCGTACCACCTGATGCAGGCTCTGGCTGAGAGCCTCATGCCAAACCGGATAATGCAGGATGGCCGTACGTACTGCCAGCATGAGATAGGGGTCCCGGTCCAGATCGGGAAGACAGGCGGGATTCTGGCATGCTGCGCGGATCCTTATCCGCGCAGGGTCAGGCCATTGCCCCTAGCGCTTCGTATATTGGGGAGCCTTGCGGGCCCGCTTCAGGCCAGGCTTCTTGCGTTCCTTCTGGCGCGAATCGCGCGTAAGCAGGCCGTGTTCTTTCAGCACGCCCTGCAAGGTCTGGTAGCGCTCGGAACCCTCCTCCGCCTGCTTGATCAGGGCGCGGGCAATGCCATGACTGACGGCCGCGGCCTGTCCCGATTCGCCGCCGCCCTTGACGAGAATGCTGATGTTCGTGGCCTCCAGCGTCCCCGATACCTTGAGTGGAGCCAGTACGCGGGCCCGACTGGCCTCCCGTCCAAAATATTCCTCCATCGGTTTGTCGTTGACGATAATTTCCCCGGTGCCCTCATAGAGCCGAACCCGGGCGGAGGCGGTTTTGCGCCGTCCGTTGGCCTCTACATACTGCGCCATGATCTCCCCCTACATTGTCTGTGGCTGTGGATTCTGGGCCTGGTGGGGGTGCTGGCCCCCGGCGTAGACCTTGAGCTTGAGCAACTGGGCCCGGCCCAGTTTGGTCTTGGGCAACATGCCTTTGACGGCCGTCTGGATGACCCGCTCCGGATAGCGTTCCAGCTGATCCCGCAATACCGTACTGGTCAGGCCACCAGGATGCCCCGAATGGCGGTGATAGTATTTGGCATCAAGCTTGTTGCCCGTGACCTGAATCTTTTCGCAATTGATGACCACCACATAGTCGCCATTATCCACATGCGGCGTGAAGGACACCTTGTGTTTGCCGCGCAACAGGCCGGCAATGTGTGTCGCCAAGCGTCCCAGCGTCTGGCCTTCCGCGTCAATCAGAATCCATTCCCGCTGGGCCAGGGCCTTTTCGGCACTCAAACTGAACGTACTCATTCTTGATTTCTCTCCCACATTTCCGAAAGCGGTTGGGCATAGGCCACCTGGCACAGCACCAGGCCCCGGGCCGGGGCCGGTGGCGGGCTGGCGCTGGTATCGCACGTTGCCATAATACGCCGAATATCCTCCAGGCCCCATTCATGCAAACCCACGCGCACGAGGGTGGCGGTCAAACGCCGTACCATACGGTACAGAAAGGCGTTGGCGGTCACGGTAAAGGTCAGGGCCCGCAAGCCCGCGGCATGCCAGTCATCCGTCACCGGACCGTCATCTTGCCAACGTGCAGCCAGCAGAGTCCGGACCCGATGCCCCCCATCCGGAGCCCGGCCAAAACCCCCAAAATCATGTGTGCCCAGCAACGTGGCACCGGCACGATTCATGCGGTCCACATCCAGGTACCCGGGCACATACCAGCTGGTGCCGGCGGCCAGGGGCCAGCCGAGGCACCGGTGCCCCGAGGCTTGGGCCAGCACATGGTACTGGTACGTGCGGGACAGGGCATGATAGCGCGGATGGAAGTGTGTCGGCACGCGGTGCAACTCGCGCACCACAATGGAGTCGGACAGATGCGCATTCCATGCGCGCCACAGGGCCTGGATGCCGTGCTTCCAACACACCTGGGCCTTTATCACCTGGCCCGATGCATGCACACCGGCATCGGTACGGCCCGCCCCCACAACGCGGGCGGCTTGCCCGGTACAGCCTGCCAAAGCCGCTTCCAGGCCCCCCTGCACGGTCGGTACGGTCTCCTGCCACTGGAAACCCTGAAATGGCCCTCCGTCATAGGCCACGAGGCCCGCCACCGTTGTAAGGAAATCAGACATTGGTCACACCCGCATGTCGGCTGTGAGACAGCCGGCCGTATTACACGCCCCAGGGCATCACAGGGATGTGCCCGTGCATGTCATCCACCTTGGCTGCCTGTGGCCCCGCCGTGCATACGCGGGCATCGCGGTTCGGTCTCTCCGTCTAGGCGCTGTCGGGATCAAGCCCGCTGTCGACAAACTCGACCAGCGCCATGGCAGCGGAATCCACCTTGCGGGGGCCCAGCTTGATCATCCGGGTATATCCGCCCGCCCGTGTCTGGTACCGGGGGGCGAGCTGATGGAACAGGCGCTCTACGGCCGGTCGGTTGTGGCCCAGCCGCGCCATCAACAGACGATAGGCATGGACCTGATTCCCGTTCGCTGCCAAACCGCGCTTGGCCCTGGTCACCATCTTTTCGGCGATGGGACGCATGGCCCGCGCCTTGGCCTCGGTGGTTACAATGCGCTCGTGTGTGATCAATTCGCAGACCAGGCTGCGCATGATGGCCTTGCTGTGATCGGATCCGCGGCCCAGATTACGGTGCCGCACCCTGTGTCGGGTACTCATTTACGCTCCTTGCCGTGTCATCCGGTGGTCTCGGGATTGGTGGTGGCCACTTCCGCCGATACGGTCAGGTCGGCTTCCGCATCCAGTTCCAATTCCAGGTCCTCTTCGTGTTCCAGGTATTCGGACAGGTCCACACCCGGCAGATGCAGCATGTCTTTCTTGCGCAACTGCGTCACCAGTTCGTCCAGGGACTTTTCCCCGAAGTTGCGGATGGCCAGCATCTCGCCCCGGCCCTTTTCCATCAGCTGCACCAGTTCGCCCAGGGTCGCGATGCCTACGCGCTTGAGACAGTTGTACGTACGTACGTTCAGTTCCAGTTCTTCAATGGAAGAGTCGAAGAGGGTATTGGGAATGACCTCCTCTTCCTCCGCCTCGACGATTTCGATCTCTTCTTCCGAGTCCTGCGTGACCACCCGCAGGTGATTGATGAGAATGTGGGCGGCCTCTTGCATGGCCGCCGACGGGTTTACAGAACCATCCGTCCAAATCTCCAGGGTGACCTGATCCAGATCGGTCTGCTGTCCGACACGATGATCCTCCACGTGAAAGGCCGCCCGCACAATGGGGCTGAACACAGCATCGATCGGCAGGTAATTCGGGGGCATATTTTCCGCCCGTCCCTCAGGGGGGGAGTACCCGTGTCCCTGTTCCACGATAAACTCGATTTCAAGATCGGTATCCTCATCCGCGGTCAGCAGATACAGTTCCGGATTCAGGATTTCCACATCCGGGTTTTCCTGAATGTCCCCTGCCGTATAGATCCCGGCGTTCTGGACCTGCAGGGTCAGCGTCACGCGCCGCGCGGCATGGGACCGCAATTCGATTTCCCGTACATTCAGGATCAGCTGTGTGGTATCCTCCCGCAGCCGGGGAATCGGCGAGAAGTCATGATAGATATCCTGGATGCGCAGCGCGGTAATGGCCGATCCCCTGAGACTGGACAACAGTACCCGCCGCAGGGACACGCCCAGAGTGGTGCCATACCCCCGCATCAAGGGTTTCATCTGAAACATGCCGTACTTGCGGGTTTCTTTCACAACATACAGCTTGGGCAGAACTGGATTTTGCAAAGGATTTCCTCCTGCTAGCGCCACTGAAGCATGGAATGAATCAGCGTGCGCTGTAGTACTCCACAATCAACTGGACATTCAATTCGACCGGAATTTCCTCAGGATTGGGCTCCTGCAAAATCCGGCCTTCCATGGTCTCGGGATCGAAGGTCAGCCAGGAAGGCAAAACGGTTCCGGACCGCGAATCCTCCGAGGTGAAGTGTCCATTGTTCTTGCTGTTGGAACGAACCGTTATGACATCATCCACAGACACCGAAAAAGAGGGAATATTGGTACGGCGCCCATTCACGTCAAAGTGGCCGTGGGTCACCAGCTGCCGGGCCTGTGGCCTGCTGGCCGCCAAACCCATGCGATACACCACATTGTCAAGGCGGCTTTCCAGCAGCCGGACCAATACGTTGCCCGTCTGGCCCGGGGAACGCGTAGCCTCGCGAAAGTACCGCCGGAACTGCCTTTCATAGATGCCGTAAATGCGACGGGCTTTCTGCTTGGCCCGCAACTGCAGGCTGTAGTCCGATTCGCGCCGGCGCCGGCCGGTCTGGCGGGGACCATGCAGGCCCGGTGCATAGCGTTTGTTTTCGATGGCACACTTGGGCCCCAGACAACGGGCCCCCTTGAGAAACAGCTTTTCCCCTTCTCGGCGACAGAGCCGGCAAACTGGATCAGTATATCGAGCCATGGAACCTCTTCCTGGGATGGGCCGTGACCGCACGGCGTAAGAATGTGTCAGGTATGCGGGTACGCCTTACACGCGGCGCTTCTTGGGAGCGCGACAGCCGTTGTGCGGCAACGGCGTCACATCGGTGATGGACTTGATCTGCAACTTGGCACTGACCAGGGCCGACAGGGCATTGTCACGTCCGGGACCCGGACCCTTGACAAACACGCGCACTTCGCGCACACCGAAATCGTTGTACGCCCGGGTGCCCGCCTGTTGTCCCGCCAGGGCCGCCGCATAGGGCGTGCTCTTGCGGCTGCCACTGAAACCGACACAGCCACTGCTGCTCCAGCACAGCACAGCCCCGGAGGCATCCGTAACCGTCACAATCGTATTGTTGAAGGTAGCCCTGATATGGACCTGTCCCGAAGGCACTTGCCGTCGATCACGGCGCGCCGATCTGGTTGATCGAGCCATTGACCTCTTGTTCTCCTGTCTACTGTCAAAACGGGGTTAATGGCCCGCACGCCGCCGACCTGCTACGGTCTGGCGTCGGCCACGGCGGGTACGGGCATTCGTGCGTGTCCGCTGTCCCCGTGAAGGCAGATTGCGCCGATGACGCAAGCCCCGGTAGGAACCAATTTCAATCTGGCGCTTGAGGTTCATCTGGACCTCGCGGCGCAGATCCCCTTCCACCATCAGATTCATGTCAATATAGTCACGGAGCCGGGACACATCGCTTTCGCTCAGATCCTTGACCCGGACGGTCGGATCCACCTGGGTCTGCTCGCAGATGGTCGCACTGACCGTGCGTCCAATGCCATAAATGTAGGTTAACGAAAACAGTACGGGCTTGTCCCGGGGAACATCCACACCTGCAATGCGTGCCATGTAGTCTCCTGCCTTATGCGTGGCTTGGCGGCAAACGCCTCATGGGCTCCCTAGCCCTGGCGCTGTTTGTGCTTGGGATTCGTACAGATGACAAAAAGAACACGGCGCCGCCGCACCAGCCGACAACGGTCACACATCTTTTTGACAGAGGGCCTAACCTTCATGCTGTCTCCGTGATATCCCCGCAAAAGCGCAAATTGCACAAGCCACATATGATAATGGCTGGTTACAGCTTTGTCAATATCCGGGGTCCCTCCCTGGTTATGGCAATGGTGTGCTCGTAGTGGGCGGCCAGACTGCGGTCCTGGCTTATGACCGTCCACTTGTCCCGCAGGGTCCGCGTGCGCCATGTGCCCACCTGGACCATGGGTTCCAGGGCGAACACCAGTCCGGCCGGCATCTTCTGGTAGGCCTCGGCATACTTCCGCTCAAAGTTCAGGACCTGCGGCGGTTCGTGCATCTCCCGGCCCACGCCGTGGCCTGTGAACTGACGCACCACATGGAAGCGGTGGCGTTCGACATGCTGCTGGACAGCCCGGGATACGTCGTTGATGACGTTGCCTTCCTGCGCCGCGGCTATGCCGGCATACAGGCTGTCCCGGGTCACCTGCATCAGGCGCGAAGCCTGTTCACTGACCTTGCCTACCGCATAGGTCCAGGCACTGTCCCCGATATAGCCCTGGTGCTTCACGCCCACATCAATGCTGACAATGTCACCGACTTGCAACCGACGGCGCTTCTTGGGTATGCCATGCACCAGCTCTTCGTTGATGCTGACGCAGGTATGGGCCGGAAATCCGCCATAGCCGAGAAACGCGCTGGTCGCACCGTGCTGGGCAATCACATCGGCCGCCAGGGTATCCAGTTCCCATGTGCTCACGCCGGGGGCAACGGCCTGGGCCAATGCGGCATGCACCCGGGCCACAATGCGGCCCGCTTCCCGCATGATGCGGATCTCCTGATCGGTCTTGAGCGGCATAGGCGGGGCGGGTTGGCGTTTCCTCATGCCGCGGCTCCCGCGACATGGTCCTGCCACCAGGCCTGCAAACAGGCCGCCACGGCGTCCGGCGCCCCTTCCGCATCCAGGGTATGCAATGCATCCCGAGCATAGTAGTAGCCCAGCAAGGGCGCCGTTTCCTTGTAGTAGGCCAGTATGCGTTGTTGCACGGTTTCGGCGGTGTCATCCTCCCGCTGGTACAGGGTGCCGCCACAGGCGTCACACTGGTCCGGCAGGGCAGGGGGCTGATAGGCAATATGGTAAATGGCCCCACATTCCCGGCACTGCCGACGACCCGTGATCCGGGTGACACACACGTTGTCATCCAGATCCAGGAATACGGCCCAGCAACGAGCCCGGCCGGCATAGGCCAACTGATCCATCGCGGAAGCCTGCGCCAGATTGCGGGGAAAACCGTCAAGCAGGGCGCCGGCAGCGCAATCCGCTGCGGCCAGGCGCTCCCGGGCCATGTTCACGGTCACGTCATCGGGCACCAGGGCCCCCCGGTTCATGTAGGACTGGGCCAACTGTCCCAGTTCCGTCTGCTGGCGCAAATGCGTGCGAAACAGATCGCCGGTCGATACATGGGGCAGGCCGGTAGTCGCCGCCAGCCGCTTGACCTGCGTGCCCTTGCCGGCACCGGGTACGCCCAGGAAAATGACGAATTGGGGAACGGGCCTGGACATACAGTGGCATTTCGGCGGCAGCGGCGCCACGCCTAGCGCAGGAACCCTTCGTAGTTCCGCATCATCAGCTGGGACTCAATCTGGCGCATCGTGTCCAGGACGACACCCACCACGATCAACAATCCGGCACTGCTGATGAGCAGGGTGCTGTAACCGCCACTGACCGCGCCCCCGCCGAAAATCAGGCCGACCAGGTAGGGGAGTATCGCGATGAATCCCAGAAATATGGCGCCAAAAAAGGTGATCCGCGACAGCACGCCCTGCAGGTATTCCGCGGTGCGGGGACCCGGACGCAAGCCCATGATAAACCCACCCTGGCGCCGCAGGGTGTCAGGCAAATCCTGCTGCCGAAACATGACATCGGCATAGAAGTAGGTGAAAGCGACAACCAGCAGGAAATAGGCCAGCCAGTAGACCCAGTTTGCCGGCGACAGGGCCTCGGCCATGACGGCCGCCGCCTGGCCTACCCAACCCGTGGAGGTCGTGAAGAACGAGGCCAGAGTGCTGGGGAAGATCAGGAGACTTTGGGCAAAGATCAGCGGGATCATGCCCGTGCTGTTGATCTTCATGGGAATGTAGGTGGATCGTCCGCCCACCATAACCTGGCGATTGCCCCGCGTCGCCCGCACCCGCTTGCCATATTGCACCGGAATGCGGCGCTGTCCCTCGTTGACCCACACGATCAGGGCCATGGTCAAAACCGTGATGATGGAAAAGATGATCAGCAGATCCCAGCGTTCCGAGACAATGATCTGCCGGACCTGCTGGGGCAGGCTGGATACGATGCCGGCAAAGATGATCAGGGACACGCCATTGCCAATGCCCTGCTGGGTCAGCAGTTGCCCCAGCCACACCGCAAACATGGTGCCGGCGGCCATCCCGATGACGATGGTCAGGGAGGAGAGCAGGTTGGCTCCGGTGAAGCCCCAGCTGGTGAACACCGAAACCCCGCCGCCGAAGGACGAGTTGAGGAGCGTGGCCTGGCCGATGGCGTAGATCACCGCCAGCGGAATCGTCAGATAATAGGTAAACTTGCTGATCTGGGCTCTGCCCCTTTCCCCTTCCTTGCTCAGTTCCTGCAGTTGCGGCACCATGGGCACCAGCAGTTGCATGATGATGGAGGAGGTGATGTACGGGTACACCCCCAGGGCCATGACTCCCATCTGGGACAGGGCCCCGCCGCTGAAGAAATTGAGCATGTTCAGCAGGATGTTGGGATCCTGGGTGAACAGGCGATCCAGCGCCGAGGCATCCACCCCGGGCAAGGGAATGTGGGCACAAAAGCGATAGATGACCAGAATGCCAATCGTGATCAGCAGCTTGGTCCGGAGATCCGGTAGCGTAAAGGCGCTGCGGACAGCGGTGAGCATGGGGCTTTTCCTTACAGGGCGTGGATTTCCACCGTGCCCCCGCGGGCTTCGATGGCGGATCGGGCCGACTGGCTGATCCGGTGACTGTGAACCGTCATCCGCTTGTGCAATTCACCCCGCCCCAGCACCACCACCGGTTCCTGGGTATCGTCCAGGAATCCGCGTGCCACCAGGGTTTCCAGGGTAACGGTGGCCCCATCCTCGAAACACTCCTCCAGATCTTCCAGATTGATGGGAGTGTAATGGATTTTGTGCGGCCGCTTGAAACCCCGCAGTTTGGGCAAGCGTTTGACCAGGGGGAGTTGCCCCCCTTCAAAGGTCAGCGGCACCCGACCCCCGGACCGGGAATTCTGTCCCTTGGTGCCCCGGCCGGCCGTCTTGCCCTTGCCGGAGCCCGTCCCGCGCCCTACCCGCTTGCGATGGCGGGTATTCTTCTGATCCGGCTTGATTTCATGCAGCTTCATGATGGTTTGGTCGCCTGTTGCGGTTCACTGGAACCGGAATTTACATTCTCCACCTCGACCAGATGGGCCACCTTGGCAATCATGCCGCGGATGGCCGGATTGTCCTCCTGGACAACCGTCTGGTGCATGCGCTTCAGGCCCAGGGCCTGCAATGTGTCCTTCTGCCGCTGGTTGTAGCCAATGCTGCTCTTGACCAGCCTCACCCGGATTGCCGCTGCCATCAGACGGTCTCCCGGGTCCAGAACGGCGCCAGCGACTCCTCGGGTACGCCCCGGGCCGCGGCTTCCGACCGATAATCCTGGAGTTCCTGCAGCGCCTGGAAGGTAGCTCGTGTCACGTTGAGCTGGTTGTTGGTGCCCAGGGACTTGGTGAGAATGTCCGAGATGCCCGAAACATCCAGCACGGCCCGCACCCCGCCGCCGGCGATCACACCGGTGCCGGGACTGGCCGGCCGCAGCATGACGCGCGCGGCCCCCAAACGGGTCTCAATGGCATGCGGGATGGTGGTGCCGACAATCGGCACCTCAATCATGTTGCTCTTCGCCCGTTCCTTGGCCTTGCGAATCGCCTCGGGTACCTCGCGGGCCTTGCCCACACCGATGCCGACGCGTCCGTTACGATCCCCTACCGCGATCATGACGCGGAAGGAAAAGGTCCGGCCACCTTTCACCACCTTGGCGGTCCGGGCCACCTGAATCACGCGATCTTCAAGTTCATCGCCCTGATTCTGTTCGTTCTGTCGTACCACGCTGGGTTTCTCCTTCTGTATCGCCTGCGTTCCCGTCTAGAACTTGAGGCCTTTTGAACGGCTGCCGTCGGCCAGCGCTTTCACGCGGCCATGAAACTGGAAGCCCCCACGATCGAAGATGACATTGGTCACGCCCCGGGCCAGGGCCCGGTCCGCCAGCAATTCCCCCACTTTGCGGGCCCGTGCCACCGGTTTGTCCTGCGCCATCTGCGTCCGCAGCTCCTTCTCGTTCGACGAAGCCGCCACCAGGGTATGGCCGCACTGATCATCAATGACCTGGGCGTAAATATGATCGGCACTGCGGAACACGTTCAGCCGCGGCCGCTGTGCGGTCCCCGCCACCTTGTTGCGCACACGCTGGTGACGCCGGTGCCGGGCATGGGAACGATGGGTGTTGCGACTCATCTCAGAATGTACTCCTATACTGCTGTCCGCCCCGCCTTGCCTGCCTTGATACGGACCCATTCGCCCTGGTAGCGGATACCCGATCCGCCGTAGGGTTCCGGGGGTCGCTCGGCCCGAATCACCGCGGCCAACTGCCCTACGCCTTCCTTGCTGATGCCCTGCAGCGTGATGACGCGACCGCTCTGGTCCACATCCAGGGACACTTCGTCGTTGGAGACATATTCCACCGGATGGCTCTTGCCCACCTGCAGGACCAGGGTGGAGCCTTTCATGGAGGCTCGGTAGAAGGCACCATGCACTTCCAGGATGCGGGTATACCCCTGCGTGACACCCGTCACCATGTTGTTGATCAGGGCGCGGGCCAAGCCGTGCTGGGCTTTCAGATCCTGGGAATTGCCCCGGCGCGTAACCGCAATCTGGCTGTCCTGCGTCGTAACCTCAAGCCGGGGAGAAATCCTTTCGGCCAGGGTGCCCTTGGGACCCTTGACCGTAACCACCTGCCCCGGTGTGACTTCAACCGAAACCCCCTGGGGCAAGGGAATGGGTTGGCGACCAATCCGCGACATGGGCATACGCTCCTTGATCTCGCTACCAGACTTCACAGAGAACTTCACCACCGAGCTTGGCCTGGCGGGCAGCCTGCCCGGTCATAAGCCCCTGCGGAGTGGTGAGAATGCGCAACCCCAAACCGCTCCGCACCCAGCGGATATCCCGCCAGCCCACGTAGACCCGTCGTCCCCGCTTGCTGATGCGCTTGAGTCCGGAAATCACGGATCGGCCGTGCCGATCATACTTGAGTGTGAGCACCAGCTCGGTGCGATGCCCCTCCCTGACCACCTCAAAACCCTGGATAAACCCGGTCTCCTGGAGGATGCGGGCCATATCCACCTTGATGCGGGAACTGGGCATGGCAATCTGGGCATGCTGCATTTGCGCCCCATTGCGGATGCGCGTGAGAAAATCAGCGATAGGATCAACGTTCATGGGCCGAAGGTTCCTCTTGTCCGGTCCGACCGGAATTCTTACCAACTTGACTTGACGACGCCGGGAATCCGGCCTACCAATGCCTCCTGACGGAAGCAGATGCGACACATGCCAAAACGCCGCATATAGGCACGGGGCCTGCCACACAGGCCACAGCGATTGCGCACCCGGTGGGGGTACTTGCGCTTGGTGTCACGGACAATCATGGATTTCTTGGCCACTGGTGTCAGTCCTTGCTGCAAAGAGTTCGTATGCGTGTCGCGCAGGCTATTTTCAGGTGGTGCGGACGAAGGGCATGTCCAGCATGCGCAACAGATAGCGCCCTTCTTCATCAGAGTGGGCCGAGGTCACGATCGTCACCATCAGGCCCCGGATAGTATCAATGTCGTCATAGCTGATTTCGGGGAAAATCAGCTGTTCCGTCAAACCGATGCTGTAGTTGCCGCGCCCGTCAAAGGCATCCGGCGACAAGCCCCGGAAATCCCGCTGATGCGGCAGGGCAATGTTGATCAGCCGATCCAGAAAATACCATTGGCGCCGGCCCCGCAAGGTGACCTTGAGCCCTACCGGCATGCCTTCGCGCAGCTTGAAGGTGGCAATGGATTTCTTGGCCCGGGTGACCAGCGGCTTCTGGCCCGTAATCTGGGTCAGGTCACGGCTGGCGGCTTCAATGGCCCGGCCATTGGTCAGGGCTTCGCCCAGACCGATATTGACGGCCACCTTGGTGACCGTCGGTACCTGCAGAGGGCTGGTATAGCCAAACTCCTCCATCATGGCCGGCACGATTTCCTCGCGATGGCGGGCCAGCAGGCGCGGCAAGGGCAAGGCGTAGGATTGGTCCTGCGTTTCTTCACTCATGTTGGTTCTGCCTGTCGCTCGATGGAACCTGTGTCATCTGCTAGGAGGGCCTGGGGACTACGGCGCCGGATCGCCGGTCGAAGCGCACCTTGTCTTCGTTCTCAAAGCGCATGCCCAGGCGCGTCGGCCTGTCATCCGTGCCCAGGACCATGACATTGCTGATGTGGATGGGCGCCTCAAATTCAATGATGCCCCGCTGCGTCTGGGGACCGCCCGTGGGGCGCTGATGCTTGGAACGCAGATTCACGCCTTCCACCACCACATAGACCCGGTTGGGATCCAGTTTGCCATCGCGCCGGCGGCGCCGGATGATATCCCGAATTGTGCCCTGTTCGCCCTTATAGGCACCGGCCATCACCTGCACCTGATCTCCCACGACAATCTTGCGACTCATGATCTTGTGTCCTCTGTTCCGCCGTGTCCTGGCCTACAGCACTTCCGGTGCCAGCGAGATAATCCGCATGAAACCCCGCTCGCGCAATTCCCGGGCGACCGGGCCAAAGATGCGCGTGCCCCGCGGGAAGCGGGCCTCGTCCACGATCACGGCCGCATTCTCATCAAAGCGGATATAGCTGCCATCGGCCCGGCGCACCGGGGTCCGTGTGCGCACAATCACGGCCTTGACCACTTCGCCCTTCTTGACGGTGCCCGCTGGGGCCGCCGACTTGACCGAAGCGGTGATGATGTCTCCAACCTTGCCATGCCGCCGCACGCTGCCGCCCGTCACGCGAATGGTCAGGAGTTCCTTGGCCCCTGAATTGTCCGCCACCTTGAGGCGACTTTCCTGCTGGATCATGCTGTTTCCCCTTCGTGTTGTCCTGATCTTCTGGCGCCCGGGCGCTCAGACATCCAGTTCCTCTTGGGTGGTGGCGCGGGCCACGATGGATTCCAGGTAGAAATGCTTGGACTTGGACACTGGCCGGCACTGGCGGATCCGTACGGTATCCCCCAAACGGGCCGCGTTCCCTTCGTCATGCACCTGATAGCGCTTGTAGGTCTTGATGATCTTGCCGTACAGTGGATGCCGCTTGACGCGTTTCCACACGTACGGCCACGGTCTTGTTCATGCTGTCCTGCACCACCGTACCGGACAGCATTTTCCGCCGCTCACGCATGGCTAGTATTCCTCCCCTGCGGCCGCATTCAGTTCCCGTGCCCGGAGGACGGTCTTGATGCGGGCCAATTCCTTGCGCACTTCGCGGGCGCGCGCCAGGTTCTGCTGCTTGCCTGTGGTCAACTGGTGCCGCAGGTTGTACAGTTCCCGGTGGCTGTTGACCATCATCTCATCCAGTTCCGCATCGGTCTTGTCCACCAGATCGCGGGCTTTCAAACGTGCCATGGTGTTTCTGCCTTACCCCTGTACATCCTGACGGGAAATGAACTGCGTGCGCATCGGCAGCTTGTGCTGCGCCAGCCGCAGCGCTTCCCGCGCCTGCTCTTCGGTGACGCCCGTCATTTCGAAAATGATCCGGCCGGGCTTGACTACGGCTACGTAGTACTCCACATTGCCCTTGCCCGAGCCCATCCGCGTTTCGGCGGCCCGCTGGGTGACCGGCTTGTCCGGGAATACCCGAATCCAGAGCTTGCCGCCACGGCGGACGTAACGCACAATCGCCCGGCGCGCCGCCTCAATCTGGCGGCTCGTGATCCAGTGGGGTTCCGTGGCCTGGAGGGCGTAGGTCCCAAAATCAATGGAGTTGCCGCGCTGGGCCATGCCCCGCATACGCCCCCGATGGGCTTTCCGGTGCTTGAGTCGCCTGGGCATTAACATCGTGCAAAACTCCCGTCCCGCCGCCTTGGGGCGGAGCTGTAGGGTCCCATGTCCTAGTTCATTTCCCGGTAGCGGGTATGGTATTCCTGCCCGGGCAGGATTTCCCCATGATAGATCCACACCTTGATGCCTATCGCACCGTAGGTGGTCGCCGCGATGCCAGTCCCGTAATCAATGTTGGCCCGCAGCGTATGGCGGGGAATCTGGCCTTCGCGGAACGTATCCTTGCGCCCCATGTCGCTGCCGCCGAGGCGGCCGGACACCGTGACCATGAAGCCCTGGGCGCCCTGGCGCATGGCCCGCTGTCCGGCCGAGCGCATGGCCCGGCGCCAGTTGACCCGGTTCACCAATTGCTCGCCGATGTTGCGGGCCACCAGGACCGCACTCATGTCGGGGCGATTGAGTTCCTTGACATCAATGCGGACACTGGCACCCTTCGTCAACTTCATCAGCAGTGTGCGCAGCTCGTTGACGGTGGCGCCCTTGCGGCCAATGATGACGCCCGGGCGGGCCGTTTCGATGATGACCTCCACCTGGTTGGACTGGCGCTCGATTTCGATATGGCTCACGCCGGCCCCGTCCCGCGGCAGCCGCGCCATGATAGCGGTGCGAATGGCCCGATCTTCATTCAGGAGTGCCACATATTCGCGGCCCTCGGCAAACCAGCGGCTGCGATGTTCCTTGACCAGTCCCAGCCGAAATCCCATGGGATGTACTTTGCGTCCCATCATTCACCTCCCACGGCCGCACGTCGTGTTTGCATGGCGCTGTCCATTTCATCCAGAATGACCGTTATGTGCGACGAATTGCGCTGCCACGGCTTGAAACGGCCGCGGCCGGCGAAACGGCGCCACCGGCGATGGGGCGCCTGGTCGGCATAAATGGTCTTGATGTACATGTCTTCCTGTTCCAGACCGAAATTCTCGCTGGCATTGTGCAAGGCACTCCTGATGGTCCGTTCCAGTACACCGGCGGTGGACTGTGGCATCAGGCTGAGCATTTGCACGGCGTCCAGGGCATGCATGCCCCGCACTTCATTCAACACCAGCCGCGCCTTGCGGGCGCTGATCCCGGTATACCGCGGCCTTGGCCGAGGACTTCCATTCCCTTGGCTCCCGTTGCACGTGGGTCCTATCGCACCGCAGTACTGCGTTCGGCCCGCAGATGACCCCGGAAATAGCGGGGTGGGCGCGAACTCGCCCAGTTTGTGGCCCACCATGTTTTCCGTCACGAGCACCGGTACATGGCGGCGGCCGTCATGGACCGCAATCGTATGCCCGACGAACTGCGGAAAAATCGTGGACGCCCGGGCGTAGGTCCGCACTACGCGGCGTTCTCCCGCCTGATTCATGGCTTCTATCCGTTTCAGCAACTTGAGGTCCACATAGGGCCCCTTCTTCAGGGATCGAGACATGGGTCACTCCTGCATCCTTAGCGGCGCACCGTGCGTCGCCGTACGATATTGGCATCGGTTCGCGGATTGCGCCGCGTGCGCTTGCCCAGGGCAGGCTGTCCCCATGGCGTCTTGGGCGAAGGCATCCCAATCGGGGAACGCCCCTCACCTCCCCCATGGGGATGCGATGCCGGGTCCATGGCGACACCCCGCACCGAGGGACGCCGCCCCCGCCGGCGGTTGCGGCCGGCGGTGCCCTGCGACATGTTGGCATGCTCGGCATTGGACACCTGGCCTATGGAGGCCAGGCAGTCCATGTGGACGTAACGCACTTCGCCGCTGGGCAGACGGACATGGGCCAGATTGCCTTCCTTGGCCGCCAGCCGGGCCGCCGTGCCGGCGCTGCGGGCGAGCTGTCCGCCCCGGCCCGGATACAGTTCAATGTTGTGAATCTGGGTGCCCAGCGGTATGTTCCGCAAGGGCAAGGAGTTGCCAGGCAGAATCTCGGCGTTCGGTCCCGACATGATCTCATGGCCAATGAACAGCCCTTCCGGCGCCAGAATATAGCGTTTTTCGCCATCGGCATACTGCAGCAAGGCGATGCGGGCACTGCGGTTGGGATCGTATTCCACGGACAGCACCCGGGCCACGACGCCCGGCTTGTCCCGGCGAAAGTCAATCTGCCGATAGCGCCGCTTGTGGCCGCCCCCCCCGATGACGCACCGTGATGACACCGCGGTTGTTGCGGCCGCCCTTGCGCCGCAGCGGCGCCAGCAGTGAGCGTTCGGGCTTGCTGCGGGTGACTTCCTCAAAGGAAGGCCCACTCATGTTGCGGCGGCCCGGCGAAGTGGGCTGGTAAATCTTGATCGGCATAATGGCTGTCCCCTTCAGTCACCCTCATACAGGTTGATGGACTCGCCCTCGGGCAAGGTGACGATCGCTTTTTTCCACTTGGGCCGTCGAATGAAAACCCGGTTGCCAAAGGTACGGGTCTTGGCCGGCACCAGCATGATGCGGACACGATCCACCGTCACGTCGTAGATTTGCTGTACCGCTTCCCTCACCTGCTGCTTGTTGGCCTTCAGATCCACCTTGAAGATGTATTGGCGATCGATTTCGGCCTGCATGGATTTCTCGGACAGGATGGGATGCTTGATCACTTCGTAAATATTCATGCCGCCCCCTCGTCCAGCCAGGACTCCAGGCCCGCCACGGCATCCTGGCTCAGAAGCATCACGTCACACTGCATCACATCCCGGACATTGGCGTACATGTAATGCAGGAGGGTGACCTGCGGCAGGTTCCGGGTCGCCCGCATGGCTGCCTCGTTGCGGACAGCGTAGACAATCAGGACTCGCTGATCCTGGATCCCCAGCGCCGTCAGCATATCCCGGGCGGCGCGGGTCTTGGCCTGCGACAAGGCAAATTCATCCACAATGCGAATGGCGCCCGCCGCCGCCCGTGCGGAGAGGGCGCTGCGCACCGCGGCCCGCCGCATCCGCTTGGGCATCGCCTGCACATAGGAACGGGGCGTCGGTCCGAATACCGTGCCACCCCCGACCCAATTCGGGGCCCGGATGGTGCCTTGCCGGGCACGTCCCGTCCCCTTTTGGCGCCAGGGCTTGCGGCCGCCGCCCCGGACCTCGGATCGGGTCTTGACTTTATGGGTACCCAGCCGGGCATTGGCCAGCTGACGCAACAGGGCCTGGTGCATCAAACCGCGATTGACATCCGCTTCAAAGACCGCACTGGCCAGTTCAAGCTCCCCCACGACCTCACCGGCCGCATTCACCACGTTGGTTTTCATAGCGTTCTCTTCCGTGCCTGCTACGCCGAGGCGCCTTGCTTGACCGCGGCCCGCACCATTACCAGTCCGTTCCGCGGTCCCGGTACGGCCCCGCGGATCGCCAGCAAGTCCCGATCCGCATCCACCAGGACTACCTTCTGGCTGAGCACCGTCACCCTTTCATGTCCCATGTGTCCGGGACCGCGTGCGCCCTTGAAGGTACGCCCGGGGGTCGTGCCAGCGCCCCGTGAGCCCGGGGCCCGATGCCGATCACTTTGGCCATGGGTCTTGGGACCTCCCGCAAAGCCGTAGCGCTTCACAGCTCCCGCAAACCCCTTGCCCTTGCTCACCCCTGTGACATCCACCGAGTCTCCGGCGGCAAACAGATCCACTGTTACCTTGGTGCCTGGGGGCAAGTCAGCCGGCTGCGGCAGGCGCACTTCATGCAAGTGGCGCAGCAGGGGGCCGCCGGCGTGCTTGAGATGGCCCCGTTCCCCTTGGGTCAACTTGGAGGCCGGTACTTCCTCAAAGCCCAATTGCACTGCGTCGTAGCCATGCGCCTGCTGTGTCCGGATGGCGGTCACCCAGCAGGGACCGGCCTTGATCACGGTCACGGGCACTGCCCGGCCGCTTTCCGCGTCGAAAATCTGTGTCATGCCGACCTTGCGGCCCATTAGTTCTTTCATCTGCAGCCTCTGCGGCCCGGCCGCCCCCTACAGCTTGATCTCCACGTCCACACCCGCGGGCAGCGTGAGCTTGGTCAGGCTCTCACTGGTGCGCGGGACGGGATCCACGACATCGATCAGGCGCTTGTGCGTACGGATTTCGAACTGTTCGCGGCTGTCCTTGTCCTTGAAGGGCGAGCGAATCACCGTGAACTTTTCAATGCGGGTGGGCAGCGGCACAGGGCCAATGACCTGGGCGCCGGACCGTTCGGCCGCTTCCACAATCTGGCTGGCCGATGCGTCAAGCAGCCTGTGATCGAAAGCCTTCAGCTTGATGCGAATGGTGGGTCGGGGTGGCATGCAAATCCTCTTGACAAAAATACAGGGAGCGGAAATGCCGCTCCCTGGCTGAAATCTAGTCCAGAATCTCGGTGATGGAACCAGCCCCGACGGTACGACCACCTTCCCGAATGGCGAAGCGGGAGCCGGTTTCCAGCGCCACGGGGGATATCAGTTCCACTTCCATCTCCACGTTGTCCCCTGGCATCACCATATCCACGCCCTGGGGCAGGGTGATCACACCGGTGACGTCCAGGGTACGGATATAGAACTGGGGCCTGTAACCCGGGAAGAAGGGCTTGTGGCGTCCCCCCTCATCCGTGCGGAGCACATAGACCGCGGCCTTGTACTTCCGGTGGGGCATGATGCTGCCGGGCACGGCCAACACCTGGCCCCGTTCCACCTCGGTGCGATCCACACCGCGCAACAGACAGCCCACATTGTCACCGGCCTGCCCCTCGTCCAGCAGCTTCCGGAACATCTCGACCCCGGTCACGGTCGTCTTGTGGGTTTCCTTGATGCCGATGATCTCCACTTCCTCCATCGGGTGGATAACACCCCGTTCAATACGGCCTGTCACCACCGTCCCGCGACCCTTGATGGAGAACACATCCTCAATGGGCATCAGGAACTGCTGGTCCACATCGCGCACCGGCTGGGGAATGTATTCGTCCACGGCCCGGATCAGCTCCCAGATGCATTCATATTCGGGGGCATCGGGATCTTCACTGGTGGATTCCAGGGCCGCCAGGGCAGACCCGCGGATCACCGGGGTATCATCCCCGGGGAATTCGTATTCGTCCAACTGCTCGCGCAGTTCCATTTCCACCAGTTCCAGCAACTCCTCGTCATCCATCATGTCGACCTTGTTCAGGAAGACCACCATGGCGGGCACTTCCACCTGGCGGGCAAGCAGGATATGCTCCCGGGTCTGCGGCATAGCACCGTCCGGCGCCGAAACCACCAGAATGGCACCATCCATCTGGGCGGCGCCGGTGATCATGTTCTTGATATAGTCGGCGTGTCCCGGACAGTCGACATGGGCATAGTGGCGTGCATCCGATTCGTACTCCACATGGGAGATGGCGATCGTAATGCCCCGGTCGCGCTCTTCAGGAGCATTGTCGATCTGGTCAAAGGCCTCGAATTCCGCCAACCCCTTCAAGGCCAAAACCTTGGTGATCGCGGCGGTCAAGGTGGTCTTGCCATGATCTACGTGCCCAATCGTTCCCACATTCGCATGCGGTTTGGTTCGCTCAAAAACTGCCTTTGCCATGACCTATTCTCGGGTCCCTCCACTACTCGGTTGGTGTACCTTTATCACGTGCCAATTTCTCTGGATCCGGGTCCTGTACAACACCTGGCCAAGGGGCCGTCCTGTGCCCTGACAGGCGCACAGGAGCCTGGGATCACAAAGCAGTCAGTATATCCAAACGCCTGCCTGATCTGCAAAAAAATGTTTGTGCAAATCATGCAGGCGCCGCCCCTGGCCGATGCCGCCCGCTCAGCGCGCCTCCTGTAGCGGCGCATAACGATCAAACTGCATGGAGAAATTCCCGCGCCCGCTGGTCATGGAACGCAGGCCGGTCGCGTAACCAAACATGTTTTTCAGCGGCACACTCGCCTGGATCTGGTTCAGGCCCTGCGAGTGGGGCAGCACATCGGCAATGCGACCCTGCCGACTGGTCAGGTTTCCCATCACATCCCCGGTGTACACTTCGGGCACCACCACTTCCAGGCGCATGACCGGTTCCAGCACAATGGGCGACGCCTTGGCCATACCCTCCTTGAATCCCATGCTCGCGGCAATGTGAAATGCCCGTTCATTCGAATCCACGGGATGGAAGGAACCATCGATCAGGGTCGCCTGGACATCCACCACCGGAAAGCCATTGAGCACGCCGCTGGACATGGCTTCCTCTATGCCCCGCTCGACCGCGGGCACGAACTGGAGGGGCACCACGCCGCCCACGATCTGCGATTCGAAGGAGAATCCTTCCCCTTCCGGGGCCGGCGCCAGCTCCAGCACGACATGCCCAAACATGCCCCGGCCACCGGTCTGGCGCACAAAGCGGCCCTCGGCCCTCACGGCCCGGGTGATGGTTTCGCAGTAGGCGACCTGGGGCTCGCCTATATTGCATTGCACATGGAATTCCCGTTGCATCCTGTCCACAATGATGTCCAGATGCAATTCCCCCATGCCGCTGATCACGGTCTGTCCGGTGCTGTCGTCATAGCCTACCTGAAAGGTCGGATCCTCTTCGGCCAGCTTGCCCAGCGCCAGGCCCAGCTTGTCCTGATCCCCGGAAGTCTTCGGCTCCACCGCAATCCGTACCACGGGTTCCGGGAATTCAATGGCCTCCAGCCGCACCGGCCGTTCACGGGCATACAGCGTTTCCCCCGTGAAACTTTGCTTGAGGCCTACAATCGCCGCAATGTCCCCTGCTGTGCACTGGGGAATTTCCTCGCGCTTGTCCGCGTACATCTGCATCAGGCGGCCAATGCGTTCCCGCTTGCCCTGGCTCATGTTGTGTACGGTGTCGCCTACGGCCAGGGAACCGCCATACACACGAATGTAGGAAAGCCGGCCGACATAGGGATCCGTCACGACCTTGAACACCAGGGCCGCGAACGGATCGTCGGGATTGGGCGCAATTTCGACGGTTTCCTCCGCATCAGGCTTGCTGGCCACCACAGCTTTCACATCCAGGGGGCTGGGCAGGTAGCGGATGATGGCATCCAGCAGCGGCTGGATGCCCTTGTTGCGCAAGGCCGTCCCGCACAAAACCGGTACGAGCTCGTTGCGCAGAATGGCTTCCCGCAGGCCCCCTTCCAGGTCAGGCACCGGAATTTCGTCGTCTTCCAGAAAGACCTGCATCAAATCATCATTGGTCTCGACGATCTGTTCGATCATGGCCTCGCGCGCGGCCAGCACCTCGGGCATCAGGTCGTCGGGCACGGGCCCGGTCTGGGGTTTCGCGCCCAATTCGTCCGTAAAGAGATGGGCCTGCAGATGCATCAGATCCACAACCCCCCGGAAGGACTCTTCCGTGCCGATGGGCCATTGCACCGTTACCGGTCTGGCGCCCAGGTTCTCTTCCATCATGCGAATCGTGCGTTCCAGATCAGCCCCCACACGATCCATCTTGTTGACGAAGCAGATACGGGGCACCCCATAGCTGTCGGCCTGGCGCCAGACGGTTTCGGTCTGGGGTTCCACCCCGGCGACGGCATCAAACACGACCACGCCGCCATCCAGCACACGCAGGCAACGCTGCACCTCGGCGGTGAAATCGATGTGTCCGGGGGTGTCAATAATATTGATCTGGCATTCTTCTCCCGTATGGGTGTGGCGCCACAGGGTGGTTATGGCTGCGGCCGTAATGGTGATGCCCCGTTCCCGTTCCTGGGCCATCCAGTCCGTCACGGCTGTGCCTTCATGGACTTCCCCCATGCGATGGGTACGTCCCGAATAAAAGAGAATGCGCTCTGTCGTCGTGGTCTTGCCGGCATCAATATGGGCAATGATGCCGATATTGCGGATTCGATGGAGAGGGTAGTCAATACTCATGGCGATCTGTTCGCTGCACTGGATTCTGTCGCAAGCGCAAACAAGGTGCCTGGCGTCTGCAGACTGTACAGACGCCAGGCACCTTGCGGAGCGCACTGCATTGAAAGGGGAGAGAGAGGGAGAACGAACCGAGTAGCGGGCTTTACCTGTAATGGGCAAATGCCCGGTTGGCCTCCGCCATGCGGTGTGTATCATCACGCCGCTTGGTGGTGGTACTGTCGTTGTTGGCGGTCTCGATCAGCTCGGACGCCAGGCGGCTGGCCATATCCTTGCCCCCGCGATTCCGGGCGTGGGTGATCAGCCAGCGCATGCCCAGCGCCTGCTTGCGTTCAAAACGCACTTCAATGGGCACCTGGTAGGTGGCGCCTCCCACCCGGCGGGGCCGGACTTCCACCTGCGGCATGGCGCGTTCCATGGCCGTTTCAAAGACTTCAATGCCCGGCCGGCCCTGCCGTTGTTCAATGATGTCCAGGGCCGTATAGACGATACGTGTGGCCACCGACTTTTTCCCATGCAACATGAGATTGTTGATGAATTTGGCCAGATCCACCGATCCATACCGCGGATCCGGTGCGATTTCCCGCTTGGGCGGTCTGTTGCGTCTTGGCATGGTGTTATTCCTGTATCCTGCACCTGACAGTCATGGCTCAGTTCCCCTTCTTGGCACCGTACCGGCTGCGTCCCCGTTTGCGATTGTCCACCCCGGTCGCGTCCAGAGCCCCCCGGACAATTTGATACCGCACCCCCGGCAAATCCCGTACGCCCCCGCCCCGGATCAGGACCACGCTGTGCTCCTGCAGATTGTGGCCTTCCCCGGGAATGTAGGCCGTAACCTCCATGCCGTTGGTCAGGCGCACACGCGCTACCTTGCGCAGGGCCGAATTGGGTTTGCGGGGTGTGGTCGTGCGCACCAGCGTGCAGACGCCCCGCTTTTGCGGATTGCCCGCTTTGCTCGAACTCGTACGGCCGGTCAACGTATTGTGGGAAACCCGCAGGGCGGGAGCCGTCATTTTCTTGGGTTTGGGCTTGCGCCCTTTGCGAACCAGCTGGTTGATAGTGGGCAAGGCAACCTCCGTAATCCACTGACGTGAACTGCGCGGGGGTGTCCGCGCAGTTCATAACAATCCCACAGTATGGGGTATTCCCCGTTACAGGTCAAATCCCGTACCGGCTATACCAGGCCCCCGGCCTCATTGACCTCGACTTCCTCCTCATTGCCCCCCATTTCCGCGTTGTCTTCGTCGTCCAGCTCATCCTGGTCCAGGCCCACGGTCTGCAGGGAGTCCAATTCCCCGATATGCATGGTGGCAAACAGATCGGTCTCTGACAGTTCCTGCAGCAAGCGCTGGTCGAGGGCCAATTCGCCCTGGTTGTCGGCGAGATGCAGTTCCGCGCGGCCGTCTCCCTCCTTCGCTTCGGTTTCCAGGCGCCGGTTGAATCCCGTGCCCACGGGGATCAGCTTCCCCAGAATGACGTTTTCCTTGAGGCCGCGCAAGCGATCCTCCTGGCCCTTGATGGCGGCATCGGTCAGGACGCGGGTGGTTTCCTGAAAACTGGCGGCCGCCAGGAAACTGTCCGTCATGAGCGCGGCCCGCGTCATGCCCAGGATCACCAGCATGCCCTGGGCGGGTTTCTTGTTGTTTTCCAGGGCCAGATTGTTGACATCCTCAAACCGGTACCGATCCACATATTCCCCCAGCAGGAAATCGGTATCCCCGGTAGCCTTGACCTGTACCCGGCGCAGCAACTGGCGCAGGATTACCTCAATGTGTTTGTCATGGATCTGGACTCCCTGATCGTTGTAGACCTTCTGCACTTCATCCAGAATGTACAGCTGGCAGGCCTCCCGGCCCTGGATCTCCAGAATGCGACTGGGCGACAGGGCACCTGCCGTCAACTGCTGTCCGGAATACACCTGGGCCCCATCCGGTACCAGCGGATTGGTGTGGGCCGGGATTTCCGATTCCCATTCCTGCACTTCCTCACGGCGAACCGTCAGGACCTGGAAGTCCGCGGCCGGATCGGCTTCCGGCACCATCACCGTACCTTCCATGCCGGCCCGCATGACCTGGTTCGCGGCGGGATCTTCATCTTCCGGCACCTCGTGGTGGACCGCCACCACCGTGTCCCCCTGGACCGCATCGCCCTGCTGTACACACACCTTCCATTCCGGTACCGGCACGCGCACTTCGCGGGTGAGTTCGTCGGTGCGGAGTACTTGCAGCATGCGGACTTCACCATCCCAATACGTCGACACAAGGCCGTCGATCTCACTGATCACAGCTTCCCCTTTCGGCTTGCGCGCCTCGAACAGTTCCTCTACGCGGGGCAATCCCCGGGTGATGTCATCCGAAGAAGCCACGCCGCCGGTATGAAACGTGCGCAGCGTCAACTGGGTTCCCGGCTCCCCGATGGACTGGGCCGCAATAATGCCGACGGCTTCGCCCATCGCCACCATGCGGGCGGAGGCCAAGTTGGCGCCGTAGCACTGGCGGCAAAGGCCAAACCGGGATTCACAGGTCAGGGGGGTGCGGATTTCGATTTGCGCCACGTCCCTTTCCAGCAACCGCTGGGCTTCGGATTCTTCAATCAGGTCGTTGCGGGCAAACAGAATCTCACCCGTGGCCGGATCGTGCACATCCTGGGCCAGACAGCGGCCGGCCACCCGTGAGAGGTAGCGATCCTCCGGCAGCTGCTGGATATCCACCAGAATGCCATTGGGCGTACCACAGTCTTCATGGGAGATGATGACATCCTGTGCCACATCCACCAGCCGGCGGGTCAGATAACCGGCATCGGCTGTGCGCAGGGCGGTATCGGCCAGGCCCTTGCGGGAACCATGGGTACTGATGAAGTACTCCATGGTCGTCAGGCCATCCCGGAAGCTGGAGCGAATGGGCATGGGAATGATCCGTCCATTGGGGTCGTACATGAGCCCCCGCATGCCCGACAGCTGGTTGATGGTATTGTATCCCCCCTTGGCCGCCCCCGAAATGGACATGGCCCCTACATTGTTCAGGGGATTGAGCGTGTCCCGAATATGGTTCGTAACCACCGTGGTGGCATTGGACCAGGCCTCGATCCGCTTGTTCTCCCATTCCAGACTGGTCAGCAGTCCCCGCTGGTGCTGGGCTTCCAGGCGCGCTTCGCGCACCTGGGTTTCATCGATGACCGCCTGCTTGGTATCCGGCACTTCCAGATCCGAGACGGCCATGGTGATCCCGGACACCGTGGCGTAGTGAAAACCAAGCGCCTTGATCTGATCCGCCACTTCCGCTGTCGTTTCCATGCCCATGGAAAGATAGCATTGGTGAATGACTTCGTTCACGCCTCCCTTGTCCAGGCACAGGTTGACAAACTCCATCTGAGGCGGCAGCGCCTGGTTGAAGATGATGCGTCCCGCCGTCGTGCGCGTGAAGCTGATGGACTCCAGCGGTTCCTCGTCCACATGCACCTCGTTCAGGACCGCCTGGCATTCCTGCATGGCTACGGGACCGAAATCATTCACCTCGCGGATAAAGGCTTCCGGATCATCCCCAATGGCCTTGCGCAGTTGTTCCGCACTTTCCAGGCCATACGCATGCAGCGCACGCACCCAGCGCGGATTCAGCTCCAGGGTGTCCAGCGGGGTTTCCGCAATATAGGGCCGGATCCGGACCCGAATCGGTTCCCGCAGGTCAATGTGATCCATTTCATGGGCATAAAGTGCCTGCTCCGGGTTGGGATAGCGCTTCAGGGCTTCGTCCGGCCGATCCTCATCTTCCATGAGCGTCAGATAGAAAACGCCCAGCACCATGTCCTTGGTGGGACTGATGATGGGCTCACCACTGCTGGGCTTGAGCAGGTTACGGGTGGAAAGCATCAGTTCCCGTGCTTCCTTGACCGCCTGCTCACTCAGGGGAACATGGACGGCCATCTGGTCCCCATCAAAGTCCGCGTTGAAGGCGGTGCAGACCAGCGGGTGCAGCTGAATGGCACTGCCTTCAATGAGCTTGACCTCAAAGGCCTGTATGCCCAGGCGGTGCAGGGTAGGGGCCCGATTCAGGAGCACCGGGCGCTCGTGGCAGATTTTCTCCAGCACATCCCAGACATCGTCTTCGGCACTCTCGATCATGGACTTGGCCTGTCGCACATTGGCGGCAGTGCCACTGTTGACCAGCCGTTCAATGACGAAGGGCTTGAACAGCTCCAGGGCCATGCGCTTGGGAATGCCGGCCTGGTGCAATTTCAGATCCGGTCCTACGACAATCACGGATCGCCCGGAGTAGTCCACCCGCTTGCCCAGCAGGTTGCGCCGGAAGCGTCCCTGCTTGCCCTTGAGCATATCGGTCAGGCTCTTCAACGGGTGCTTCTGATTCCGGTTGGCCGTCGTGCGGTTGCGCTTGCGGTTGTCAATAAGACTGTCCACCGCTTCCTGCAGCATGCGCTTTTCATTGCGCACGATGACGACCGGGGCATTGAGATCCAGCAGGCGCTTGAGGCGGTTGTTCCGGTTGATGACACGACGGTACAAGTCGTTCAGGTCACTGGTGGCAAAGCGGCCCCCATCCAGCTGCACCATGGGCCGCAGTTCCGGGGGAATCACCGGCAAGCGGGTCAGAATCATCCACTCGGGCCGGTTGCCGCTCTTGCGCAGGTCTTCCACGACCCGCAGGCGCTTGGCGGCCTTGGTCCGCTTCTGCTCGCTCCGGGAGGTCCGAATGACATCGCGCATGTCCCGGGCCAAATCGTCGAGATCGATCTGTTTCAGAAGCTCCAGAATGGCTTCCGCGCCCATATCCGCCTCAAACGTATTGCCATATTGGCGCACCATGGTGCGGTATTCCTGATCGGACTTCAAATCGCGGGCCTGAATGTTCTTCAGGGGCTCCAAAGCCTCTTCCATACTGGCGATATACCGCTCGCGTTCGGCTTTCTCATTGCCGTTCAAGAGCCGGATCAAGTCCTCCAGTTCCTGGTTCTGGGCCACAATAGCGGCCTCGGTCTGTTGCAGAATGTCCTCCTTGCGCCGGGCGGATTCCTGGGCGAGGGACTCGACAAAGACCTGGACATGCTCGTTGATGGCCGTTTCCAGCGCGGGATCAATCCGGTCGCCCACCGCAATGATGTCATCCTCGATCCAGGCCAGGCCCCGGGCACTGTCCGCCTGGTTGCCCGCCCGGTTCTCAATCCACTGGATCAGGGACTGGGCCTCGCGAATCGCCTCCCCGGAACGCGTGGCAATATCTTCATCCAGGGCATTGAATTCCTGATCCCGGGTGGTCGTGATTTCCTGCATCCTCTCCGCATGGCTCTCTTCCGCCTCATCGATGGTGGCGGCTGTGGTGGCCTGCAGCTTGGTCAAATTGAGGGCCAGTTCCTTTTCCCGGCGCACAATGTAGCGCTTGCGGGCATCTTCATTGACCCGGGTGATGATGTACATCGCGTAATAGAGCACCTTTTCCAGGTCCCGCGCACTGATATCCAGGAGCAAACCCAGACGACAGGGACTCCCTTTGGCATACCAGGAATGGCTGACGGGCGAGGCCAGCTCAATGTGTCCCATGCGTTCGCGGCGCACACGGTTGCTGGCCACTTCCACCCCGCACTTGTCACACACGATACCCTTGTACCGTTCCCGCTTGTACTTGCCGCAACTGCATTCCCAGTCTTTTTCGGGGCCGAAGATGCGTTCGCTGAACAGACCGTCCCGTTCCGGTTTCAGCGTCCGGTAATTGATGGTTTCCGGCTTGATGACTTCACCGTAACTCCATTCCCGGATTTGTTCGGGTGAAGACAGGGAAACCCGAATCAAATCAAAATTGCCCAATTCCATGGTTGTCTCCTTGCGTTCCTCTGCCCAGGCTCACGTCTGTGGCACTTCTTGCTACCGGCTGTCAGTTTCCTAGGAATTGAACATCTTGGGAAGCATCAGGCCGCTGCCCAGATTGGCCAGTCTGATCGAGGCATCCTCTTTGCCAAACTGCAGTTTCTCTTTCTTGCTGGTGGTGACCTCCAGGGACAGGCCCAGGCTTTGCAGTTCCTTGACCAGGACCCGGAAGCTTTCCGGAATGCCCGGACTCTGGATCTCCTCGCCCTTGACGATGGACTGGTAGGTGTTCACGCGGCCACTGGTGTCATCCGACTTGATGGTCAGCATTTCCTGCAGCGTATACGCCGCGCCATAGGCCAGCAGGGCCCAGACTTCCATCTCGCCAAAGCGCTGGCCCCCGTTCTGGGCCTTGCCGCCCAGGGGCTGCTGGGTGACCAGGCTGTAGGGGCCGGTGCTGCGGGCATGCACCTTGTCCTCGACCAGGTGCAGCAGCTTGAGCATGTAGGAAAGGCCCACGGTCACCGGCTGCAGGTAGGGCTCGCCCGTCTTGCCATCGTACAGGATCTGTTTGCCCGTCGTGGGCAGGGGCTGGCCCAGGGCCTGGGAGCGGACGGTGACCAGGGCCTGCAGGGCATCCCCGGACAGGTCGGTACGCTCGCCACAGTGGAGCCGCAGCCATTCGCGATAGGCCACATCCACCGCCAGGCGGTCGTCCTCCTCGGTGGTGTGCTGGTGCGTGTAGTCCTGGGGCAGGACGGTTTCCGGATCGTAGCCCTCTTCTGTAAGCCACTCGCGGACGGCGGCCCGGCGGGCGAAGGCATAATCCGCAAACACCCGATCCATATCATAGGCCTCGGGGGACAGCCAGTGCGCGAGGTAGATGAAATGCACATCCTCCTGGGCTTCCAGTTCCGACTCGGCGATGCCCAGGTCCGCGACCCATTCCCAGGCCCGCTCGTTGACCACCTGCCAGGCCCGATCCGTGAGCCAGGCGCGGGCCAGCTCCGCTTCAATCTGTTCCTGCCGCGCCCCGTCAAAGACGGGCGTGGACACCTTGAAGCCAATGCGGTCGGCCGCCCAGCCCAGATGGTTTTCCAGGATCTGGCCCAGGTTGATGCGGCCCTGCACACTGATGGGATTGAGGATGATGTCCACGGGGGTGCCGTCGGCCAGGTGGGGCATGTCCTCCACGGGGATCACCTTGGAAATCACTCCCTTGTTGCCATGGCGGCCCGACATCTTGTCCCCCTCGGTCAGCTTGCGCCGCTGGGCCACGTTGACATGCACGGCCTTTTCCGTCCCGGCCGGCAAATCGTGGTGGTCCTTGCGGTCAAAGACCTTGACATCCACCACCTTGCCCCGCTGGCCGTTGGGCAAACGCATGGACGTGTCCTTCACTTCCCGCACCTTGTCCCCAAAGATGGCCCGCAGCAGCTTCTCCTCCGGTGTGAGGACCGTCTCCCCCTTGGGCGATATCTTGCCCACCAGGATGTCGCCCCCGGTTACCTTGGCGCCGATGCGGATAATGCCCTCTTCGTCCAGATTGCGGCGCGCCTCCGGGCCCACATTCGGGATGTCATCCGTGATCTCTTCCACCCCCAATTTGGTCTCCCGCGCTGTCACTTCATGGCGCTCGATATGGATGGAGGTGAACTTGTCCTGCTGGATCAGCCGTTCGCTGACCAGGATGGCATCCTCGTAGTTGCCCCCCTCCCAGCTCATGTAGGCCACCAGCACATTGTGCCCCAGGGCCAACTCGCCCCCTTCCGTGCTGGCACTGTCCGCGATGACCTGATCGGCCACCACCCGCGCCCCCTGGTAGACCACGGGCCACTGGTCAATGCAGGTGCTCTGGTTGCTGCGGTGGTACTTGCGCAGGGGATAGCGCCGCTCTTCCCCCGCCTCCGACAGTATCCGGATTTCGTCGCTGCCGGCGCGGACCACCGTCCCCGCCTGGTCGGCCACCACCACCTGCCCCGAATCCACCGCCGCCTGGTATTCCACGCCCGTGCCCACCAGGGGCGCCTCCGCCCGGATCAGCGGCACCGCCTGCCGCTGCATGTTGGAGCCCATCAGGGCCCGGTTGGCGTCATCGTGTTCCAGGAAGGGGATCAGCGAGGCGCTGATGCCCACAATCTGCTGCGGCGACACGTCGATGTATTCCACCTGGTCCACCGGCGTATGGGGAAACTGGTCCGCCTTGCGCGTCGACGGATATTCGTTCTGCAGCTCCTGGCGCGCGTTCAGCCGCGTGGACGCCTGGGCGATCGCCACCCGTTCGTCCTCGTCCGCCGACATGTAGACAATGTCATCCCCCACATACGGCCAGACCTGGACCGGCCGGCCCTGGCGGGACGCGGCAATCCTGCGCGCGATGGCCTCATCCATCAGGGTACCCGCGGCCGCGATCCGTTCCCCGCGGCCATTGACAATGTCTTCCCGCAGCGTGTGGCCCGTCAGATCCCGGATCCGGCCCGGCCGGGTGTTATGGACCGGCCGGTACGGCGTCTCGATGAACCCCAGATCATTGATCCGGGCATAGGAACCGAGATACCCGATCAGACCGATATTGGGACCTTCCGGGGTTTCGATGGGACAGATGCGGCCATAGTGACTGAAGTGTACGTCCCGCACATCCACGCCGGCACGTTCCCGCTTCAGCCCCCCGGGTCCGAGCGCACTCAGCCGACGTTTGTGGGTCAGTTCCGACAGCGGGTTCGTCTGGTCCATGAACTGGCTCAGCTGGCTGCCCCCCATGAACTCCTTGACAGCCCCGAGGACCAGCTTGGCATTCATGAGCTGTGTGGGCACCATCTGGTCCGCATCCTTGACCGACATGCGATCCCGGACCCCCTTTTCCATACGGGCCAAGCCCAGCCGTACCTGGTTCTGGAGCAGTTCGCCCACGGTGTTCACCCGGCGATTGCCCAGATGATCCATCACATCGGTGCTGGCCTCGCCATTGTTGATCTGGATGATCCGCTTCACGATCGCGATCAGGTCGTCCCGGGTCAGGGTCCGTTCCGTGATGGGTTCTTCCCGCGCCATGCGCTGGTTGAGCTTGTAGCGTCCCACCCGGCCCAGGTCATAGCGCCGCGAGTCAAAGAACGTCTCCTCCAGGAAGCGGCGGGCGGCATCGGGCTTGGCCGGATCACTGGGGCGCTGGTTGGAGAAGAAGCGTATCTGCGCCTCCCGGATGCCTTCTTCGCCATTCACCACGGGAGCAATGGGATCCTTGTCCAGGGTGGCTTCAATAAACCCGTGTTCCGGGTCCGTATCCACGTCGGCAAAGAGGGCGCGGATTTCATCGTCCGTGCCGTAGCCCAGCGCCCGGATCAGGATCGTCACCGACTGCTTGCGCTTGCGATCCACCTTCAGCGTGATTTCGTTGCGCTTGGACGTTTCGAATTCCAGCCAGGCCCCCCGGCCGGGCACCACCTTCGCGGTGGCCAGGGCCCGTCCCGAGGAACGGTCAATCACTTTGGAAAAGTACACGCCGGGCGAACGCAGCAGCTGGCTGACCACCACCCGTTCCGCGCCGTTCATGATAAACGTCCCGGCCTCGGACATCATGGGGAAGTCCCCCAGATACACTTCCTGTTCCGTGATTTCCCCTGTGCTGTTGTTCAGCAGGCTGACCTCCACCTTCAGGGGCGCCGCATAGGTCTTGTCCTTCAGCCGGCATTCCTCCACCGTGTATTCCGGCTCCTCAAAGCGGTACGCCCCCAGCCGCAGTTCGTACTGCTTGCCGTAGCTCTGGATGGGCGGAAATTCCGCAAAGACCTCCTTCAGGCCCGTTTCCCGGAACCAGGCAAAGCTCCGGCGCTGCACTTCAATCAGGTTGGGCAGTGGCATGGCCACCGGGATGCGGGCGTAGGACTTGCGCTGGCCGGTGCCCTCGCTGCGTGCCGTGATGTTGGTCATTCCTGCATGTCTCCTTTGCGGTCGGATTCCGCACATTGATGGCTGGCATGGATCTTCACAAGACCCGCGCTGGCCCCGGTACGCGCCAAGGCGTCAATGCAATGATTTGGGGGGAAAAGGAATAGGGGAACGAAACGCATACGGCGCTTCATTCAGAAGGGGAAATGCAGGGAAGAATGGCAACTGGCTGCCCTGGGATCTGATGTGTCTGGCCCACTGTCTTTGCGCTGCTTTCTGCCTGTAGTGACTGCTGACAAGAGATTGCGTAGCATGGGGCTCCCCTATGAACAGGTTGTCACGGCACGCAAGCAAAAGAGCACATACGCCTCACGTATGCGTGCCGAGAGCATAGACGAAGCATTGTATCACAGCCTGTGGGGAAGATCAAGCCGGGCAACCTTTTTGTAGGCAATCGCATGGCAAATTCCGCGGCACAGCGCCCAGAAGAGACAGGGCCCATGCCTGCCTCCTGCGCTTGACCCTGCCGTGCCCCCGTGGTGGTCTTGATTGCGCACCCGCCTGCGCGGGGCCGGGAACCAGGGCGCCTCCCACCTGCTGCCAGACCCACGGGGACTGTCAGCATTCCTTGGGCATCCGCAGCCGGTTTGTCAGCCATCGGGAATGCCGGTATATGGTATATAATGGTGAGCCAATGGCTGATCTGTACCAACATGCGTTGACAGTCAGCGGCATTTGTGATTCCGCCACATCGCTATTTCCATGGAATTCCGGCGGGAGGGTTGGTTGTTATCCCCCAGTACTGTGGTGCCTCTATCCAAGGCCCATAGGCTACTCCCCATATACAATCAAGGCCGGGAACTGCAGTCTGCTCCCGAAGCGCACCCGACGCCAGTCCGGTGCAGTTCGGCATTCCATGAGCCGGTTCTCCTTGATGAGATAGCCGATCGATTCAACCTGCAGGACAATCCCCGGCTGCTGGATTGTACCGTGGGGGATGGCGGCCATACCATCCGGTTTCTCCAGGCTGCGGGTGCCCGTGGTCGCGTGCTGGCTTTGGATCGGGACCGCCAGGCACTCCGGCGTACCCGGCAGAGACTCCAGGCACTGCACCTGGAGACGCAAGTTACGCTGGTCCACGCCGATTTCGGCCAAGTGCAGAAGATCGCCTGGGCCCACGGCTTTGCCCCGGTAGCCAACATCCTGCTGGATCTGGGCTACAGTTCCCACCAGATTGATACGGCAGACCGGGGGTTTTCCCTGAAGCGCGATGGACCGCTTGATATGCGCATGGATCAGTCCCAGTCTTTCACAGCGGGGGACATCGTCAATACCTGGGCCGAAGCCGATTTGTCTTTCCTCCTCTCGACTCTGGGCGAAGAACGGCATGCCCGACGCGTGGCCCAGGCGATCCTGCAGTCCCGCCCCATTGCCACGACCGCCCAATTGGCAGACGTCGTACAACGCGCCATCCCCCGGCATGGACATGCGCGTATCCATCCTGCCACCAGAACCTTTCAGGCCTTGCGCCTGGCCGTAAATGACGAATTGGCACAATTGCGCCAGGTCCTGCCCCAGACTCTGGATCTGCTGGCTCCGGGCGGCCGCCTGTTTGTGATTTCCTTTCAGAGCCTGGAAGACAGGGTGGTCAAGCATTTCCTGCGCAGTCACAGCCAGCGCACGGCGGCCAACAAATATGGCCCTTCCTCCCGCAGGACAACGCCCCGACCTCCGCTGGACCTGCTTTCCCGCCGCGTCATCAAACCGGCGACCACGGAAATCGCGGCCAACCCGCGCAGCCGTTCCTCCCGCCTCCGGGTGGCGGAGAAGGTACGTGGGAGTTCCGGGAGTCAGGCATGATTCGTGTTTTCCTGCATGCCGCCGGCTTGCCTTTGCAACGACTGCGCAACCCGGTCGCGCGGACGCGCACGCGCCAGATGCTTGCCCTCACCTTCAATTTGCCCCTGGTGGGCTGGTGGGCGGTTTTTCTGGGTACCATCGCGTTTGGATGCCTGCTCAACGTCTACAAGACCTATCGCATTGCGGAAACCCGCCTGCAACTGGCACGCATCGAAGAGCAATATACCCAGCAACAGCAGATCAATACGGAATTGCTGTATCGCATTGGGGAGGAAGTCGACCTGAACCAGGTATATATCTGGGCGATCCGGCAGGGTTTCATACCCCGGCAACAAACCGTCTGGTTGAATCCGGAACCGGGTCTGGTGGTCTCGGCCGCGGCGGTGCCCTCCGGTGACTGGGGAGATGGGCTCCCCTCGCCCGATGAACGCATCCAGACGGTAAGCAAACATGTCGAAATCTTGGGCCTGGGTGTGCGGGAGCAACTGATGGAGATGGCCCAGCAGCTGGGCTCCTTCTCCATTATGCCGCCCGATATCCTTGACCCCCCGCTCTCTGTCCCCCGTGAGGACGAAGCCCGCACCTGGTGGCAACGTCTCCTCGATTCCGCCAATGCCGGGAATCCCTAAGCAGCTGACGCCACCATGAGGAGTCTGCAGAATCCGGCCACCCCCCGCTATTCGTGGGGCGATCTGGTCCCCATACGCGCCAGACGTATGGGACTGGTCTTTTTGCCCGCCGGTCTTTTTGCCTTGCTGGTGGTAGCGCGCCTGGTGCACTTTCAGTTGATCCTGCATAACAGCCAGAATACCGACCGTTTTGTGGATCGCCACCTGTACACCATTCCCACCCGCGGTGTGATCACCGATGCACGGGGCGAGCTGCTGGCCGGCGATGTTTGGACCTACCAGGTAGTCATTCCCGCCTTGGGGGACATGCCGGCGCACTATCGGGGCGCTGTCTCCAATCTGGTGGCGGGAGTAACCGATCGCGACCAGAATCTGCTGGATGCCAAGCTGCAATCCGAATTGCGGGCTTTCCGGCAGCGACAGCGCGAGGAACAGGCACGGGTGGCGGAAGGCACGGGGGAACCACAGCAGATCTTTTCCTATGTGGTGATGGCGGAGTCATTGCACCTGGCCTCCGGACAGTACCTGGATCAGCTGCAGCGACAGGGAGAGTTTGCCGCCCGGATGTGGGACTTGTACAAGCGGGGCGATGATGCCGCCCGGGTGCAGCTGGAAAATCTGCTCGCCCCCCCGGTGGCCGCCGACGCGGCGGCCGGTGCCGGCGATCCCGAGCCCAACCTGCAGCAGGTCATGCAGGAACTGGGTTTGCGCACAGATCTGGATGCGGATACCGCGGACTACGACTTTTTCCGTCACTTCCGTCTGGAACGGGAACCCACCCGGTATTACACCCAGGGTGCGCTGGGCAGCCATGTGCTGGGACTGGTCAACGCGGATCGCGAGGGCGTGAACGGCATCGAAAGCTACTACCAGAAATTTCTGCGCGGCGAGGTGAATCTCCTCGCCGCCTCCGAGTCAGTCGCCGTGCTGTCACCGGAAATGCGCCGCTATGTCCCCACCCACATGGGAGGCGATATCATCCTCACCATCGACCGCACCATACAGCATATTGTGGAAGAGGAACTGCAGGACGCGATCGTGCGCTACAAGGTGCGGCAAGGCGGCTCCGCCCTGGTGATGGAGCCCAAGACCGGCGCGATTCTGGCCATGGCCAATTTGCCGGACTTCACACCGGGGGCCCTGGACACGATCGATCCGGAGTCCACCAATCTGGTCAACCTGGCCGTTACCGGCGTGTATGAACCGGGCTCGGTGTTCAAGGTTTTGACCGTCGCCGCCGGCATAGATCTGGGGGTGATCGAACCCGATGACGAATTTCACGACACCGGCGAATACTTCATTGGGACACACACGGTGATCCGGAACAGCGAGGAACGTGTTGAGGGTCAGGTCACCGCCACTGAGGCCCTGGCCAAATCGCTCAATACCATCATCGCGGAGATCGCCGTGGATCGGATTGGCACCAAGGAATATTACGAATACCTGTTTGATTTCGGTTTGGGCGAAGTGACGGGCATTGATTTGGCCCATGAATTCAACGGCAGCCTGAAAGACAAGTACCCGGGCACCGCCAACTGGAACATCACGGATCTGGGCACCAACAGTTTTGGCCAGGGCATCAACTGCACACCGATTCAGATGGCCAATGCCCTCAATGTGATTGCCAATGGCGGGAATCTCATGCAGCCCTACGTCGTGCAGCACCGGATCAAGGGGGACAACATCACCACGTTCCAGCCCACACCCCTGCGCCAGGAGGTGATCAGTCCCGAAACGGCGCACACGGTGACCGAAATGATGGTACGCGTGGTAGAGGATGAAGTGTATACAGCCCAGGTGCCTGGCTACCGGATAGCCGGCAAGAGCGGCACTGCCCAAGTGCCGGATCCGGAGCGCATTGGCCAGTATTCCGAGGATGTGGTCACGGCCAGCTTCGCCGGATTTGCGCCGGCCGATGATCCCCGGATCCTGGTGCTGATCATCCTCAACGATCCAGACCCCAATCACAACGTAGCCGTATGGGGTTCCCAGAATGCGGCCCCTACCTTCAGCCGCATCACCCAGCGCATTCTGCAATACATGAATGTGCCGCCCTCCTGTCATCCCCTGGTATATGCCAACGCAGACAAGGACTCCCGTCCCCTGGACGCGTCGGAATCGGCCAAGACCTCCTCGTTCTCCTGCCTGAACCCCTGAAGCGTGCCCTGTGACCACGGCCATTCCCACCCACATTACGCATCACACCCTGTGGCAAGCCCTGACGGGACAGGCTCCGCCCTGGGCATTGCTGCCCCTTCCCATATCCAGTGCCGTTTCGGACAGCCGACAGGTCATGCCGGGTGCCCTCTTCGCGGCGCTCCCGGGCCAACATACCCATGGCAATCGTTTTGTGGGCGAAGCCATGGCCAAGGGGGCCAGCGCGATCATCTGTGAAGAAGAGGGACTCGACTATCTGCCGGCCTCCGATTTGCCTGTGGTCCGCTGTCACACCCACCAGCTGGAATGGCCTGCTGGTCTGGATGTGCTCCGCGCGGAGCACTGTGTCTGCTACGTGGTGGAGTCCGCCATGGCCGCCATCCAGCAGGTGGGCCTCTTTCAGCGCCTGCACCGTACCCGTCCCAGTCTGCGGGTGATCGGCGTGACCGGGAGCGTGGGCAAGAGCAGCACGAAGGAACTGGTGTATTCCGTTCTCCGCCAGCATTTTCAGACCTACTGCTCACCGGGCAATATGAACGGGGAGCATGCCCTGCCCCTGGTGCTCATGGGGCTCACCCATGAGCAGGAACGTTTCGTCACCGAAATGGGCATGTATCGCCTGGGCGAGATTGAGGAAATGTGTCGGCTCACCTTGCCGGTGACGGGGATTGTGACCAATGTCGGTCCCAGCCATCTGGAACGTCTGGGCACCATGGAGCGCATCTTTGAAGCCAAGTCGGAATTGATCCGGGCACTGCCCAGCGCCGAGGCCGGCGGGGTGGCCATTCTGAACTGGGATGATGCACGGGTGCGCGCCATGGCCGATCTGACGTCAGCCCGCATTATCCGGGTCGGGCTGACGCCTGACTGTGATCTCTGGGCCGATGACATCCAGAGTGCAGGCTTCAAGGGCATGCAGTTCCGGGTGCATCTGCCTGAATCCCTGACCCCCATCCGCCGGGCCCTGCATGTGCATATTCCCCTGCTGGGACGCCACAGCGTGCACAATGCCTTGCTGGCCATGGCCGCCGGCATGAGTGAAGGCCTGCCCCTGCAGAAGATTCTGGCCGGCCTGCGGGATCCCCGCAATCAGATCCGGCTGGTGTTGACGCGCGGTGTGAACGAAAGCACCCTGATCGATGATACCTACAATGCCAGCGAAGACAGCTGCATCGCCGCGCTGAACCTGTTGGCCGATCTGGAGCCCAAGCGCCAGGGACAACGCATTGCCATCCTCGGTGACATGCTGGAACTGGGACCCTCCACCACCACCAGCCACATCAAGGTGGGCCGCCGGGCCGCCCGCGTGGCCGACCGCCTGATCACGGTGGGCTCGCTGGGACGCCTGATAGGCGAGTCCGCGCTGGCCGCCGGCATGCCCGCCGACGCCATCCATATGCTGAACGAAGCCGGTGCCACACCGCCTGTCCTCAGGGCCATCGTCGCCCGGGACGATCTGGTTCTGATCAAGGGCAGCCGGGCCATAGGCATGGAATCCATCGTCGCGGATCTGAGTGCCCCGAATCTGTAGCCATGGCCATTCCACTCATGCTGGGCACCCTGAGCTTCTTTATTGCCGTGATCTGGGGACGACCCCTCATTGCCTTGCTCAGGCACTTCCGCATCGGCAAGAAAATCCGCATTGATGGACCGGATCGGCATCAGTACAAAATGGGTACCCCCACCATGGGGGGATGGCTCTTCGTCTTGCCGATCCTGCTGATCACCGGCACCCTGAACATTGCGAACTTCATTGGCTTCAACATTATCGGGGCGAGTACGCTGCTGCTGTTCTTCTGCCTGGGGGCCTTTGCCCTGTTGGGCAGCTTTGACGATTGGCAGAGCCTGATCGGCAGTTCGCCGGACAGGAATGGCATTACCGTCCGCGTCAAGAGCGCCGTGCAATTCATTCTGGCCTCTATTGTCGTTCTGATTCTCTATTTTGGTCCGCCGCAATTGCGATCCGTCGGGGTGCCCGGGATCCCGCAACTGGTAGAAGTCGGCTGGATCATCATTCCCATCGGCATCTTTCTCATCATCAGCTTCAGCAATGCCGTGAATTTGGCCGACGGTCTGGACAGCCTGGCCGGCAGCACCGCCTCGGTTTCCTTCGTCTCCTACGGCATCATCGCGTACCTGCAGGGCTATGAATACATCGCCATTTTCTGCTTCATCGTGGTGGGCTCCCTGTTCGCTTTCCTCTGGTACAACGCCCACCCGGCCCAACTGTTCATGGGCGATACGGGCAGTCTGTCGCTGGGGGCCACGCTGGCGCTGGTGGCCCTGATGACACAACAGTGGCTGATCCTCCCGGTGATCGGATTGATTTTCGTCGCCGTGGCGGCCAGTGTCGTCATCCAGGTGGTCAGTGCCAAGTTGAGCCGCCGCTATCTGGGCCGTGATCTGCGGCCGTTCAAGATGAGCCCCCTGCAACACCATTTCGAACTCCTGGGCTGGAGCGAAATGCAGGTGAAGGAACGGTTCTGGATCGTCAGCGTGCTGAGCGGCATGCTGGGCGTAGCCCTCGCCCTGGTGTGATGATGTCCCCGAGCGCCGCGTCACAGTCATCATCATGCCTCCGCACGCTCAGGGGTTCCCTGGCGGGACGGTCTGTCCTGGTGCTGGGGCTGGCCCGGCAAGGGCGGGAACTGGTGCGCTTCCTGGCGGCACAGGGGGCACAGGTGAAAGCCAGTGACCGCCAGGCCATTCCGATGGATTTCGTCCATTCCCTGCCCACGGGATCCCAGGTCCGGTTTGTCTTCGGCCCGCAGCATCCCGATCTCCTGGCCGACTGTGATCTGCTGTGCATTTCCGGTGGTGTGGATCCCGGTCTGCCGCTGGTGCAGGCTGCTGTCCGTCAGGGCATTTCCGTGGTCAACGACACCCTGCTTACATTCGCCCGCACGCCCTGTCCCATCATCCTGATCACCGGCAGCAGCGGCAAGACCACCACGACCACCCTGACGGGCGCCATGCTGGCACAGGGCGCTGCAGCCAATCAACAGGTCCACATTGGGGGGAATATCGGGCAACCCCTGTTGCAACAGGCAACGCATTTCCGGTCCCGGGATCTGTTGCTGTGGGAAGGCAGCAGCTTTCAGCTGGAACTGCTGGATCCGGAGATCATGCGCACGGACCGGCAGGAAATACAGCTGGATACTGTGGCCCTCCTGAACGTGACACCCAATCATCTGGACCGACATCCCGGGATGCCAGCCTATCTGCGGGCCAAGCTATGGGCCCTGTATGCCATCCGACCAGGCGGAACGGCGGTCCTCAACGCCGACGACCCGGTTTGCCAGCGCCTGATACCGGAGTGCCGCCCAACCCAACAGCGACCGCTGGCCATGCCCGGGGCGGCCCAGTGTACCGCCCTGCTCCAGGAAGCCCGCACCTATCTGCGCGAGGCAGGAATCCGTGTCATGCCCTATTCCCTGCACCATGATCTGCCCGGAGGCATTCACTATGACCGGCAGGCCGTATGGCTGGGCCCTCAGTGCCTGGCCTCGCTGCAGGAATTCCGCTTGCGTGGACGCCACAATGTCAGCAATGCCCTGGCCGCCTGCGCCCTGGCCCATCTCCATGGCCGCTCGCGAGCGGCCATGGAGACCTCCCTGCAGCACTTTGCCGGGGTGCCCCACCGCCTGGAAGAGGTGGCCTGCCAGCATGGCGTACTCTGGATCAATGACAGCATCGCCACGGCGCCCGAACGGGCTGTCGCGGGCATTGACAGCGTGTGCGGTGAAACCGGCCAGCTCATTCTGCTGGCCGGCGGCAAGGACAAGGATTTGCCATGGCACCAGTTTGCGCGCAAGGTGTGGCAGCGTGTGCACACCCTGATTGCCTTTGGCGTGAGCGGTCCCCGGATTGCGGCAGCGGTGATGCAGGCCCGGGAGGCAACTGACGCTGTCGAACCCCTGATCCACGTGGTAGACAGCCTGGACTGCGCGGTGGCCACCGCCCGTCTGGCCGCACGCCCCGGTGCCATTGTCCTGATGTCCCCTGGCGCCGCCAGTTTTGACGCATTTGCGGACTACGAAGCCCGGGGGGAACATTTCCGGCAACTGGTCCTGCGGCCCAAGGAGTAAGGTATAACCATGACACAACAGGCTTCCGCGCTTTCTTCCGGCTGGGATCGCCAGCTTCTGCAGGAACGCATGATTCAATATGACTGGGTCCTGCTCGGCTCGGTGTTTTCCTTGCTGATCATCGGCATCGTGATGGTGTTTAGCGCCAGCTACTCGGCAGGCCTGTTGCGTGTCAACCCGGATGGCCTGTATTTTGTGAAGCGCTATCTGTTTGCCCTGGGCCTGGGCCTGATCGCCCTGGTGTTCCTGTCGATAACCCCCTATACCCTGTGGACACGCTGGAGCGGAATTCTCTTTACCCTTTCCGTGGTTTCCCTTTTCGCCGTGCTCATCCTGGGCGTCCAGGCTTTTGGCTCCCAGCGGCTGCTGTTTCGGAACAGCATTCAGCCGAGTGAATTCACCAAGCTGACGGTCATTCTGTTCGGCAGTCATTGGCTGAACAGCAAGGGCACCCGGATCCTGGACCGCAACAGCGGGCTGTATCCCTATGGCCTGCTCATTGGGTTCGTGACGGTGCTCATTGCCATCCAGCCCGATTTCACCATGGCCATCCTGATTTTTCTGACCGCCTTCGTCCTCTTCTACCTGGCCAGCGGCAATCTCCGGGAAATGCTGGTGGTCTGTGTCATTGCGGCCGTTTCCATGGGTCTTTTTCTGTTGATATTTCCCTACCTGGGGGATCGGATTGGCGATTTCATTGCGGCGCTCGGGGATCCGGTGAACAGCCCTGGCTGGCAGGAACGCAATACCGTGCGGGCCACCATCCGGGGCGGTCTTTGGGGTACAGGTGTGGGACAGGGCGAAATGAAGAGCCTGTGGCTGGTCCTGCCGTGGACCGATGCCATCTTTGCCGTCATCAGTGAAGAGGCGGGTCTGGTGGGTACACTGCTGATCCTCCTGCTCTTTGGCCTGGTCGCATACCGCGGCATCAAGATTGCCTATGCGGCTATCGACGACTTCGGCTTTCTGGTGGCGGTAGGCATCACCTTCCTGCTCGTAACCCAGGCGCTGCTGCATATCAGCGTCGTGCTGAACCTGATACCGGTCACCGGGATTACCCTGCCCTTCATCAGCTATGGGGGATCGTCGCTCCTGGTCTGGCTGAGTGCCATTGGCATCCTGGTCAACATCGATCACATGACCCGGTTACAACGACAACCATGAAGATCCTGTGTACAGGTGGCGGGACAGGCGGGCACATTTACCCGGCTCTCAGCATTCTGGACAAGGTGCGGGAGCTGTGCCAGCAACAGAACAGGGCCCTGGAAATCCTCTGGATTGGCCGGCGGCAGGCTCTGACCCAACAACTGGTGACCCGGGCCGGCATCCCCTACCGCAGGGTTACAAGTGGCCAGCTCAAGGCCGTCAATCCCCTGATTCAATGTCTGAGTGTGGTCCGTTTGGGGGTGGGTGTGCTGCAGGCGTTGTGGATTGTGCTGCGTTACCGGCCTGACATCTGTCTCGCCACCGGTGGCAATGCCGCCGCACCCAGTGCGTTGGCCTGTGCCCTGCTCCGCGTCCCCCTGCTGGTCTTTCTGCCTGATGCCGAACCCGGCCTGACAACCCGCTGGCTGGGCCGCGTCGCCCAACAGGTCCTGATTACCACAGAGGCCGCGGCCGCCCATTTCCCCGGCAATGCCGTGCTGACCGGTTATCCCGTCCGCTCGGATCTCCTGAACGCAGCCCAGGGTCCGGCCCAGGCCCGGGCCCGGACTCAGGCCCGGATGAACCTGGACCCGGGTTCCGGGGATCCGCTGCCCCTGCTCCTGGTAATGGGCGGCAGTCAGGGCGCACAAGCCATCAACCGCACGATCCAGGATCTGCTGCCTGGGCTGCTGGCCCAGTGTCTGGTT
This sequence comes from Caldilineaceae bacterium, assembly GCA_963664185.2. GTDB lineage: Bacteria > Chloroflexota > Anaerolineae > Caldilineales > Caldilineaceae > Bin34. The sequence goes on along the minus strand of CAXXOQ010000079.1, from coordinate 21,167 downwards.
CTCCATGTCACGGGCGAGCGGGATTTCGCGGCGTGTCAGGACCGCTGGCAGGCCATGAACCTGCCCCCCGCGCTGGCCTCCCGGTATGCCCTGAGGGCATACCTGCATACCGAACTGGCCGATGCCTTCGTGGCTGCAGATGTTGCGGTCCTGCGGGCGGGCGCCAGTGTCCTGGGGGAGGTGCCTGCCTCCGAGACACCGGCCATTCTCATCCCCCTGCCCGGTTCAGGGGGACATCAGTGGGCCAATGCCCAGGCCTTGGCCGCCCACCAGGCCTGCCATGTGGTAGCCGAAGAGCGCTTGGCCATTGATCTGTTGCCCACATTGACCGAACTGCTGACCCGAACTGACATGCGCCACCAAATCCGGGCGCAATTGCGCCCCCTGGCCCGCCCCCAGGCCGCGGCCAAGGCCGCCCAGCTTATGCTGGCGCTGGCAGGCCATGACAGGCCATACCATGCTTGAGTCCCTTACCGCCCTCCTGGTCTATTTCGGGGCATTTGCCGTCGGCGGCTACCACCGTGGCCTGCAGCGGGAACTGTTGACATTCTGCGGATCCCTTTTGGTTCTTGCCTCCCTGATCTGGTATCGCACCAGTGCACAGTTCGTGCCGTCTTCCCTGGCGGAGTTGGTGGAGGGCCTGGAATTCTCGCGGGCCAACCTGGTGGCCGTGTCACAATCCTGGTGGACCATGGCACTCTGGATCCTGGCCTGTCTGGTCACCTATTGGCTGGGCTCCCGCATGCCCCAGGTGCCCGGTCCCGTGTCCGCCCGGCTGGTGGGCGCAGTGCTTGCCATGGGCAATGGCCTGGTGTACTGGCTGTTGCTGATCCCGTGGCTAATCGCCCATATTACGCTGGAGCTGGAGGTAAACCGGGACGCCCTGCCGGAGGCCGCGATCCCAATCTCCCTGGCCTTGACCGCCGTCCCGGACCAAACCCGGGATTGGCTGGCCGTCACGGGCAAGTACCTGCCTACATTGCTTGTCATTCTGGGCATCGGCATCCTCATCCATTTGATGAGTCGTACGCGCAGATCCAAACTGCACAAGCACAGTCGCATCCGCTAGCCCATTGCGGATTTCCTGGAGTCACCGATGGCCACACCCCAAGCAGCGCGCTGGTCCCGAATGCTCAGGGACGGCGATCCGTCCCTGCATGTTTACCTGATGGGCATCGGCGGTGCCGGCTTGTCGGCGCTTGCCTGTGTCTTGCACGAACAGGGCTATCGGGTGTCCGGCAGCGATATGCACGCCAGCCCTGTGACTACCCACCTCGTCCGACAGGGCATTCCGGTAATCCTGGGCCAGACCGAAGCACACCTGGCGCAATTGGATCCGGCGCAGCGTCCCCATGTCGTGGTATATTCCAGTGCCATCCCTGACAGCAACCGGGAATGGCGCAAGGCACAGGCATTGGGCTTGCCCATGGCGAATCGTGCCGCCTTCCTGCCCGCACTGCTGGCGGACCGCAAGGTCGTCGCGGTAGCCGGTACCCATGGCAAGAGCACCACCACAGCCATGATCGTACAGATGCTGCGCCATGCCCAGAGGGATCCAGGATTTATCATTGGTTCTACGCATGCGTCTCTTCCTTCCGGCCATGCCGGCACCGAACCGCTTTTCATTATTGAGGCCGACGAGTATGCCGGCATGTTCCTGGGCTTGCATCCCCACCTGGCGGTGGTCACCGCCATGGACTGGGATCATCCTGATTGTTATCCCACGCCTGCGGCCATGACCCGCGCCTATGCCCAGTTCCTCGCCCAGGTGGCGGATCAGGGCACCATTGTCTACAACCGGGATGATGCCAACCTGCAGGCCTGGGCGGCGGTCCAGGATCCGGGTCCCCGGCCCTTGATCTCCTTTGGCCGGAAGGATCCGGCGGACTGGCAGCTGCAGTCTTGGTCCCCCGGCCAGTCGGCCTTCCGTCTGTGCTGCGCCGCCAATGGGGATCACCACGTCATTGATCTGCCGGTCCCGGGCCTTCATAACCAGTACAACGCGGCCGCGGCGTGGCTGGCCGCACAGGCGGTGGGCTTGTCGCCTACCCAGGCTACCGCAGGCCTGGAGACCTATACGGCCCTGCACCGCCGTTTTCAGATTCGGGGCGAATTCGCCCGGATCACGATTGTCGACGACTATGCCCATCACCCCCGGGCCGTGGCGGTTACCCTGCAGGCGGCCCGCCAGCAGCCACGGGCCGGCCGCCTGTGGGCGGTTTTCCAACCGCACACTTTCAGCCGTACCCAAGCCCTGCTTCCCGCATTCCGGGAGGCCTTTGCCGAAGCGGATCGGGTGATCATAATGCAGGCTTATGCTGCCCGCGAACAGCCGCATGCGGGGGTGGGCGGCGACACGCTGGCGGCCGCGATCCGGCATCCCCATGTGACCTATTGCCCTACGCAGGATGCGGCTTTGACCTGTGTCACACAGGATGCGGCAGCCGGCGATCTGGTCCTGGTCATGGGTGCCGGTGACTGCTGGCGCTTGTCGGATATGCTGATCGCATACTACACGGAAGCATGAATGCTGAACCTGCCACTGTCGCCCCCCGGCTGCCAGGACCGCCACAGGATGCAGGGAAGACGTTGCTCCGCAGGACAGGTGGTGTATGACGCTTGATGCGCCGGCGCGCCGGTTTCTCACGACCACCCTCAATCTGGCATGCCAGGCCCAAGCGTGTCTGGCACCCTATTCTTCCATCCGGACGGGTGGTTCAGCCCAATATCTGGTGCGCGTTGAAGACAGCCAGGTGCTGGCCCGGCTGCTGGTGTGGGCCCACCGGGAACGCTATCCCTTTTTCATGCTGGGGGGTGGCAGCAATACGCTGGTGGCCGATCAGGGCATTGACGGCATCACCATTCTCAATCGCTGCCGGTCCCACTGTGTCCCGGCAACCGCCATGCTGGAGGGAGACAGCGGTTTGCTCCTGGCCCAGCTGGCCCGCATCAGCATTGCCCAGAACCTGACAGGCTTGGAATGGGCGGTCAGTGTACCCGGCACGGTGGGCGGGGCGGTCGTGGGCAACGCCGGGGCCCATGGCGCCGACATGTCGGACAGTTTGCTGGAAGCCGAACTCATCGACGGTCCGGCCTCTGCAGGCTGGCGCCCCGCGGGGGAACTGCAGTTGGGGTATCGACGCAGCCTCCTGAAAGCATCGGCGGTCATGCAGGCCGGTTTTCCGGCGGTGGTGACGCGGGTCCGTTTGCGTTTGGCGCCGGGGGAGGCCCGCGCCATCCGGCAACGGGCGCAGTCGTACCTGACGCACCGGCGGCAGACGCAGCCCAGCGCACCCAGCCTGGGCAGCATGTTCCGCAATCCTCCAGGCCAGTATGCCGGCGCTCTCATTGAGCAGGCAGGCGGCAAGGGTATGCGCCAGGGGGCTTTTGAAGTCAGTCCCCAGCATGCCAATTTTATTGTCAACCGATCTCCGGCCGGCATTTCTTCCGCCCAGGATGTGCTGCAGCTGATGCGCCGGGTGCATGGGCGCGTGCTGGATCACTGTGGCATTGCGCTCCAACCCGAGATCTGTTTTGCCGGTCGCTGGACACCAGAGGAGATACAGTTTTGATGTGGGTACAGATCACATGGGCCGGCAGGAGCAAGTGAATGCGCGTAGCACTGGTTTTTGGAGGGACGCAGCAGTGAGCACGAGGTGTCACTGCGCAGTGCGGACAGTGTCCGGTCTGCCCTGCGGCAAAGCAATCATGAAGTCGTGGACATTGGCATTACGCCTGCCGGCCGTTGGCTGGTGGGGGAAGGCGCCCGGTTGATGCTGGGATCAGACGCCGTGGACCGCATCCATTCCGGCCTGCCCCAGTTGCCCGATCGGCCCAGTCGTGCGGCGCTGGGCCAAGTAGATGTCGTATTTCCTCTGCTCCACGGCCCCAATGGCGAAGATGGTTCCCTGCAGGGCCTGCTGGAGCTGGCCAATGTGCCTTACGTGGGATGCGGAGTGCTCAGCAGTGCCCTGGTCATGGACAAGGTTATGGCCAAGCAGGTCTTGGGCAGTGCCGGCATGCCGCAAACCCCCTACCTGGCCGTGGATGTGCAGGAACTGCAAAGTGCACGGGCCACCGTGGAAGCCCGGATTGAGGCGGCGCTCACCTATCCCATGTTCGTGAAACCCGCCAATCTGGGCAGCAGCGTAGGTATCAGCCGTGTGGCGGATCGAACACAACTGCACCCGGCCCCTCGATCTGGCGGCGACGTACGATCTGACCGTGCTGGTCGAGCATGCAGTCCCCCAAGCCCGGGAACTGGAAGTGAGTGTGCTGGGATACCATGCACCGCAAGCCAGCGTCCCGGGCGAGATCGTGCCCAGCAACGAGTTCTATGACTATGAGGCCAAATACCACAATCCCGGTACCCAACTGCTGATTCCTGCGCCCGTGCCGCAAGCCATGGCCGCCCCGTCTGCAGGCCATGGCCATCCAGGCCTTTCAACTGTTGCGGGGATGTGGCATGGCCCGGGTGGATTTCCTGGTGGATGGCAACAGTCATACAATCTATCTCAATGAACTGAACACGATTCCGGGGTTCACCTCTGTCAGCATGTATCCCAAGTTATGGGAAGCATCGGGAGTCAGTTATGCTCAATTGATAGACCGCCTGCTTGCCATCGCCCTTGACCGCCATGCCCGCAAGCAGGCCCTCAAGACCTCGATCTGAATCTCATCGTCTCCCCGGTCCCCATGCCTCCCTCCCGCACTGCTCCCATCACGGCTACCACCAGTCATCGCGCGCGCTTCACCAAGGCGCAAAACCAGCTCCAGCGCATCTGGATCCTGAATGTCCCTGCCGCTCTTCTATCCCGTCCGGGACATGCTCCTGGCCCCCCTGAGCCTGCTTACCGTGGAATTCGTCCGCGGTACCGCATGGTATGCCAGCAAATATGTCAGTCTGTTTGTGGTGCTGGTGACCAGTTTCGGCCTGGCGCAGCTGGGACTGGATTCACAGTTTTATGTCGGGCAGGACGATTTGCATGTTTTCCTGCAAAGTCCCTATGAAGTGACGGGGTTCGATGCCCATCTGGCCCCCCGGGATATCTGGGACTTCCAGCATGTATTGGGCCGTCATATCCTTTGGCAACATCCCACGGCCATAAGGGACGCCATTCGGGCCAATCCGTTTGTGGCCGATGCCAATGTCACGTTGCTGCTGCCTGCCACCCTCATTGTCACCGTGCAGGAAGTGCCTCCCGCCCTGTTCTGGGTAACGGATGAAGGGCATTACGCGGTGACCCACAACGGTCAGGCCAGGCGCGTGCGCGCCCCCCCAGGCACAGACCCCGATTCCGTACCTGACCCTGTACGATTGGACTATGAGTGCGGCGCTCAACCGTCCTCCTCTTCATGCGGCCGTTTCCCATCAGCTGGATCCGGATCTTGTACGCACCATGCTCGCCATTCAGGAACGGTACCGCATGCATTCCTTCTGGCGCACCCCACCCCACCGCTTCAATTTCACCAGCGATCACGGCCTGCAGTTCACCATTCCCGAATTCGGCATCCGGATTTATTGGGGAAATGGTCTGCATACAGAGCGCAAACTGGCGAACCTGGCCGGCATTGAGGCCTATTTGGCCGAGCAGGATCTGGAAGCGGAACTGATTGATCTGAGGCCGATTTCCCGGCCCTACTTTCGCTGATGGCCATGCTTGCTGCTCCTGCCCTGTCGGCTATTGACATCGGTACCGCCAAAGTCTGCGCCCTGATTGCGGTTCCGGATGCCCAGTCGGGCGATTCTGGCGATCACGGGCTGGGGCGAATCCCGCAGTCGTGGTCTGTTTCAGGGCACGATCATGGATTTGCAGGCTGTCCAGGCCGATTTGGCCGAGGCCGTGCAACAGGCCGAGGCCATGGCCGGCCAATCCATCGACCGGGCATGCGTCAGCCTGGCCGGTTCCCATGTATGTACCATGCTCAGCCATGCGGAAATCGAACTCAGTCGGTCGCATGCCATCACCCGGGCCGACATGCAACAGGCTCTCCACCAAGCGCGCCAGATTCACCTGAAGGAGAACCATCAAATCATTCATACGCTGGCCGGCCTCTGGTCCGTGGACGATCAGAGGCATATCCGGAACCCGGCCGGCATGCATGGCTCCGTGCTGGGGGTGGATACCCGCATCATGACGGGCAGTTCCACGGCCATCGGGGCCCTGATGCAGACCATCACCGCCCAGGGCATCAACATCGAGGAACTGGTCCTGTCATCCCTGGCCAGTGCCGAGGCTACACTCACACCGGAAGAAAGGCAGATGGGCGTTGCCCTGGTAGACATTGGCGCAGGCACGACGGATTTGGCCATCGTGCAACGGACCCATGTGCAATTTGCCGGTTCCATACCCATGGGGGGCAACGACTTCACCCATGATGTGGCGTCACTCCTGCACTGTCCCGAGGCCGAGGCCGAGGATCTCAAGTATGACTATGGATCCGCCTTGCCGGCCGTGGAAGACTACCGTACAGATGTCACCGCTTCGGTCTTTGGGGATCAGAAGCAGGTAACCTTCTCCATCCGTTTTCTGCATCAGATCCTCGCGGCCCGGGCGGAACAGTTGTGGGAACAGCTGGATGCCCTGTTGCGCCATGCGGGCTTCCGGCATGACCTGCCGGCGGGCCTGGTGCTAACCGGGGGTGCCGCCCAACTGAGTCGGCTCCGGGAAAGCTGCCGGGCCCATTTCAAGTTGCCGGTACGTACGGCCTCCATACCCTATACCTTGCCGATCCGACACCTGACCACGGAAGTCCGCGCGCCCACCTATGCCACACCCTCCGGCCTGTTGCTGTGGAGTGCCCAGAACCACGATCACCTGTTGTCGCCCCCGGCAGAATCACGGGCCGACACCCAACCTGTATGGCGCAGTACCGTGCGCAACATTCTTGCCAGCTTTCTGCCCGGTTGAGAAAGTGGCGCGGGGCAGCCTATCCGTCTGCCCATAATTACGTTTTGGCTCTATCGGATCCTGTATGTAGAATATACCTAAGCGGTATTTCCGTTGTGGTCCGATTGTATTGCATTATGCTTCGTTGACAACGCTGCTATCTTTCACAGATAGAACATCGACAGGAACCTCGCCCCATGAGTGCTCAATCTCCCTTCAGTGAAAACTTCGCAACCATCAAAGTCATTGGCGTAGGCGGAGGTGGCCAAAACGCTGTGGAGAGAATGATTGAAGAAGGGGTGCAAGGTGTTGAATTCATCGCTGTCAACACGGATGCGCAAGCCCCTGCTGAAATCCAGTGCCCCCCAGCGTGTCCGCATTGGCGAGAAAACTCACCAAGGGCTTGGGGGCCGGTGCGCAGGCCGAGATTGGCCAGAAGGCCGCCGAAGAAAACCTGAGCGACATCGAATCCATCGTGATGGATGCCGACTTGGTGTTCATCACGGCGGGGCTCGGGGGTGGTACCGGGTCTGGCGCTGCCGCCATCGTGGCGGAAACGGCGGCCAATGCCGGTGCCTTGACCGTGGGTGTTGTCACGATGCCCTTTTCGACGGAAGGCCAGGTACGCAAGAGTGTGGCGGAACGGGCCCCTCCAGCGCTTGCAGGAGCATGTCAATGCCCTGATCGTGATTGAGAATGATCGGTTGCTGGATATCCTGGACAAGAAAGCCACGGTCGTGGAAGCATTCCGGACCGCGGATGAAATCCTCAAACAGGGGGTGCAGGGCCTGAGTGACATGATCACGATTGAAGGCGAAATCAACCTTGACTTTGCGGACATCAGGACCGTGCTGCAGAAGGGTGGCCGCGCCTTCATGGCCATCGGCAAGGGTGTGGGGGATAACCGCGCCGCCGAAGCCGCGGATCAGGTCATCTCAAGTACCTTGCTGAACGCCACGATTGCCGGCGCCACGGGTGTGGCCTACAACATCAAGGCGCAGTCGGCACCCCAGTTGCAGGAATTCGCAGAAATTGGGCAGGCGATCAAAAGCGAAGTAACGCCCAATGCCGAGATCTTCCAGGGATGGGCCATGGATCCGGATCTGGGGGACGAGATTCATGTCACGCTGCTCGCGACCGGCATCCCGTACGATCGGTTCAACGGCAATGCGGGAACGCTGGGGGAAATCATCGGCACGGATTCCCGGAGGCCGACACAACAGCCACGGCGGCAGCCAGCCAATTCGCGTTCGCGGGTAACGGAAACGCGGGATGTGGAGCGTGTTCCGCTCAATCAGGGACAGCGGCACCGCTCCGGTCTGCCCAACTTCATCAGTCCTTCCTGAACGTCGCCCAGGCTCCGGGAAATTCCCGGTCGGTTATGGCCTTGGGGGTCTTTGGAGGCCCTGGGGGCTTCCTGGTCGCCAGCCATGGACAGGAGAGGCAGGGCCGTGGACCGTATACCGGGAAATTGAGATCCGGCCCTGGAATTCGCTACAATATCAGAACTGCCTCACGCAGGCGGTGGGACATTTTTTCGGGGCGTAGCGCAGGTAGGTAGCGCGCAGTGTTCGGGACGCTGAGGTCGGAGGTTCAAATCCTCTCGCCCCGACTTCCCTTCCCAAGACCAATACAGCCCAGAAGGCCAGTTCTGCCCTGGTGGGGTCTGGCATCCGGATGCCGGTGCCGAGACGTCCCTGCCCACGGGCTTTAGCAACAGGATGGGCATGGTTGCATGCGGAGGTGTCCCGTGCGGTGGCCAACGCCATCCTTAAATACTTGGCACTGGCCGGTGAAGCAGATCGCGGGGGCCAGCTGGCCCCCAATGCAGGCAAGGACAAGAAGGAACTTACCGCTTCCGACCTTTCCTCGTGATGCCCTTGCCTGGAATGTCCTGTCACGGTTACGGCATCGTCGGCCCATTGGCATGAAAAAGCGGTGTGATGCGCCTGTCACACAGACCATGGCTCTCCCCATGGCCTTGGGCAGCTTCGTGATGTGAAGACGCAAGCAACATACGCACCAGTGTCTGACACGCCGGCTCCACGTTCAGGGCCAGAGGTCCAGGACAAGAGGTTTAGCGGTATTCCCGCAGGTGGGGAAAGGGAATTACCTCGCGAATGGTACTCCTGTCTGTCAACAGCATAACCAGCCTGTCAATTCCCATGCCACAGCCACCGGTCGGCGGCATGCCCCATTCCAGGCTTTCCACGAAATCGTCATCCATCTGATGGGCTTCGTCGTCGCCCTGGCTCTCCCGAAACACCTCCCCCAAAAAGCGTTCATACTGATCCCGGGGATCATTGATTTCGGTAAAGGCATTGGCCAGTTCCATGCCCGCCACAAACAGTTCAAACCGTTCCACCAAATGGTCACTCCCAGGCACGCCCTTGGCAAAGGGCGAGATTTCCCGGGGATATTCCATGAGAAACAGGGGATCACGCACCTTGGGTTCCACATACCGGGACAACAGGGAATCCACCAGCTTGCCCCACAGCGCCTTGGGCTCGGCCGCGATGCCCACCCGTCGCATGGCGTCCCGCAATTCATCAGCGGTCCGATGTTCTTCAATATCCACTTCTGTGGCGGTGCCAATGGCATCGCGCAGGGTCATGCGTTTCCAGGGCGTGGCGAAGGAGATTTCGGCATCCTGGTATCTGACCGTGGTACTGCCACACACCGTCTCCACCACCCCGGCGAGCATCTCCTCCAGGCGGTCCATGACCTGGGCATAGTCCGTGTAGGCTTCATAGAATTCGATCTGGGTGAATTCGGGGTTGTGCTTGAAGCTTACGCCCTCATTCCGGAAGTCCCGCCCAATCTCATACACTTTGTCGTAGCCCCCCACGATCAGCCGCTTCAGATACAATTCGAAGCTGATGCGCAGATACAGATCCTGATGCAGCTGGTTGTGGTGCGTGACGAAAGGCTTGGCGGCGGCTCCCCCATAGAGCGGCTGCAGGATGGGTGTCTCCACTTCCAGAAAGCCCGCAGCATCCAGGTACCCCCGGATCTGGCGCAGGACCCGGGCGCGCGTGCGGAATACATCGCGCACCTCTGGATTGGCCACCAGATCCACGTACCGCCGCCGGTAGCGCACTTCGGGGTCCTGGACGCCATGCCACTTGTCAGGGAGCGGTTGCAGGGACTTGCTGGCAATCTGCAGCGCATTGACATCTACCGTCAATTCACCGGTTCGTGTCCGCGTCAAGGTACCTTGCACGGCCAGGAAATCCCCCAGATCGACCAGCCGATTCCAGAAATCCCGATACCACGCCTTGCCTACATGATGGCTGCGCACCATGATCTGGATGGTAGCGGTACCGTCGTCCAGGGCCGCAAAGGACAGACGCCCCAGATTGCGCAAGCGAACAAGGCGTCCCGCAATTGCCAGTTCAGGGGCCTCTCCCTCCGCTTCCGGTTCCATGGCAAGCAGCGCCACAATGGGATGCGAGCGCTGTACGCGGGGAGGATAGGGATCGATGCCCTGTTCCCGCAGGGTGTTGATCTTGGCCAGACGGGCCAGTTCCTGATCATTGCGCCGGGCGGGATCAGAGAAACGCCCCAGACCTTGGGCAATGGCCTCCTCTGTCCGGTGGGGAACCTCTTGGGTCATGCGTCCTCCACCCTGACGATACGGAACGAAATCTCGCCGGCGGGAGTCTGGATGCCTACTTTGTCCCCTACCTTCCGGTTCAGCAGCGCTTGCCCCATCGGACTCTCATTACTAATGCGACCCAGAGCCGGATCGGTCTCCGTGGTACCCACAATCACATAGGTTTCCTCAAAGTCCGTACCCTCTTCCTGGATCACAACCGGACGCCCCAGCGTGATAACATTGGCCTGGAAAGGCACATCTTCGATCAGGACACTGTGGGCCAGACTCTCGGCCACTTCCCTAATACGGATTTCCAGGAGTGCCTGCGCGTGTTTGGCCTCTTCGTACCCGGCGTTTTCCCGCAGATCCCCATGCGAGATGGCTTCCTTCAGTCGGGCAGCGATTTCCTTGCGCCGTACGGTAGTGAGTTCCTCCAGTTCCTGTTCCAGCTTGCGTTTGCCTTCACGGGTCATCGGGACTGATTCTTGGTTGTTCATGACTGGACTCTTTCGGCCTGCAAGTCCACGGTGGCGCCTTGGATTTGGCCATCGGGGCACCTTGGCTATGCCCTAGGCCTTCTGTTCCTCACACCCGGATCCGTGGCTCGCATGTTGCCTCGTTCAATTGGTACAAACCACCATTATAGCTGTGATACACTCTTGGATTCAAGTTGCATTCTTGGAAAGCCCGGTCATGCCATCGTACGGCGGGATGTTGCCTAACCATGGACTGGAAGGTTGCGGACACACCCAACGATTACCACCAGGAGCTCAAGGCCAATCTGCAGATCATCGCACCCTTTTATGATGCCGATTACCGCAACTTTCACGAAGATCTGCCGCTCATCATCCAAATTGCCCAGGACTGCCAGGGGCCAGTCCTGGAATTGGGTTGCGGCACCGGCCGCGTACTCTCGGCACTGTGCCAACAGAAAATCCCTTGTACCGGCATTGATCTGTCGCCTGCCATGCTGGCGCGGGCCCAGCACCGATTTGGCGACCTGCAACCCGTAGCCAAGCCCCAGCTGTTCTGCCAGGATATGCGGGACTTCGATCTCCAGCGCCGGGATTTCAGTCTGGCCATTGTGGCCACCAACACCCTGATGCACCTGGTGCAGCCGGATTGGCAACGGGCTGCCCTGACGGCCATCCATCGCCATCTGATCCCACAGGGCAGGATTGTACTCGATCTCTTCAATCCGCCGGTGCGCGATCTGGTCCTGCAGGAAGGCCACTGGCAGTCCGTGGATGCCTGGGCGGGTCCCAACGGTGCCTGGATCACCAAGTGGATGCAAAGGGATGTGGACTGGACCCATCAGCGCCAATACACACGTCTCATGTTTGAAACGCTGCATCCCGACGACAGGCTGGAACAGGCCGAATGCCGCTTTGTGCTCCGCTTTCTGTGGGCACATGAAGTGGAACTGCTTCTGGCACAATGCGGATTCCGGCTGATCCATGTTTGGGGTTCCTACACCTGCGCCCCCCTGGAAGACCAATCCGAAACCATGGTGTGGGTGGCCGAAAAGCGCTAGGCAGGTTTTGCTCCCATGGTGGAAGGCGCCCCGCCCTGCCTTGTGGGAATGCGCACGCCGGATGTACCATGCCTTCCTCAGCACCTGGAAACGCGACAGCGCAGGCCGCCCGTGGGGGCCGGTGGTGCGGAAGTCGCAGGCATGGGGGAGACCATGGACGGTAGGGATTGGCAGGCACAATGGGACCTCCCACCGCGGCCGTTTCCGGAACCCCCGGGTCCAGCCTGGATTGCGGGATGGAAGCCCACGGTGACAGGTCCTGCCTTTTTGTCCCCGATGATACCGAAAATCTGCCCTCTGCACCCCCTTCACGGGTCCCGTTTTGCCCCATAATGACGGCTTCTTGGGGGAACGACAGGGGGTTTGACGTCCAGAATCGTTCAATGGTGTTTGCCTACTACAACAGGCTAATGCTAGAATTCATTCAAGATATTGCAGCCGGCATTGGTTCTTCACGCAGATAGCCCCATGTTCGGTTTGCAGGACGGCCTTTTCCCGTTTTTTCAATCATGTCAAGGAGCAATCTGATGAAACGAGTACGCTTACTCGCCCGCAAAGTGGTGGCCTTTGTTCTTGTCCTGGGTCTGTTGACCATGTCGACTCCCGCCCTGGCGCAGGGACCGGATGTCTGCGGGATGTTGAATATGTCGGCTGACGATGTGGCGGCCATGGCGGCGGCCAGCCTGGATATGGTGCAGGATATGTCTCCGGAACAGGTGGCCAGTATGGTTTCCATGGGTCTGGACATGGTGTCGGGGATGTCGGCAGAAGCATTGGTGGCCATGGTAGGCGCTGACTTCCTGTCCAGCACCATCATGGATCTGTCCAGCCTCTTCATGGGACTTTCGCCCGATTTGGTGGCCGACATGATCCTGATGGGTCTGGCCACGACCGGCCTGGACTCGATGATGCTGATATCTGTTGACGATTTGGCTGCCTTGGCTACCATGAGTCTCTCCATGGCCCAGTCCATGTCACCCGTGGAACTCGCGTCTATGGCTCTTTCCAGCCTGGACATGGTGCGCGCAATGTCTCCGGACCAGATAGCCGGCATGGCAGCGATGGGCCTGGATATGTTGTCAGGAGTGCCCGACGATCAGATTATGCCCATGATTAGCATGGGCCTGGGCATGGTCTGTCAGTAACCAGGAACCTTACGCTGTGAAGCAATAGAGTCCAGGCCGTTCTGTTTCTGAATCGGCTTGGCCAGAAGGACCGGCCCCGTCAATCGGCGTGAATTGACGGGGCCGGTCTGATTCTGGGGGTGTTCCGGGTGCCGTTGGACCAAGGGTCACGGGCCACGCAACGGCCAAGCGTGCCCCGGAAGCATCACCCACTTTTTGGAGACAGACAGTGCCGGGGTGGTAGACTGTCGGCCTGTCTGATCTTTCTGCGCACGTCATTGGGGCGTGTGCAACCCCGAAGAAGGAGTCTGCCGACGTGTCAAGTGATTTCCAGACCTACGAACTGGTCTACATCCTGGCCCCGGAACTGCGGGATATCGATTTGGATAGTGCCAACCAGAGGGTGGCCCAGATCATTGACCGCAATGACGGCAATATCGTTTTCGAGAATCACTGGGGCATGCGCAAACTGGCCTACGCTATCCAGAAGAAAATGGAAGGCTATTACGTCATGCTTCACTTTGAAATTGCGCCGACCAATGTCGCCGCGATAGAGCGCATGCTGAATCTGGACGAAAATGTCATGCGCTATTTGCTCACGCGGGACCCTGTGTACTAGAAGCCAGCCCCACCAGACTGGCTCCCGGTGTATCGTTTCCCTCATTGACAGACACAAGAGGTGGAGTGACCCATTTCGTGGCTCCCTCCTGCCTGTCGCCCCTAAGCCCGGCGTCTCCTGTCCCGCAACTTCTCAACACCGGTACTGTGCAGATTTGCAGGCCCGGGTTTGTACCATCCCCCAGATAAATCCCAGAGATATCATGAACGACGAAGAACGAACCCCTGAAACCACGCGTACAGAAGCCGCCGTCCCGCAAGCGGGCACCGCAGATGCCGTGGAGATGGCTGCCAGTCCCGTGGAAGCGGTAGCCCCGACGGCAGCCACCACAGATGACGCGGAGACGGTTGCCAGCCCAGACACGGAAGCGGCGCCCCTGGCCGCCGCCGATGTCCCCGAAAGCAAGGAGGTTAGCACCGCGGACGAGCCGGCTGCCACCACGCCCCAAGAGGAGTCTGCGCCAGGTGAAGAGTCGGCTGCCGCTACGCCTGTGACCGCCGCCACGAAAGACGCGGATACAGTCACGGCAGGCCAAGCTGCCGCGCGACCACAACCCGTTGCCGCCGCGGCTCGTGCACCGGCACGGGTGTCCAGCCGTGAAACCGTCCGCCCGACCTCCAGGGCCACGGAAGACGCGGATCGTATGGACCCGCGTATGCGGAAGCCCGCCCTTTACAAGCCGCGCATGGATCCAGGTCAGACCCGTTTCCGGCCCCGCCAGCCCATGTCCGACATTTCCCTGCCCGATATTCACTACAAGAACGTGGAGGTGCTGATCCGCTTCATAGACGGTCAGGGTCGCATTGTGCCGCGGCGCAAGACGCGTGTCAGCGCCAAGATGCAGCGTCGGGTCAAGACGGCCATCAAGCAGGCACGCCACCTGGCCTTGCTACCCTATACCCCTGGACACATTCGCAGCGCGCGCCGACGCTGATCCTGTCGTCCTGCATCTTGCCCAACAGTCCATACCTTGCCGGGTACCGGTAGAAATCAGGTTGTGCCATGGCCAAACGGAAACGGAAAAACAAAGAGCAAGAACGCATCCAGACGCTCAAGGAAAGGCGGCTGGCCGCACAACAGCGGGAACGCGACAACCGGTTTCTCCTGTTCGGCGGAATTGCCGGAGGCTCCGCGGTCCTTCTCGTACTGGTGGGACTCTTCCTGAACTTCATCTATCTGCCCTCCACGACCGTAGTCTCCGTGAACGGGCAGAAGATTACCACCGAGGATTTCCGCAAGCGCTACCGCTTTGAGCGCCAGGCAGCTCTCGATCAGTTGAATTACTACCAGATGCTCCAGCGGCAGTTCGGGGGACAGCTGAATGTGCAGGCGGAAATCCGGCGCATGCAGAGCTTCCTGAGTGATGCCTTCAGCATGGGGGTGCGCGTCAAGACCCTCATGATCGAGGACATCCTGATTGCCCAGGCCGCCGCACAGGAAGGCGTGACCGTAAGCGAAGCGGAGGTGGAGTCCTATCTGGCGGAGGAGATTGCCCAGCGCTACGAGAAATTTACGCCGGCCCAGGCCACGGCCACGATCACGGCGCGCAAGGAACAGGAAGAAGCCGATGCCACCGCCACGGCCATAGCCGAACTGACACCGGCCCCGGAAGCAGATCCCGACGCCACGCCTACGGCCCTGCCGCTGCCTACCGCTACCCCCGAGCCCATTGATGTGTTGTCCGACACCGATATAACGCAGGGCCGGGAAGGGCTGGCCACCGATTTGCGGGATGCCTATAACATGACCGTGACAGAATATGAGGAGATCCTCCGGGCGCGGTTCCGGCGGGACATGATGGTGGAACACATTGGTTCCCCGGAAGCGGCTGCCACCGAACAGCAGGTTTGGGCCCGCCACATTCTCCTGACATTCAATGATCAGCCGCTTCCCGACAACCCTGAAACCACCACCGCAGACCAGGCCGCGGCGGACGGTCCCGTGGTGCTGGGAGGCCGGTCCGAAGAAGAAACCCTGGCCCTGGCCCATGTCCTCCGGGACCGGCTGGCGGTCGGCGAAAGTTTCGCGTACCTGGTGGATCTCTATAGCGATGATCCCAGCAAGGTGTCCAACAGGGGCGATCTGGGCTGGTTTGGTCCGGGCCGCATGGCACCGGAATTCGAGGCCGCCGCGTTCGCCCTGGAACCCAACAGCTATAGCGAACCCATCAAGACAGACTTTGGCTACCACATCATTGAGGTATTGGCGTCCAATCCTGAGGCGCCCCGCGACTCCGCCGACATCCAGGCCGATGTGCGGGCAGCCTTTGAGGCATGGCTGGACCAGCTGAAGACGGAGGCCACCATTGAAGAAAAAGGCAGCCTCAACTCGCAGTTGCCGCCTGGCGCCGAGCGGGAAGTCCAGGAATTCCTGACCGGGCAGTAAGCCATCCGTATGTGTGCTGGCCCCCGTGGCCGCCGGGCAACAGCCGGACAGGCCTCAGGGTAACAGGCCAGCCTCGCGCGCTGCCCATACCGTCTGGGCGTGCTCATTGCGGTGCTGCGCCATTTGCAACAGGAAGGCCGACAGGGTGCCTTTTTCGTCCCACCCGTAGCTCCCGACGCCGGCCAGTTCGGCCTCTGTGCGCGCATCGATGAACTGCAGGGTGCGTCGCCGGTATGTGTACAGATCCCCCAGCACATCGATCAGGTCCAGGTGCCTGCGTGCCTCGACCATGACCTGATTTCCCTGATCCATGTCGTCATATGCCCAGGGCCGCAGACTTTGGGGATCGGGACGGGGCCACTGGTGCAGGATCTCCCATCCGTATTCTTCCCAAATCAGTACATGGATCAGGATGTCCCGGGCCGTCCAGGTGCCTGCCACAACCTTCTCGCACAGGGATTCTTCGGGCAGTCCGCCCACACTGTCCAGCAATACATCAAACTGCGCGGCCACGAACTCCCGCAAGCCGGGACGTCCCCACCGGGCCAGGGAAAACCAGTAATCGGCCAGCATGCTTTGGGTGGCCGCCACCTGGGTCACGAGGTGCTGGCAGGCAGCCCGCACCTGCACCGAGATGGGCATGGGCAGGTCCGCGGTGGCTGCCTCTTCCATCCGATCCCGGAAATACACCAGAGACTGGTGACAGCCTTCCAGGAAGGCTTCGGTCAGGGACAGGGCAGGCGGTGTCTTTCCCGACGTTTCTTGGCAATATTCCTGGACCTCATGCACAATAGACCTTTGCTGATGGCACAGGGTTTCCATCAATTGCACCGGGGTCTGTCCTGTGGCGGGCAATGCCGTCTGATGTTCGCCCTCATCCAGCCACAGCAAGGTCTTCTGGAGTTGCCGATGGTGCCGCTCGATGTCGGCCAGAATCGATTGCCAGGCAGGCGGGTTGACCATAGCAGATGACCTCACAGAGTTGCATTACAAGAGGAAGGATTCGTCCTCCATTATACGGATATCGCAGCGGGCCTTCGGCATATTGACGGCCAGGGCTTGTGCCCATCACACACAAGGGAGCGTATGGAATACAGATTGTTGGGCCGCACAGGCGTGAAGGTATCTCCCATTTGTCTGGGCGCCTGGATGTTTGGCCTCCGCACAGAACCGGAAGATGCCTATCGCATGGTCGACACGGCCCTGGAGGCAGGCGTAAATTTTGTCGATACCGCCAATGTGTATTCGCGCGGTACCAGCGAAGAGATCACTGGGGAAGCCCTGAAACGCAACGGGCAGCGGGACCGCATCATATTGGCCACCAAGGTCCATGGCACCATGGCGGACGATGATCCCAATATGCAGGGCACGTCCCGCCGGCACGTCATAGCACAATGCCATGCGAGTCTCAGACGGCTGCAGACGGATTACATTGATCTGTATCAACTGCATCGTCCGCGCACCGATCTGCCCATTGATGAGACGTTGCGGGCCCTGGATGACCTGATCCGGGACGGGAAGGTGCGGTACATCGGCACCAGCACCTACGCTGCCTGGCAAGTCCTGGAATCGCTGTGGGTTTCCAAGGAATATGGCCTGAACCGATTCATCTCGGAACAGCCGCCCTACCATATTCTGGATCGGCGGATTGAACGGGAACTGGTGCCCATGTCACTGACGTACGGCTTGGGGCTCCTGCCCTGGAGTCCACTGGCCGGAGGTTTGCTCACCGGCAAGTACAAGCGCAATGAAGAGCCACCGCCAGGCAGTCGCTATGCCAACCGGGCGGATCGCAGTACCCGGATGGTGGAAGACATGTACCGGGTCACGGAAAGCCTGGAGGCCCATGTGCAGCAGAAGGGTTGTACCATGGCCCAGTTCGCCCTGGCCTGGGTCATGCACCAGCAAGGCATCACCAGCGCCATTATTGGACCACGCACCCACCGCCAGCTGGAAGACAATCTGGGCGCTCTGGATGTAGAAATCACGGTAGCCGACTGCCAATTGGTCGACGAACTGGTGCCGCCTGGCACCATGATTTCCCCGTTCTATCAGGCCAACTTCGGTCCCAGCGAATTTCGCTGGTAAGTCATATCCGGCAACCCGGAAGGATCCCATGATACATACCCAGCCGTTTGGACGGACACAACACCCCAGTACTGCCATCATCTTTGGCGCCTTTGCCGTAAACCGATGTGATCAGGTCCAGGCCGACCGCATCCTGGAGCAGTTGCTGCAACACGGCATCAATCACATTGACACTGCCGCCGCATACGGCGATTCCGAATTGCGGATTGCGCCCTGGATGGCACGCCACCGCGAGCAATTCTTTCTGGCCACCAAGACCGGCAGGCGCACCTACACCGCCGCCCGCGATCAGATCGACGAATCCCTCCAGCGCCTGCAGGTGGATTGCATTGATCTGATTCAGCTTCACAACCTGGTGGATCCCGCCGAATGGGAGACCGCCATGGGGGCCGGAGGGGCGTTGCAGGCAGCACGGGAAGCCCGGGAACAGGGCAAGGTACGCTACATTGGCGTGACGGGCCACGGTTTGACCGTCGCGCAAATGCACCTGAAAAGCCTGGCGGAATTCCCTTTCGACTCCGTGCTGTTGCCCTGGAACTACGTGCTGTACCAGAATGAAACCTATCGACAGGATTTCCAGCGCCTGCAGCAGGAATGCCAAAGGCAGAACGTAGCGATACAGACCATCAAGGGACTGACAAGGCGGCCCTGGGGCGACCAACCCGTCACCCGCAACACCTGGTATGAGCCTTTCGAGGATGCATCGGATATGGACCGGGCCGTGCATTGGATTCTGGGCCAGCCCGGACTGTATCTGAACACAGCGGGAGATCCCGACTTGCTGCCCCTGATACTGCAATCCGGGGCGCGCTTTCAGGGAAAGCCCACTGAGGCCGAAATGGAAGAACTGGTGGCAGAACGGGCCATGGCTTCCCTGTTTCACGCGTAACGGCCGTACGGCCCGGCCCTCGGCGCAGGCCGGTTGCAGCCCACATAGTCGCACTTGCCCTGCCCCATGCGGGCCAGGGGATCACCCACGCTGATACGGGCCCCTTGCCCGGAGCCCAACCACCAGGCATCGGGTTCCTGTTTCTTCCCGCATGCCGGACGTATGGCCTCGGCCGGCAAATTTACGGCCTGTCTGCAGGTCGGGCATGCAGATAGGCCGAAGCCCGCTTCAGAGCATCCTGGGCCGCGGCGGTCCCTTGGCGAAGATCGGCAAGCAGGTTGCTTTCCCGGAAGGACAGGTCCAGCTGGGACAGGAGTTCCCTGATGTTTACGTCAAGGACAGCCAGATGTTCCGGTACCTGCAGATCCAGATCAATTTGGCGCAGGACCCGGTCCAGCTCCATGTCCGGGAAGTACCGGGCATAATTGAAGTCAGACAGGTAGGCTTCCATATCCAGTTCGGCCAGAAAGGCAGACAGGCGGTCCACCAGGGTGTCCGCCGCCGGGAAAGGCCCCCATGGCCTGCTGGCGCCTTCCCGGCCCCGGTGACCCGATTGTTCCTGGGCAAGAGCTGACAGAATGGCTTCGGTCATGGCCAGCCCTTCCAGAAACTCCGCCAGGACATCCTGCTCATCCAGATAGCTCCACCAGTCCTCGCCCAAATCCTTCAGATAAACGGCGAGATACACAAAGCCCACGACGGCCAAGGCCCCGGATACATGGACCAGAACCGGCAATACACTGGGAAAGGCGATGGCCATGCCCGTGATCAACCCCGCGATGATGAGCGCGCCTACACCGGTGCGCACCGTCGCTGCGATTACGGCCCGATACAACTCTTCCCGGGTTATGTGCCCTTCGGCATATTGCAGACCGTAGTCAAGAACGGCAAAGACAGCCCCCAATACGGCACCTGTCATACCACCTCTGAGCATGGGCTGCAGGGACGATAGCAGGGCGGAAGCCGTGCCCTCAAAGACCAGTACGGATTTGGCCTGCAGGATTTGGCCAGGACTCATGGGGTAGGGCCCAAGTCGCCGGTTGCGCCCGGAACTCCACCACAGGCCATTTTCCGCCGTGGTAGGCCCGCCCATGGCTCTGGGGATAATGTGGCTCCAATCCTTGCCCCGGTGGAATTGCCGCAATGCCTCAGGGCCGCGGGCCCGTACGGCAGCCGGAACTTTCTCCCACAGGGATCTGGCTTCCACATAGGATTTGGGTTCGTTGCCCGCGAGCTGGTATTTCCGGTGCCAGGACGGGTCAAGCTGGTCATAGTCAAGGTAACGGGCAGACTGCGCCACAAATGCATTCAGGAAACGCCCGGCTACCCAGAAAGGTCCCGTGCCCGCCCGGAAATGGTACTGTACCAGGGGCGAGTCAAGCAGGGCTTTGGCACCGGGAACCCGGATGCGTACCGGCAGGGAGCTCTGATTGTCCTGTTCCGGCCCTGTGGCCAGAGGCATGGCCCCCAACAGCAAGCTGCTGCGTCCCACACCTGCGAGAAACTGCCTTCGATTCATGGAAACAGAATGCCCTGGAAAAATGCCGGCTTCGTGCCGCGTTACATCTCCGGTCTGTCAGTCCGGGACCATTCCCGGTATGTTCAATCCAGCGACGGCAGTTGATGCAGCGCCGCCATCACCCGGGTGACTTCCGCCACAATTATATCCAGCATTTGCTCACCCTGTTCCCGGGTAGCGACATGAGGTTCATCGGTATACCCCCCCTGGGCCACCCATGCACCGTAGGACTGCAATGCCACCCGCGGGAGGGCGGCACGCGGCTCGCCCGGACTCATCGCCTTCGTAACTTCATGCAGGCCGGTGGAGGATACAAGATCATGCCGCACGGCGCGGATGAGAGCTGTTTCAAACTCCCCCGCATGACCCGGAATGCGGGCATTGGCAATGAGACCCGCTTCCACAACCGCGGCCCGACCGATATCCCAATAGTCCGCGGCCGCAATATGAATCGGATGCCCCAGACGGTGCACAAAGTCCTGGGCAATGATGGCATTGGGGGCCGTATTGCCGCCGTGACC
>CAXXOQ010000078.1:0-9378 GCA_963664185.2 Caldilineaceae bacterium | reverse complement strand
GGTAATGCCCATTCCACCGGATGGGTATGGCCTGCAACTGAAAGTCGGGGGAAGGCAGGCGTGCCAGGGGATGCCGGCCCCGGGAGTCCTGCCAGCTGGGCGGACACAGGACCGTGAGTTCCACACCCCGCCGTCCGATTTCTACAGCAAGATGCTGATAGCTGTCCACCACCAGCGCCTTGCTGACCATTACCACGTGCATACGCAATGCGGCAACCCGGTTGCGTCCCCGCGCCTACGCGTCCACGGGTACGCGATCGTCCAGATGCCCCAGTTCCATCAGGCGCTGCCAGAACGCCGGCGGAATGGATACCGCCAGATTGGCGACATTGGCTTCGACCTGCGCGGTCTCCTCCGCGCCGATCACGGCACAGGAAACACCCGGATGCATCAGGGCAAACTGCAGGGAGGCAGCCGGCAGCGGAACCGCGAACTCCTGGCACACCGCCTCCAGGGCCGTGACCCGGGCCCGGATATCGTCCGGCGCAGGCTGATAGGTGTAGGTGGCATGGGGTACATTGCCCATGGCCAGAATGCCACTGTTGTAGACGCCGCCCAGGATGACACCAATCCCTTCCCGCTGGCAGCGATTGATGAATTCCAGCCCGTCCTGGTGCAGCAGGGAATAGCGGCCCGCCAGGAGGAAACAGTCATACCGCCCGTATTTCATCAGCTCCTGGCCCAGCTCCCAGCGATTCATGCCGATGCCGATGCCCTTGATCACCCCCTGTGACCGCAGGCGGTCCAGGGCCGCGTAGGCTTCGGTGGAGGCAATGTCCACGTGATCATCCGGATCATGGATGTGCAGAATTTCCACCGCATCCAGCTGCAGGCGCTGCAGGCTCTCCTCCACGCTGCGCTGAATGCCGGCCGCCGAGAAATCAAAGTGGACACCCGTACCGTACGGGACAACCAGCCGTCCCACCTTGGTGGCCAGGGCAAAACTGTCCCGGGCCTTGTCCTGCAAGGCGTGACCGAGATAGGTCTCCGAACGACCGGCGCCGTAAAGGGGCGCCGTATCGAAAAACCGAATGCCCTGATCGTAGGCATGCTGAATGACAGGGGCTGCCTGTTCCACCGCCGCAAGCCGGCCCACCGGCGCACCGCCGAAACTCAGGACCGGAACCTGCAGGTCCAGAGAACCCAGTTGTCGCAAGGGAATTGCCATGAGAGAAGGAACCAGCCTTTTTTCTGCCTAGGGAACTTTCCTCTATTGTGGCAGAATGCGCCACGGTCACCAAGAAGATATGAGCAATTTGCTTTGCCCCAGGATGTGCACTGTACACAGCCGCCACACACAAGAGGGCAGGATCCCGCCCTGTGGTTGGCAGGCAGCGTCACCCGTGGCCACGGGTATGGTTGCGTCTCGCCCGCACAGACCCGCCACGCCGATCAACCTGCCGGGACAGCCTGTACCCTATGCCGTGCCATCTGATCCAGTCCATTTCGCCCCCGCCACGGCATCACGCCAAGGAGCCAGATCATGACCATGGAGCATCCACCGCGCATCAACCTGACAGGACTGCAGGAGGGCATGGCCAGTGTCGGCCTTGATGTATTGATCGCCGCATCCCTGGAAAATTTCTGCTATGTCACCGGTGTCTGGCTCCTGTCGCAGAGCATCATTCCGGCCCGGCTCTGCTTTGCGGTGCTCGTGCAGAACCAGCCACCGGGCATCGTGGCCTGCTACTGTGAAGAGCAGCAGCTCCAGGCTGAATCCTGGATCGCGGACATTCGCACCTACCTGGAACATCATGAGTCGCCCCTGGACATACTGGCGCAGTACTTGCAGGAACGGGGACTCGGTACGGCCCGCATCGGGCTGGAACAGCGATTTCTGGCCTCTGGCTACGTGTCCGAACTGGCGACCGCGCTGCCGGATGCCACACTGGCCGACGCGGACCCGATTCTGGATGCTGCCCGGGCCATCAAAACGCCGGCAGAACAAGCCGTGCTCCATCAGTCCGCCCGGGTTACGGAAGAGGCCATCCTGTCCGCTTTCCAGGCCGCACAGCCTGGAGATACCGAAAAAGAGATGGCCGATGCACTGGCGGCACGGGTGTTGCGGGCAGGGGCCACTTCATTCTGGATTACCCTGTCTACGGGATCCAACACGGCGATCAATCATCCGCCCCCCTCGGACAAACCCCTGACCACGGGTGAGATCCTGCGGGTGGACGTGGGGGGTCTGTTTGACGGCTATCAATCCGATGTGGCCCGTACCGCGGCCATAGGCAAGGCCAGTGCGGAACAGCAGTCGGTATACAAACGGCTGTGGGAAGCGGAACGGGAAACCATTGCTGCCATTCAGCCCGGCGTCCGGGCCTGCGACATTTACACCGCGGGACAGCAAGCCCTGGCACAAAGGGGGCTGACGATTACCAGCCAGGCCATTGGGCATAGCCTGGGTATTGGGATGCATGAGTTTCCCCTGATTCACGGCCGATCCGAAGCGGAACTGGCACCGGGCATGGTGCTTAGCATTGAACCCGCCGTCAAGGATTCGCAGGGCTTCCTGTACCATCTCGAAGATCTGGTACTGGTTACCGAAAGCGGAAACCAGATACTTACTACCCTGATGGACACGGAAGAGCTGTTCGTCATCGGCCTCGACTAAGCACCTAAGCGTGGGCTAATTTCAAGAAAAGGACATATATTTCTCCGCTAATCAGAGAATTCTATCATGATATTTGGCCATGACAGGTGCTTGGCATTACAGTGGTAACTAGTTGCGGTATACCCCAGGAACCGCTATCCACGGGTGCACGGGTGCCCTGCTGTCATCCCACCTGGCGCCGGTCTCCTCACCGCCCCCGCCGTCACGGCGCAGACCGTGCGCACCTGGCAGGGGTACGTCAACGAAGTGGCCGCCTGCCTGGGGCCCTGCTTTGCGCGCAGCGAGACGCGGCAGCGCCCGCGGGCCTATGGCGAGAGACTGCTGCATACCCCACGGAACACCAGAACGGCTGGCAGATGGCGGAAATCAACGGGGACACCATACCGGACGGGATCCATTACCACCGCCGGGAGGGGGGTCATTTTCTGCTAGTTACCACTGTAGTATTAGAAGAATAGACTTGCCTCCAGAAGGGAATGGCCATGGAGGTTAAAGAAACCGGAAACAGGCATGTATCATGACGCACGGGGTCAATCGATCCCCGCCAGCGGTAGCCTATCAGCGATTGCAGAGGGAGAAAATGGCTTGGATTGAACAGGTTTCCTACGAGGATTCCCGGGGACTGTTGCGCCAGATCTTTGATGAGGCGCTTGCACGTGCCGGACGCATCTGGAAGATTGTGCAGATTATGAGCCTGCGCCCCAGAACCCTGCAGGCGTCCATGCAGATGTACATTGAGATCATGAAGGCCCCTTCGGATCTGACGCGCGTCCAGCGCGAAATGCTGGCCACGGTCGTATCGGCCGAATTGCACTGCCCTTACTGAACCCAGGCCCATGCCCACGATCTCCGTGCCGAGATCGACGAGACCCAAGCCTGGAAACCGGAAGAGGCGGACGCCTTTCTGCATGCTGTCGCCAGTGACTGGCGTACCGCGAAACTGACAGCGGAGGATCGGGCCCTGTGCGAGTTTGCGGCCAAATTGACGCACACGCAGGAGGCCATGCAGGCCGCGGACCTGGCGAGCCTGCGGCAGGCGGGATTCTCCGAATCTGCGGTCTTTGATGCCGTACAGGTCATATCCTTCTTCAATTACATTACCCGTGTCGCCGATGCCTCGGGGCTGGAACCGGAAGAATTCATCACAACCAGGTGGGGGACTAAGGCCCAACCTTGATGAACGATTTGCAGCTTGGCCCCATCCCCATACACCAACCCGTAACCATAGTAACCACAGACAATGACTTCCGGTCCCTGCGCCGGCACAATCGGCTATATGTAGACAAGACCTCCCGGGTAGTGGATTTTCTGCTTGAAGAAAAATACCAGCTGTTCACACGACCCCGTCGATTCGGCAAGAGTCTGCTGCTGTCCACGATTGAGGCCATGTACAGTGGGAATCGGGATCTGTTCCGGAGAGATGGGATTCGTCCGGAACTGGACGTGATCCGGGAGGGAATATGGCACTGGCCAGAGCGAGTCGTCCTGCGTCTGGACATGCTGATGTTGGGAACGTGGCAAGACAGCCTCATCCCGGCCCTGAACAATTTGGTGACTATGACGGCCACCCAATTGCACATGCGAGGCCTTTATGACCACGACCCGGCAAACCCGGCCCAGTCCCTGGCCAGCCTGATTGTCACTTTGCGCCAACAGGCTACAGAAGTACAGGACATCCCCGGTATCGTGGTCCTGGTGGATGAATACGACGCGCCCATCCTGAATCGGATGCACAGTCCCCAAGGGCCGGTGATTCGACAGGATCTGGCCGAATTCTATGGAATTTTCAAGGCTCTGGGAGCCGAGATTGAGACCCTGGTCATGACCGGTGTGACGCGGTTTGTGAAGACGGGCATGTGGTCCACACTCAACCAGGTTGTGGACCAATCGGAAGAGCCCCGCTTCCATGACCTAATCGGGTTCACGGACACCGAACTGGATGTTCTGTGGGAACGGGTGCAGGACCAGGTACCCGCAGAGTCTCCCCGGACGAGATGGCCCACGGTGTCCCGTGCAGCATGGCGCGAGTGGTACAACGGGTACCGGTTTACCACAGACACAACGGAAACCCTCTACAACCCCTTTGCCATCATGCGGAGCCTGGCAGTCGGGGCTATCGGAGAGTATTGGGCCCAGGCAGGACACCTGGGAGTAGTAGAACAGATGCTGCAGGCTCCCGGACACCCACGGGAACCCAATGACCGGGCAGCCCTGGCTCTGTTGCGGCCAACCTCCCACAAGAACCACGACCTGTCCCTCGGCTGGCTGGACAATCTCCAGTCCGGTGCCTCCCCCGAAGCCATACTGGCCCAGTGGGAACCGGACCAACTGGAGCGCCTGCTGTACCAGACAGGCTATCTCACCCTGACTCCCACCGGGGCGCTGACCCTGCCCAATCGGGAAATCACCACGTATCTCCGCGGGATCTTTCTGGACCATTGGCTGGCTCCCGCAGACAGGCAACGAGGCCCCCAACTCCAGGAGGGCATGGTGGAAGCTCTCCTGGAGCTGGATATTCCACGCATGATGGATCAATTCAATGCCCTGTTGCGCTTGTTTCCGCATCAGTACTTTCCCGGAAAAAGTCACAGTGCCTGCAATCTGGCTTTGAACATGGCCCTGCTGCTATCCCGCGGCTGGGGCCGCTATCATGAAATGGAAAAGTCCAGTCAGTTTGGCGATGCGGATGCCACTCTCGTGTGGGATGACATCGCCCTCGCCCTGGAATTCAAGACGGGCACCTCGACCTCTATCCATGCGGGCCAGCGACAGTTCCGGAACCAGGGGTATGTGCAGGCTGTGCCCCGGATTTGCCGCCTGTATCTGGGTCTGGCCTTGCATACCACTGGCCGCCAGGTGGATGCGTGGATATGCCAGGGATATAGTCCGAAGGAGCCGGTAGGGAAACCCCTGACTGACAAGGATGCCTGGCCGCCCGGTCGAGAGGCTGTGTTGCGGCGGTGGGCGATACCAACCCGGGACGCCTCCGCGGAACCTGTTGCCTGATACCAGAGACTGCCATCAGGACGGTTGTCCTCTGATCAGGGGTCCGATACATCGAGTTGCCGGAGAACCGAAAGCCTGGGTGAGATATCTGCCACGGCACTCTGGTCTTGCATTACCGCCAAGTGTCGCGGTGCCAGTACCTCCAATGCCCTTTCCCAAAACGTCAAAGGAAGCTTCACGGGTACTCTTCCCCTTATGGGAAGGTGACTTGCCTTCCCTGAGGCAGTACCCCGGAGTCCATGCCCAGACGTAATGAGCCGGCATGGTTCCTGTGATCCAAAGGGGACGAAAACCAATGTTACGTCTCGGGCACAGGTCAGCAGCACGCGTTAGGCATTGCGCCGAAGTTGCATGGGATCCTTTAATCAAAACGGACAATTTCGCCCACTTCACGTTGCAGGTGTGGCACGGTCGAGCGCCAGGAAGACCTCATCTGCCGGAGAGGGCTCTTGGACAAAGGCCTGAAGACGTTGCAGCACCTTGAGCAGTTCCGTGCCTTCTATCAACAGCAATCCAGTTTGAGAAAGCGCCTCCAAATGCCATATGGAGGGTATATGCTGTGCATCTGCTTTTTCTCAAGCACATTACACCCGTAGCAACAGTGGAATCAGGTCCTGGTGTTTTGGTACCATTCAGTTTCCATTTCCTTTGGCAACACCGTCCCCTGAAGGCATGTTGGGAAGAGATAATCTGTGGCATCTGTAAGATCTGTTTGGACGCGAAAGCAATTGCTGGTGGCTTTCGCCTTGTATTGCCGGCTGCCGTTTGGCAGGTTGCATCATCGAAATCCCGAGATTATCCAGGTTGCGGCAGCCATTGGGAGAACCCCATCCGCGTTGGCCATGAAGCTCTCCAACATCGCTAGTCTCGATCCGGCCCTTACGTCCACAGGACGCAAGGGATTAACCGGAGCTTCTGCTAACGACCGGGCCATGTGGGATGAAATGCACAGCGGTTGGGAAAAGTTTGCTGCAACATCAGCAAAGGCCCTGGCGGAACTTGCGCCCGAAGCAGATAACATCCCCAACATAGATGACTGGGACAACCGTGTGGGAGAAGAGCGTATGGCACAAAGGAAGATACGCGTTGGCCAAGCCTTTTTTCGGTCAGCGGTATTGAGTGCCTACAACGAACGGTGTTGTATTTCCGGGCTGTCACCGCCTGCCTTGCTGGTAGCAAGCCATATTGTGCCATGGCGCGTTGACAAGCTCAACAGAACAAATCCCCACAATGGCCTGTTGTTGTCCGCATTGCATGACAAAGCCTTTGATGCCGGCCTCATTACCATCAATGACGACCTGACTGTCCGCGTTTCCGATAAACACGCTCCAGTGGATGACGTCTTCTTTGCCAGAGCTATCGCTTCCTATGAAGGACAGCAGATTGCTGCACCGGAGAAATTCGGGCCAGACCTGAACTTTCTTGCCTATCACCGGGAGAACATCTTTCAGGCATAAGGGGAACTATGCAGCGGGGAATATGGCCACACGCAGGCGGGACCCATGGCCTGGACACATCCAACTCATGTTGAGATTCCCGCAATGCTATCCCCAGATGGGCAGCACCGGGATCGGGCAGACCCTAGGACAGGTTCGTTTGCCAGATTGATGAATTGTCCGTAAGATTAGGCACGAACAAATCCAAAAACACGCATTGCCTGATTTCAGTTTTTCAAATGGCTGCAATCTGGCAGTGACAAAGGCAGTCCTCTCTCCTTCAGGCAGAGGTCCGGGATTGTTTGTTCCCGCACAGGTCCCATGCAAATCGAGAAACCCACATGAGTGCCATTCTTCTACATCAACGCATCCAGCACATGGACGAGGCCCTGATGGCGCGGCTCCAGGAAGCCGCCCAGCCCCTCGATCTCATCATTTCCACCGATCCCGACACGATCAAGCCCCGCCTGGACGAGATTGAAATCATCGCGGGACATCCGTCGGCAGAGGTGCTTTTCGGCGCGGAAAACTGCCGGTGGGTACAGCTCTTTTCGGCGGGGGCTGATGCCCTGTTGATGCGGCACCCGGAAACCCGGGATATGGACTTTCAGCTGACGAATGTATCGGGGATCCATGCCATTTCCATCACGGAGCATATCTTTTCCCTGATTCTGACGCTGGCGCGCAATATACATGTCGCTATCCGCATCCAGCGGGATCATGACTGGCGCAAGCACGATCAGGCCGATGTCCAGGAAGTGGCCGGTTCCACCATGTGCCTGGTGGGTGTGGGCAGCATTGGCAGTCGTGTGGCCCTTACGGCACAGGCAATGGACATGCGGGTCATAGCGGTCCGCCGACATCATGGATTTGAGGGTCCCCAGGGTGTGGAAGCCGTCTACGGCCCGCATCAGATGGGGGAAGCCTTTGCCCAGGCGGACTGGGTGGTGGCCTGTGCCCCGCATACCCCCGAAACACATGAGATGATTGGCCGCGAGCAGTTCCAGGCCATGCAGGAGAGTGCCTACTTCATCAACATTGGCCGCGGGAAGGTGGTCGATGAACCCGCGCTGATTGAGGCGCTGCGCAGCGGACAGATACGCGGTGCAGGCCTGGATGTCACCTATGAGGAACCCAACCCGTCGGACTCTCCGCTCTGGGATATGGAAAATGTCATTATCACCTCCCACTATTCCGGGCAGGCCAGAGTTACGGTTTGCGGGCGACCGAAGTCCTTCTGGACAACCTCAAGCGCTATAACGAGGGCCGTCCCCTCCGCAACCAGGTAGACAAACAGCTGGGGTATTAGACCAGACCGTCAGTTGGCATCCGCCACACCAGGGCCCATCGCCGCTGTCCTCCAACCGTCGGAACCTGGTGCCCTTTCCGGCGTAGGGAGATCGGGTTTCGCGGCCTGGGCTATGTCCCCTGTTCCGTGTCGGGTATCCACGGGGCGCTCCGTGTAAACGTATCCCATTCCACCGTGGTGTCCTGCTTCCGCACATTCAGCCCAACGCATACAATTTCCGGGATGTGCGGTAGCCGGTACGCCTTGAAATAGCCTTTCGTCTCTATCTGCTGCAGGGCCTCCTGGGCAGTTCTGTCGTGTTTCAGTTCAAACAGACACACATGATCCTGGAACTGGACAACCAGGTCCGGGCGTCCTCCCCACACATGGCGCTCGGAAGCGAATTCTATCTGTAACGCCTGGCACAGGACATGCAGGACAATGTGACAGTCACTTTCCGCTGTCATCTTCTCCCCCGGCATGTCTGCCAGCAGTGTTTCCAGAAGCAGGCAAAAGGCAGCGTAATCCCTGTCCTGGAGAGATGCGTACAGTTGTGCCAGCACAGAGTGCCCGGGAAATCGTTTTCCGCCGGCGTACTCGCGCCACAGGGCTTGGGTGTACGTGCGGCGCACCTCCTCGTTGGGATAGTCCAAGACAAATTCGCCATCCCGAGTTTCCGCTTTCACGGTGTAATAGCCCGTCTGGAACATCAGGGCTTCATACGGGATGTTCTCCAGGCTGTAAGTGTCGTCAAGCAGATCGGATGCCGGAATGGAAGAGGAACGAAGGCTCTCAGGATATTGGCGCAGCAAGCGGACCAGAAACTGTGGAGTGCCTGAACGCGACCAGGTATTGGGCCAATGTCCGTCCTTGGGCAATGCGCGGTCGTTTACCAGAAAGTGACTGAGGCAGGAAGTCAGGGTAAAGGGGTTGTAGACGGCTTCTCCCCCATACCGATAGAAGCGATAACCGTGGTAGTAGTCCCGCAATGATTGCCTCACGGCGGCGGGGGATATGCCATGGGGTTGGGC
>CAXXOQ010000077.1:0-5273 GCA_963664185.2 Caldilineaceae bacterium | reverse complement strand
CCATAACGAGGAAATCGGTGGGTTTGGCGCCAAGAATCTGGCACGGCGCCTGCAGCCGGAAGCCTTTATTGCCATTGATGGCGCTCCCATGCCCCCCGGGACTCCGCTCAAGATGGACCATCGTCCTGCTACCTGGAGCAAGGATGCCCTGGGACATTATGATTTCGCCCTGATGAAGGATTTGCGGACGGCAGGGCAGGAAGTGGGGGTTGAGGTACAGAGCGTCGTGTATGAACGCGCCGCCAGTGATGCCAGCATGGTATATACCTCCGGTCTCGCCGAACGGGCTCTCGTGTTTGGATGTGTGCGGGAAAACAGCCACGGCTACGAAATCCTGCGGGTCAGTGTGCTGGAAAACACGCTCAAGACACTGCACCGCTTCGTCACTGCCTGCTGAATGCTTGACGCAGACCTGGGATGCTTCCGGCTTTGCACCGGCGACTTACAGCAACGCGATGCCCATGGGATAACGTGCCGCTGGCCGTGGCCCCAAGTTCTGCCCTGGGCGCAGTTCTTTGGCCCCAGCCCTGCCTGCTGGGCACCACGGCAAGGGTCCCGGTGTAGTCAGCTATGTCTCTTGTCAAGTCTGGAGGATAGGCGTCTGGCCATAAACCCGGGAACCGTGGATCCTGTTTTCTGTCAACAGAACACAGGCGTCTCACCCCAATCAGGATCCGGGATCAACCCCCATGTTCCTGGCACAATGGGGTGGGGATGAGTCGGTGCAGGGATCTGCCATCCGGCTCTTCCACTTCAGGCAGCATGCAACTCATGCCATTTCTGTACCAGATAATCCTGTTCATCCATTACCGAATTCCAAACCACGGCATGCCCCATGCGTTGCCAGAAACTGCCACCATCACGTGTGGCACCGGCGGGACTTAGCTCCGTGCCCAGGGGATCTATAATCGGCTCTGTGGCTGGCTTGCCTTCATACCAGAATTCCCATTCATTCGGGGACATGAAATTGCGGGCATTTTCCGGGATAGCACAGTAATAACCCTCGCGACCGAAAAAGCCGCCGGCGAAACCGGACAGCCACCAGTTCAGGTAGTCATAGGTGGCATCCAGTTTGAGGCCTTCGACAGCCGCCGAGATGCCCAGACCACTGCCCCACGCCCGATAGCCTTCCCTGAGCGCAGGATAAAGGCAGGGAAATCCTCGCTGTCTCACATCGATCACGGCCGCCACCCACATGGATTGCAATACCACCGCCCCCGAAGCCATCAAATCTGCGGACTCTTCCCGGGTCTTCCAGAAAGAATGGAACTGGCCCAGCGCCTTTTGCTCCTTGAGGATGGCGATAATCCGATCCAGTTCCTCTGTGGTCATGTTCCCTTTGTCCCCAAACTCCATCAGGCCGACAGCCTCAACTCCCATGGCGGCATCCACGATCCCAATGGAGGGAATATCCATGATGGCGGTTTGTCCCCTGTATGCGGGAGCGAAAAGCGCTGCCCAGGAGACTGGCGTCTCTTCCACCAGATCCGGTCGGTAACCCAAAGTGTCCGCATTGTAGATGGTGGGTATCATGGTGGCCCAATTGGTCGGGCTGGTGGCAAAGGATGTGGCATACTGCTGGGGCAGGAACATGACCTTGTGCGGTGCAGTTCCCTGAGCCATGGCGGCCGTATCTGTCAGTTTGCCAGTGGTAAAAATTGGGACAATCCGGTCAAATTCAGCCATCCGGGTTACGTCCAGGCCTTGCAGAGCCCCTGATCTTATGGCCAGCGGCAGATTGAAGTACTCGCTGTCCCAAATATCATAGGCGTCCGGTTGCGTGATGGCCTGCTGGATGGATTCCCCGGGTGTCCGGGCTGTGAGTTCCAGCGTAAACCCGAGATCCGCCTTGACCTGTTTGGCGATTTCCTCCACACCGGGTAGTCCACCCAGCGAAATGGTGGAACCCATCTGGCGCAAAATGATGTCTGCCGTCTGATTCGTCTGTACCTGGGGAAACTGCGACTCCGCTACCGGGCTGGGAGGCGTCGGTGGCACACAGGCAGCAAGCACAGTCTGGCCAAGGGTCAAGGCCCCTGCTTTGATCAGGACCCGCCTTGACAGTTTGAGTCGGTCCTGAAGCGGCGGCATGGCGGGAAACTCCTGATGGGTGGATCTGCAGGCAACACCGCGGCCATCCGTTCAGGCAAACGGGAAAGGCACGTGGGAGCAGTCAGACCCAAGGCATTTGTCAGCGGGAATCCTAGCACTTCAGGTGCTTGTGTCAACCGCGCACATCCGGAACCTTGGCATGGGTCACTGGCCGTGGACAAACCCGGTACGTCATTGCCCGCCGGGATTGTTTGGGGCCCTGCATCCTGCGTCAAACTGATCTGTATGGATGGAGCCATGGCCACGGTCTCCGTCCACGATCGTACGCTCTCTGCCTGTGGTGGGGAGGATTCCAGGATCCGGCTGACGAACTCGCCCCTGTCTCTTCCGGCCAGCCAGGATGGTCATGCCAGATCCGGCAGACATCAGGACCATAGTGCCCCAGAGGGGGCACTTCCTGCGCCCGGCAATCCTTTCTCTGCAGCCGGACGGGAACGGACCGTGCGGTGGTGGGAGGGGGTGAAGAGGATGCCGGGACCACTCGGCCAGAATCAAACTGTCAAGAAGCTGCCACAGCCCCTGACAGGGTTCGGGACCGGTGGGAGTCTGCAGGGATACCCGCCATGCGCGGCCACGGGCAACCGGTCGCGGGGGCGCATGGCACAGAACAGCGGGAGCTCGGGGTCACACGGCTTCTCTCTTATGGCAGGACGCCTTTGGTGATGTGGAAAGTCCACGCCGTAGGCAGAATTCCCCTTCCAGGGATAACCAGACCTTGCAAGAGCAGCCATGCGGCAATGTCGTTGCCTCTATAGTACTACAATTATATTGTAATATTCATCTTTGCCTGGTATTGTCCCGTGGAGACCCTGAAGCCCGGCCTCAGGGCTGATTGCCGCATGATCAGCATTCCCTACACAGCATTACTTCCTCTCTGGTTTGAAAACTATAATTGTATCATTATACAGTCTGGATGGCAGACCATGAAGATGAGACCAGCCTTCGCATCCGCCATCCCATGGCTTCCATGGGCCCGTGCCGGCAGCTGGTGGCTACCCGCCTGCACGGGGCTCCCTGTGGTGTCCCGCATGCGTCGCAACCGGTACTGCAGGTCGTGCCTCCGGCATGGGTGTACAAGGGCCCTGGTTACCCACCGCCCTTGCAGGAGGGTCTCCGCAACCGACGACCGACAGAGCAGGTATGCCCAGGCCTGCCTGTATTACACTCAGGGACCGGTCTCCTCATGGCGCGGTTTCCGTTGCCTCCCTGACCATCGGACATGTGCTCTGCCACCATCCAGCCGGAGACGGGATCGCCTTGGCGGCCTGGTCAGACGGGTTCGGGGAATGCGGTTGCCCAAACCTCTCTCTGTACACAACCAAGCTTAGAACTTCGTTAGAACCCTGTATTCCGGCGTGCCATCCGTCCCGCCCCGATCTACAATGCCAATAGCCTGTACACCAAGACAGGATACCCGCAAAACAGCCAATGAGTACGCTATGAAATTCCAGAATTTCAGTTCCAACGCCCAGGAAGCAGCCCGCAGCGCCATTGAAATGATGCCGCAGTACCGCCACAGCCAAGTGGATGTGGAGCACCTGCTGCTGGCCCTGGTCACACAGAAAGATACATCGGCCCAGCGCGTGCTCAGTCATCTGGATGTTGACCGCAAGCAGATTCAGAACGAACTGGAGATTGAGCTGGAAAAGACCCGCGCCGCGGGACGGACGTCTTTTGGCCAATCCACACAGATCCAGATTCAGTTGACTCCCAACCTGCAGAAGGTCATCAACAAGGCCAAGGAACTGGCCAGCGCGCAGGAAATCACGACGGCACATTTCCTGCAGGCCATCGTGCAGGTGGGCTCTTCGGATGCCGCCACCATTCTGGCCCGGGCGGGTGTCAGCGTGATCCGGATGGACGAAGCCATGGCGGCGGTATCGGCCCAGGACCGCGAGACGAACGGTCCCGCTGCCAACCGCTACAAGACCCTGAGTCAGTACAGCCGCGATCTTACCCAAATGGCAGAGGACGGGAAAGTGGATCCCGTCATCGGCCGGGATCAGGAAATTCTGCGCGTGCTCCAGATCCTGAGCCGCCGCACCAAGAACAATCCGGTCCTGATCGGGGAAGCCGGGGTGGGCAAGACCGCGATCGTGGAAGGGCTGGCGCAACGCATCGTCAACCGGGATGTCCCCGAACCGCTGCTGAACAAGCGGGTCTTCGCCCTGGACATGGGCGCCATGGTTGCCGGTACACGTTTCCGGGGCGAATTCGAGGAACGCCTCAAGAACTCTCTGGATGAGGTTATCGACAGCCAGGGCGAGGTTATTCTGTTCCTGGACGAGCTGCATACCCTGGTAGGCGCGGGCAATGCTCCCGGTGGCCTGGACGCCAGCAACATGCTGAAACCGCCGCTGGCCCGTGGCGAACTCCAGTTCATTGGTGCCACGACCCTGGACGAGTACCGCCAGACCATTGAGAAGGACAGTGCCCTGGAGCGACGCTTCGCCTCCATTTTCGTGGAGGAGCCCAACTACGAGGAATCCGTGGCCATCCTGCAGGGCGTTCGGGATCGGTATGCCGACCACCACAGTGTACATTACACGAACGAAGCCCTGGAGGCTGCCGTCAAGCTGAGCCAGCGCTACATCCAGGATCGGCAATTGCCGGACAAGGCGATCGATCTCATTGACGAAGCGGCAGCCAAGCTGCGGGTGGCTCTCCACCTGCTGCCACCGGATCTGAAGGAAAAGAAAGGCGCCATTGATCGGCTCTTGCGTCTTGAAGAAGCCGCCTGGAGCCAGCGCAACTACGAGGAAGCCGCTGCCCACAAGACCGAACGCTCCCGGCTGGAAGGGGAATACCAGGCCGAACATGACACCTGGCAAAAGGAAGCGGAATTGAACGAGACGGTCGAGGAAAAGGACATTGCGGATATCGTCCAGGCCTGGACCGGCATTCCCGTGCGCGCCCTGCTGGAAACAGAAACGGAAAAGCTGCTGCACCTGGAAGACGCCATCAAGGAACGGATTGTAGGCCAGGATGATGCCATTGGCGCCGTCTGTGACGCCTTGCGCCGCGCGCGCAGCGGTCTGAAGGATCCCCGACGTCCCATCGGGGTATTCCTGTTCCTGGGGCCCACCGGTGTGGGCAAATCGGAATTGGCGCGGGAAGTCGCCACCCAGATGTTTGATGACGAAGAAGCCCTGATCCGCATT
>CAXXOQ010000076.1:0-8237 GCA_963664185.2 Caldilineaceae bacterium | reverse complement strand
CGGTGGACAGGCAGGACGCCCTGGATCGCATCAACAAGGCGTGGACGGCGCATGACCGCTGCCTGAATCCCGACGATTGGGATGACTTTCTGGGCATGACAGACGACGAGATTTTTACGGAAGGCCTGGGCCTTTCCCTGACCTGGAACGACATCGTGGCCTGGAACCCCACCCTGCGCTTTGGCAGCACAGGATTGCTGATCACACTGTTTCCCACGAAGCGCATGCATCCCATGGGAGATGCAGGAATTCTTCGCGGAGATCCCCTTGCAATGCCCGGAGGCCAGGGCCGGGGCCGCGGGATGAGAATCGCGGCCAGTGACAGTATAGGGGTTGTCGCCATCCGGAACTGCCGCCACAGTCCAGACTGCGGGCTGAATCAGGCACCATACACTCTCAGGTCCAGGCAGGCATGAGGGCAGCGGCCACGTGTCCCTGGATCGCCGTTTTCCTGTCCCCCTGGCCTGACGGCCCGCTACTGGTCCCGGGTAACCGGATTCCAGGCCACCACCTGACAGCCGCCACAGCAGGTGCTGCGCTACCCGTGACACGGGATGGCCATGCTTTCCCCTGACCATACAGAATTCCACAGCCACCGCCCCCTGTCACCCTGGCCATGGCGGGCAGGGATGTGGCCTGTATGACCATGGCCGGTCACCGGCTTGATGCAGACGCTGTGTATCCCCGGGCGGGATCCGGAAACCGCACTGGCAGGCATTTCCTTCTATACTGGATAGACCCATAACCATGCAGGGAACCCGCGGGAAAGTCCCGGACCGGTCTTTCCCGGTTGGCCGCGCCGTGGACCAGGCCCGCCGACAGCCCAAACCCTGTCATCTGTCAATGCAGGAGCAACGACATGGAAAATGCCTTTGTCCTGGTCCCAGCCCAAAATCAGGTGAGGCTGGATACGGAGACCATTGATCCAGGTGCCCTGGGCGAGAATCAACTCCTGATTGAGACGGACTGGACTTTCATCAGCGCCGGTACCGAACTGGCCAATTTCACCGGGATTGAGCCCCAGGTATGGCAGGCAGGCACCTGGTGCCATTATCCGTGGCGTTCCGGGTATGCGAATGTCGGTACGGTGCTGGACACGGGATCCGATGTGACCCGGGCCAAGGTGGGGGATCGGGTATTTACCTATGCCCGCCACGAAAAATATGCCTTCTATGAGCAAAGCAAGCTGGTCTATCCTGTCCCGGCCGACCTGCCGCTGGACATCGCGGTGGCTTCGCGCATGGCCGGAGTGGCCGCCACCGCCATTCTTGTCACCACCCTGCACGGCACCCCCACGGTCGTGGTGTTCGGCCTGGGTATTGTGGGCAATCTGGCGGCCCAGATGTTCCGGGCCCGCGGCTGTCGCGTGATCGCCGTGGATCCGGTCCAGCACCGGCGCGACCTGGCCGCCAGCGTAGGCATCAGCGTCACCATAGGCGGGAGTCCCGAGGAAGTGCAGGCGCAAATCATGGACCTGACGGATGGCCAGGGTGCTCCCATCGTGGTGGAGGCCGTGGGCCACAGTGCGGTCTGCATGCAGGCTTTGGCCGCGACCCGCCGGTTCGGCCAGCTCGTCGTCCTGGGCACACCCCGGGCACCGGTAGAAGGGAACCTGACCGATTTTCTGGGTGAAGTGCATTACCGCTCCATCCGGGTCCTGAGTTCCTTTGAATGGCAATACCCCATGTATCCCGCGATCAATGCCGACATTTCACAATACGAGAAACAGCGCATGGTCTTTGACTGGGTTCGGGAGGGACGCATTCAGCTGGAGCCGCTGATCTCCCATCGCCTGGCACCGCGCGAGATCGAGGAAGCCTATCTGGGTCTGCTCAACGCAAAGGACACCTTTACCGGGGTAGCCCTGCAGTGGAAGTAAGGCACAGTTGTCGGCATGGAAACTTGCTGGTTTTCTGATGGCATGACCAACATGCACAGGCGGGCATGGTTGTCTGCGATGTACACTTCATTGGACCCTGGTTCCTGTCGGGTCACCGGTGCCCCCATATGACTCCCCAACGCTTCCTGCAGCTCCTCGCTTCCATCAAAATCTGGCGCCGGGGCCAGGAACGAGCTCCGCATAAGCCCCTTTTGCTGCTTCTGGCGCTGGGACATCTCCGCCAGGGGCATCCGCGCCTGCGCCCCTATCAGGACATTGCTTTTGAGTTGCGGGAACTCCTGAAGCGCTTTGGGCCTCCCCGCAAAACGCATCACCCGGATCAGCCATTTCTGCGCCTGCCCGGGGATGGCTTGTGGGAGATCCAGGGTTTGCAACCTCACCACCGGAATCGATCAGGAAAGTTGCGTCTCCACACGTTGAACAACAGTGAAGTCAAGGGAGGCTTGCCGGAGGAAGTATTCCATCTGCTGGTGGCGAATCCAGGCCTGCTCCGACAGGCCGCCGAGTATCTGCTGGAAAGCCATTTCCCTGAAAGCTTTCACCAGGATCTGCTGGAAGCGGTGAACCTGCACGAGATTCAGCATCCCCTTGCCCTGCACGAGACGGTAACCAGCAAGATTGTCAGACCGCGGGATCCCCGGTTTCGCGTCAATGTGATCCAGGCATACGAATACCGATGTGCCATTTGCGGTTATGACATTCGTATTGACGACCAGCTGATGGGGCTGGAAGCCGCACATATCCGGTGGCACGCCAATGGCGGCCCGGACGAAGTGACCAATGGCCTGGCGTTGTGTGTGATCCATCACAAGGCCTTTGACCGGGGCGGCATTGGCCTGAGCAACGAACTGGAACTGCTGGTCTCGACCGAACTGCACGGCCAGAATGAAGCCTGGGACTTCTGGTTTCGGAAATATGAAGGCCAAATCATTCGCCTGCCCCGGCAATCCCGCAATGAACCGGAATCCCGGCATCTGGCGTGGCACCGCCAACAGGTCTTCCGCGGCATCCGGTAGATCCGCTCCCGTCTGGTACCCATCAGGGCCATTCGCCCTGCTTCCGGGCAGACAACAGATTCAATTTGCCCCACGCATATTTGTGTGTCAGGGCCTGCAAAACATTAGACTTGCAGGAACATCCCCACCATAGCGTGGAGACAGCTTGTCCTGCCACAGGAGAGACGGAACCCATGTCATTTGCGCTCAGCCCCTGTCTGTACGAGTCCCACATGCACACCGAACTGTGCAAACATGCAAAAGGCACACCGGACGAATATGCAGCTGTGGCGGTCCAGCAGGGACTTAAGGGTATGACCGTCACCTGTCATTGTCCCTTGCCCGATGGTATCAACCCGAATGTGCGCATGCGGCCGGATCAAATGGAGGAGTATGTGGACCTTGTGATGGCCACGGCGGACCGCTGGCAGGGACGCCTGGATGTGCGGCTGGGCCTGGAAAGTGACTTTGTGCCGGATTTTGTGCCCTGGCTGGAAGAACTGCATGCCTCCCAGGATTTTTCCTACATCCTGGGCTCTGTCCATCCACAGGCGGACTATTACCGGGACGCGTTTCTGCAGGACGACGTGACGGAATTCCGGCGCGGCTACTACCGGCATCTGGCCGAAGCGGCGGAATCCGGACTCTTTGACTGCCTCTCCCACCCGGATTTGATCAAGAATTTTCGGCACCGGGAATGGAGCTTTGCAGAAATTGAAGCCGACCTCGCCCACAGCCTGGATCGGATCGCCCGGACCGACGTTGCCATGGAACTCAACACCTCGGGGCTCTACAAGCACATCCGGGAATTCAATCCGGGCCGTACCCAACTGGAGATGATGTATGAGAGGGGTATCCCCGTGGTGCTGGGCGCGGACGCTCATGTCGCCTCACGGGTAGGAGACCAGTTTCCCCAGGCTCTGGAACTGCTGCAGGAGGTGGGATATACACAGGTTGCCTATTACCTGGACCGGCAGAGACAGGACCTGGACATTCAGGAGGTACTGGCCTCGCTGCTGGCCTCGCCGACGCCGGTTTGACCGTCTCCGCCATCCCCGATCGTCATCGTGATCCTGCAAGAACGCACTGTTGCCACCCACCTGGGGGACATATCACTCCTCACTTCAGGTCCGGCGAACAGTGCCGGCACCCCGCTGGTGCTGTTGCATGGCATGCTGGCCACCAAAGAGTTCTGGACGCATCTGATCCCCCATTTGCCAGCCCACTGGCAGATTTTGGCACCGGATCTGTGGTCGGTGGCCCGTGATGCCGATACCGGTACGGAACTGGATTTCCAGCATCTGGCCGAAATCGTGGAAGCGTTCCGGCTGGCCCTGGCCCTGCCGCGCATCCATCTCATGGCCCAGGACCTGGGGTGCCTTGTCCAGTTGCGTTTCGTGCATGCCTATCCGCACAGTGTGCAGCGGCTGATCTGGCTGAGTCCGTCCCTGTATCCGGATCTGAAATTGCCCGGTGGCCTCCAGTGGTGGCGGCGCCCCCTGATTGGCCACCTGATGTCCGGGCCATTTCTCCAGGCCAGTCTGAGTCGCTACTACGTGCAGGGCACCGTGCAGAAACAGCAGGCGGCGGCGGTTTGCCACCAGGCACGCGGCACCTTCCAGGCCAGGACGGCCAAGTCCTGCTTCCACCGCTGGCTGCACTGGGGGCAACCCGACAGCCTGTTCTGGGATCATCCCGAGATGATCCGGCGCATCCGGCAGGCTTCCCTGGTAGTATACGGGGACTCGAACCCCTATGTACACTACAGCCAGGTGGAGCGTCTGGGACGCCATCTGGAGAACGCCCAGGTACTCATACTGCCCGATTGTGGCCATTTCCCCACGCTCGACCAAAGCCAGCGCGTGCTCCGGGAAGTACCGGGCTTTCTGGACACCGACTGACTGCCCTGTTCACTGCTGGAGCCAGAACACATTATGACTGCTGCCGACAACCTGAAACTGCAGGCCGCCCAGTTTGCCCTGCAATTCATCGCTTCGGACATGGTCGTGGGCCTGGGTGGAGGCAGCACCGCGGCCCTGTTCATTGCCGCCCTGGGCCGTGCCCTGCAACAGGGAGTCCTGGACAACATAGTCGGTATTCCCAGTGCCAAATCCGTAGGGCAGTTCGCGCACCGGCAGGGCATCCCGCTCACCGATCTCGATCACCATCCCCACATTGATGTTTGTGTAGACGGGGCCGACGAAGTGGATCCCCGGCTGGATGTCATCAAGGGCGGCGGCGGTTTCCTGACCCGGGAAAAGATTGTGGCCCAGGCCAGCGCCCGTCTTGTCATCGTGGTGGATGCAAGCAAGCTGTCCGCGTGCCTGGGTACCCTCTGGGCCCTGCCCATAGAAGTGCTGCCCTTCGGCCTGGAGACCCAGCGCCGGTTTCTGCAGGCCCAGGGCGCCCGCCAGGTGCAGGTCCGGCAGGCGGCAGATGGCAGTCCCTACCGGACGGATCAGGGCAACCTGATTCTGGACGCAGACTTCGGCCCGCTGGCGGATCCCGCCCGGCTGGCCCAAACCCTTGCGGCCCGGGCCGGCATCGTCGAACACGGTCTCTTTCTGCAGATGGCCACGGATCTGGTCACGGCGCATGCCGACCGCGGCATAGTGCACCAGACCCGGTGAGGCAGAGTCCCGCGTACTCGCGGCGCCCGCGGCAGGTGTCGGTGTCAGGACCACACCGGCAGGCGGTGCCGCCCGGGTGTATCCGGCCCGCATGGCCCGGGCCCGAACCCTATTGCATCTTGAGGACTACGCGGGCCTTCTGCCAGAATTCTTCCAATTCGTAATGGGCGCGGCTTTCGGGCGTGAAGAGGTGCAGGACCACGTCGCCGTAGTCCATCAGGTGCCAGCCACTGCCATCGGCGGGCCGGCCCTCGATGCCCTGCGGGCGCACTTTCTGTTCCCGCCGAAAGTCGCTCAGGATATCCTCCTCTATGGCCCGGGCATGGCGGTCATTCACCACGGTGCCGATCAGGAAATAGTCGGCAATACTGGAGTTTTCGCGGATATCCAGCAAGACGATGTCGGATACCTGTTTCGCTTCCAGCCAATCCACCAGGCTGTGGGACAATTCCAAACTGTTCATGCGCTTCCTGCCCCTGCTTCACTCCCAAATCCAGGGGTCGAGAGGACGTTCCCATGCCACCAGATCGTCACCAAACCACAGCGCGATTTCGGTCGCGGCAGTGTCCGGGCCATCGCTGGCATGGACCAGATTGCGTCCTATGTCAGACCCAAAATCGGCCCGGATGGAACCGGGAGTGGCCTCGGCCGGATTGGTCGCTCCCACCATGGCGCGCACCAGCTGGATGGCATGGTTGCCTTCCAGAACCAGGGCGACCACGGGGGCACTGGTGATGT
The DNA here is from genome assembly GCA_963664185.2 of Caldilineaceae bacterium. GTDB lineage: Bacteria > Chloroflexota > Anaerolineae > Caldilineales > Caldilineaceae > Bin34. The sequence goes on along the minus strand of CAXXOQ010000076.1, from coordinate 1,974 downwards.
AATCGATCAAGTCCGCAAAAAAGGGCCGCTCCCGATGCACCGCATAGTGCTCCTGCGCCAGGGCTTCACTCACGTGCTGCAGGCGCAACTGCACCAGTTTCAGGCCCCGCCGTTCAAAGCGGGCCAGAATTTCGCCGGTCAGGCCCCGCTGCACGGCGTCCGGCTTCAGAATCACAAAGGTCCTTTCCTTCATTCCCTGGTTACTCCTGCAAATACAGACAGCGCAGCAGCAGCTCATTGGATGCTGGCGCCTCCAGTTGGGGTACGGTACTCCCCGCTGGTACAAATTCAAACCCCAGCATCTGCCGGGTGTGGGAACCGTCCGGATCCAGCATGGTGATATAGGTCTGGGCAATCGCCTGGTCCGCCTGGTCTCCCACGACAGACAGTATATGCCAGCACGCCAGCAGATACCGATTGCGATCCACCAGAGATCGGGCCATCGTCCAGGCTTCTTCCCGCTGATAGCCCCGCCACAGGGAAATCAGCCAGGCCAGGCGCCATTCCTCCCGCTCGGGAAAGCGGGCGCTGAGTTCCCCAAACAGGGCCGCGGCTTCCGGCCAGTGCCGGCCGTACATGCGGAGAAACCCCAGGGCGGGCAGGTCCAGCTCCAGATTCCCGTTCACCGCCAGCCAATGCTTGCGGATCTGCAGGTCCAGCGGTTTCAGGTGCCAGACCGTCTGCCACAGCCGGGTCGTCTTTTCACTCCGGGGTCCCGTACGCTGTGCCGCCAGCGAAGCCAGCACCGTATAGGCCGCCAGATTCAGGGGATCGGCACTGAGCAGGCGCAGGGCCATCGACTCGCACTCACGGAAACTGCCCATCTGCCAGGTCACGGACAGGGCGCGCTCATAGGCCGGAAGATGCAGGGGCCGCTGGGCCAACAGGCCGCGCAGGACAATGGCAGCCGCTTCCAGACGCCCTTCCGCCAGATGCAGATCCAGGACTTCCATCCACTCCGTCAGCGACAGCTGCCGGTTTTCCCCTGCCGGCAGCTCCGATGCCGACGCCGCGGCTTCCGCTCCCGTCATGGGACTATGCCAAATGCCATTGCCTGGCCAGACGCCCCAGCAAGGGCGCGATATCGGTTTCCCTGGTGCCCGAGGCGCCGAAAGGATCCAGCAGTTCGTCCTGGTCCAGCAGAATCCGGGCCGTATTGTGGACGCAGTGGGCCAGTACCTCCAGCTGGTAACCGCCTTCCAGCACCAGCACCAGCTTGCCATCACAGAATCGTTGGCTCCATTGCCGGAGCGTCTGCACGATCCAGGCATAGCCTGCCAAAGTCAGATTCATGTTGGCCAGGGGATCCTGCCAGTGCCCGTCGAAACCGGCGGACACCAGAATCAGCTGCGGTGCGAAATCCGTGACCAGAGGCAGCACAATCTGCTCCATGGCCTGCCGGTAGCCGGTGTCACCGGTACCCGCAGGCAGTGGCACATTGCAGGTTGTACCCGCGCCTGGGCCACTGCCGGTTTCATGTTCGTAGCCGGTCATGGGGTACAGGGGACTCTGGTGCAGACTGACAAAAAGCACCCCGGGATCGGCATAGAAAACGTCCTGGGTGCCGTTGCCGTGGTGCACGTCAAAATCGAAGATCAGGATCCGTTCGGCTCCGGCACAGGCCTGGGCCCAGCGGGCCGCCACGGCAATATGGTTCAGGAGACAAAAGCCCATGGCCTGATCCGGCGTGGCATGATGCCCGGGCGGCCGGACCAGCGCGAGACCATTCGCAGCCTCCCCTTGCCATACGGCCGCCGTCACCTGGATCACACCGCCGGCCGCGACCTGGGCCGCCGCAAAACTGTGCGCATTGGCGTATGTGTCCCGGTCCAGCCATGCCGTCGCGCCCGGGTCCGGGGTCTGGGCCAGACGCTCCAGCAGCATCGGCGAGTGCACCCGTGCCAGATCGGCCTGCCGGGCCTTGCCGGACGGCAGGTGATGCAGGCGATCCCATATCCCGGCAGTTTGCAGAAG